>JAJZCR010000105.1 GCA_021851715.1 Planctomycetota bacterium
AGTCACACCCGGAACAGTGTAACCAATCCCAGCCTGTGAGCAATCCGCAACAGTGCCAACGACCGAAGTCACACCCGGAACAGTGTAACCAATCCCAGCCTGTGAGCAATCCGCAACGGCACGTTTCCCACGAAGGCCGCCGCGTTAAAACATGAAGGCCAGGTCCAGTGGTTCAAGCAGCACAAGCCGTGAACCGCTTTATTTTCCAGCTTTTTTGGGGGCGATTTTTAGTTGGATGGGGGTGAGAACGAAAACCGTTCGGCGTGCGCCGAGCACACTGGTATAGCTCATGGTGCCGGACACCAGGCACACGCAGTGGATCGATGCCCCCATCGGCGTTGCGAGTCCAGAGAGATCGAAACCTTTTACGGCGAACCAGATGTTTTGAAAAGTTGGCCGGTGGTATAAGTAGATGGGAGCGTGTTGTTTTATTTCAGGAAAATAGTAGTCGCATCCAAGAGCTACTTTTTGATTTAAGATTTCACGCAGGGACCACTGATCGGAGATTCGGCCGATCTGGCCGACACGCAGATGGACCATGGACAACGCGGAGAATTTTGGCGTCGTCCCCGCACGGAGGGCTGACTGAAGCACGTTGCGGCGGCGGCGGTGGATGGTGATGTCGCGCAGGAGCTTGTTTCGCTGCGGCTGCACACCGGAACGGCCCGCGAGCCGGCGCAGGCTCGCTCGGTCAGCGGCGATTTGGGACTGCTGGTAGCTTATTTGTGACTTTAAATACTGGTCTCCATCGATGGTTTTGATGGGGAGACGGGGTTGCAGTACGACTCCCATGCACACCGGCGCGGCGAGAAAAATGACGGCGAGTGTGGTGAAAAAACGAGACGTGGTTTTCATGGGTGGTCCTTTCTTTTAACTGGGGTCGACTTCGCGCAGGTCTTCGGGGACGTGGGCCAGCACCTCCGGCGGGGCGATGAGTTTAGCCCCACCGCGGCAGCGGCGGTAGCGGAGCATTTGCCTGATGGCGAACTCCGCGGCCTCCATGTGGGTGAGGCCCGCAAAAAGTCCGCCGGCACCCCCGCCGTGTTCGCCGGAGGTGTCGGCTAAATACTTGCCGCGACTTTCGTAGATGGTTACGTATGCACGCATATTAATTCCTTAAAAAAATATCCTATTAGCTGCTGGGGCAAACGTGCTGGGCCACGCGAAAATCGCGCAGGTCGAAAACTACCAAGTCTGCACGTCCCACCAAACATACAGTCCGTCCTCTGGGGATGAGCGGGAGTGATTGGGGTATCAGTGTAACCAATCCCAGCCTGTGAACAATCCGTAACCATACTAAAACCTCATCGGCTATTTGTCAAAGTGTAACCAATCCCAGCCTGTGAGCAATCCGCAACCGTCATCCACGCGGGCTACGGGCCTGCGGGAGTGTAACCAATCCCAGCGCCGGGCTTACCCAACCCCATATCCCAACTACATCCGGTTATGGTCAAACCAGGTTGCGACCACTTGGCTCAACCCATCAGCGCAGAGACGGTGACCACCCTTGATGCCGCGGGGGCAGTGCGGGAAATAAAGCCTCCAACGGCGGATATTGCGGCGCAGCACCGGGCGTATCGGCCGTATGGTGCGGCGGAAGAGTTGTTTTATTCCCGCGCGCCGGAGATTTTGCTGGCTGGTCCGGCGGGTACGGGTAAAACGCGTGCGGTGCTGGAAAAAGTGTTTCTCTGTGCCCAGCGCTTTGCCGGAATGCGGGCGTTGCTGGCGCGCAAAACACGGGCCAGTCTTAGCCAATCGGTGCTGGTAACGCTGGAAGATAAGGTGCTCTGGGAAAACCATCCCGTACTCGGCGGGGTTTCGCGCCGGTATCGACAGTCCTATCAATTCAGTAACCGCTCGGAACTGGTGACCGGGTCATTGGATAAACCAGATCGTATCATGTCCACCGAGTTTGACCTGATTGCCGCATTTGAAGCGACGGAATTGACCCTCGACGATTGGCAGAAACTCTTATCCCGTTTACGCAATGCCCGTATGCCCTTCCAGCAGGCGATTGCTGATTGTAATCCCAGTTATCCCGGCCATTGGTTGAACCGCCGTGCCGCCCAGGGTTTCATGCAGCGGTTGGTCAGCCGCCATCAGGACAATCCATCTTTGTGGGACCGGGTTCACGGGTGCTGGACTGCGGAAGGGGAAAAATACATGGCCACGCTGGGGCGGCTTTCAGGAGTAACCCGCCGCCGGCTGCTGGATGGCCATTGGGCCGCACCGGAAGGGTTGGTGTATCCCATTTTGGCGGAACATATTTTGCCGGGCGCCAGCCCCAAACCACCGCACCCGCCTTTACGGGTATGTGCGGGAGTGGATTGGGGTTTTCGCGAGCCGACGGCTCTGGTCGTGGGGGTGTTGTGTGCCGATGATTGCCTGTATGTGGTGGAGGAGTATTACCAAAGCGGCCAGGTGCCCACGGAACTGGGGCGACGGATTCAGGCTTTGATGGGACGGTGGAACATAGAGGTGTTGTTTTGTGACAGCTCGCGGCCCGAAATGATCGAACAATTACGGCAATGGGATATTCTGGCCCGGCCGGCACCGGTCAAATCCGTTGACCTGGGCATTGCCAAGGTGCTCGAACGCCTGCAAAACCGCCACCTCAAGATTTATGACTGCTGTGCCAATTTGCTCAACGAAGCGGCGGAATATCATTACGAACCTGGCGGCGAGGGCCGGCTCGCCAAATTGCCCGTGCAGATTAACGATCATGCGCTGGATGCCCTGCGATATTTAGTTGCCGGCGTGGACTTTGGCCGCGAATTGGCCGGCCAGCGCGGGGATTGCGCCGAGCCAACACTGCAACCTGCATCCGCAGCCGTCAATGCGCCCTGCGGCGTTGATGCCATCGGTGCTGGGGCGTTGCCCACCGTGGCAGCGCCGGCCGAAATGGAAAGGTCCGTGGAACACGGTGCCGACAATGCGACGGATCTGATTTGGGGCCAATAGCAGCGCAGCCGGGCGGCACCGGGCCGGGTGCCTGAGCCGTGGGAGGCGGGCAATCATACGACAAGCGGTTCATCAGGCCGGCTGAGGCCGGCCTTTATTTTGCGGTTGGCGGAGCCTACAATTCGTGCAGGGTTCGCGGCTGGCACCAACAACGCGGACCACCGATGGGGCGTTGGCACGTGGTGGAGATTCGATGGCGGTAGTTGATTCGGCACCTGAGTCCGGGCTGGATTTGCGCACGCCGTGGGTTCCGCGCAGCAATCCGTGGCTCATCGCATTTGCGGTCATGCTGGGCACTTTCATGGAAGTGATGGATACGTCCATCGCCAACGTGGCTTTGCCGCATATCGCCGGCAGCATGTCCATCACGCCGCACCAGGCCACCTGGGTGCTGACCAGCTACTTGATTTCCAATGCGATTGTATTAACGGCCACCGCCTGGTTCAGCCGCACTTTCGGTCGCAAGCGATTTTTACTTATCTGCATCGGCATTTTTGTCGCCGGATCACTGGCCGCCGGTATGGCACCGAATATAGAAACGCTGATTCTCTCGCTGATTGTCCAAGGCATTGGGGGCGGGGCGCTTCAGCCGAGTGCCCAGGCTATTTTGCTGGAAAGTTTTCCGGTGCGCAAACGCGGTAAAGCCATGGCCTTTTACGTGTTGGGGGTGATTTGTGCACCGGTGATCGGTCCGACGCTGGGTGGTTGGCTGACGGATTCATACAGTTGGCGCTGGATGTTTTATATCAATATTCCGGTGGGCGCGGTGGCGTTTCTGCTGGTCGATGCTTTTGTGGAAGATCCCCCGTACATCCGCCACGCCGTGAAAACCGCCCTGGATATCGTCGGTTTTGTGCTGCTGTCGGTATGGGTGGCCTGTTTGCAAATAGTGCTGGATAAAGGGCAGGATGCAGATTGGCTTGGGGCGGTGTGGATTCGGTGGATGATCGGCATTGCCGTGGTGGGCTTTCTGGCGTTTGTGGTTTGGGAACTTACCGCTCGCGATCCATTGATTGATTTGCGGGTGTTAAAAAATCGCAATTTCGGCTCTTCTACCGCCATTATGATGGCGGCCGCCATGGTCTTATACAGCACCACGACCTTGTTACCGCTTTTTCTTCAGACGTTGATGGGTTATTCGGCCTTCCAAAGCGGATGGGCGGTAAGCCCGCGCGGTGTGGGATCGGTGGTGGGGGTGCTGATTGCCGGGCGATTGATGGGTAAAATGGATGACCGTATTTTCATGGGGACCTCATTGGTTGCCCTGGCTTGGTCCAGCTATCTGCTGGGGTCCATCAATTTGAACGTGGGCATGTTCAGCGTCACGGGGCCGATTATTGTCAACGGTTTTGCCGTGAGCCTGCTGTTTATTCCACTGACCACGGTTGCGGTCAGCACGCTGCGCAATGATCAGATCGGCAACGCCACCAGTATCTTTAATCTGATGCGCAACCTGGGTGGGGCCATCGGCATTTCCATCACCACCACCATGCTTTCGCGCACCAGCCAGGTGTGGCAGAATGAACTGGTACCTAACGCAACGCCGCTGAACCGGGCATGGCGGCACAGCGTGCAGCATTTGCAGACGGCGCTGGCTCCCACAGGCCCGGCCACCCATGTACATCAGCAGGTTTTGGCGATTCTTTACCACAGCCTTCGCCAACAGGCCAGCCTCTGGGCTTTCGTGGAGAATTTTCGATTTTTAGGTCTGTTGTGTCTGGTCTGCGTGCCGCTGGTGTTGATGCTGCGTCCGGTGCGCCACCATACCTTGCCGGGCCGGTAAATATTGGCAGGTATAGGGGACCGGGCAAAAATAACTTCACACGTTCCGGCTGGTTCTTTTGGCCGCCGGCTTCGGTTGAACAATAGAGCAACAAATCGCGGGGGTGACAGCTCACAACGGCGGTGGTTGCTCCCTTCAGGTCAAGCAGACAAATATTTCTTTTTGAGCGAGAGGGACATATACCCGGCACCAATCACCGAAAGTCCAGCGATAACCAGTGCGAGCGGCCAGCCTAAACCCGTTGAGAAATACTCTGAAGTGATTTTAAGAATATAAGCCATGAGAAAGAGCGTGCCCCAAGTGAGAAACGATTTACTTCTTATATGAACACTAAGAAACAAAGCTCCAAAAATAAGAGCGGGATAAATCAGTTCCCAAAATATATTTTGGTTCGGCTTCCAACCGCCTAGTGACAGAGCTGAGCCAAGAAATCCGATGATTCCAAAACCGTAGAGAAAATTGGAAAGCGGGGCGTGCCCATTTTTTGAGAAGGCATAGCCAATCAACATATAAGCTATCCCTGTGGCAAGGGCGCGATATTCGTAAAATTTCCAAATGTCATAAAATGCGCCGCCCCTGGTCATGAAACTGGTAAGACTGAAGAAAAGCCACGTCCCGAAAAGAATACTGAAAAATGTGAATACATGTCTTCGGAAAACCGCATACGACAGGAGATACATGCCGAAAAGTATTCCCGAAATCACACTTTGAGAACCGTAACCGTCGGCATCAAATCCCGCGTGATCAAAAACGACGTATAGGCCCATTGGAATAACGAGGGCTGATATAAGAAAAAAAGCCGAGCCAGCCGCTTCCATTCGCTCGTCTCTGCTAAATAAAACTCCGACACAATAAGCGGCGACGCCCGCACCGAGAGTTGCTAAAACTTTGGTTGCAAAACTAAGCGTTGACCAATTTTGAAAGAGCAGAATTGCAATGCCCAGAAAAACAATGGCTCCGCCAATGTAAAATAAAATTTCGGAAATTCCGAGCTTTTTAGTTGGAACGACATCCGTTTTGCTTGAGCTTCCGGCGTCGAAGGCCGTATTAAGCTCTTCTCTCGTAAGAACTTTTTGCTCAGCGAGCGTCTTAATATATCGTAGAGCTTCTTCTTTTCTTGCCATAATATTTATTTTATCCAGCCAAGAAAACGAAAATTATAATAATCTGAGGTTCCGTTTAACTGAAGATGTAATTTTTTGCTCACACCATGACCTTTCAAATATCGCGCATTGTAATTTGTACCTCCTGCCGGGAAAAACGGGAAGAAGCCATAATCTCTACTTCCATCAACGATCTCAAAACCATCGGGTGATCTTAGATTAGGATCCAAGTTTAAACGTTGCGCGTCCGCAAAAGAAATCTCTTTGCTCTGGTCTTTTGTAACATCATAGAGATACAATTTTGCATTCCCTCGCGGCGGCTTATAACTTGCGTTTTTTGGCGGTGTGATTTCAGTTTTTACCAGTCTGCCATCGCGGACGGAGTATTGTCGTCCGTTGTTGTAATTATAATAATAGTCGTCGGCGCTCACATACAAAAAGTTGAAGTGTGGTTTTATAAAAAGTCCGGGCAGATATACACTCGCCGCCACGAACATAATCATCAAGATTGGGATGGAAAAGCCCAGGAGCAAGGTTATGTTTTTCTTGATTATTCCCATACCTATGTATTATACCATGTGGGAAAAGCAAGCAATGCCTGAGGAAAATCCGTCTGCAAGGCAACCGTAAGGCCGAGGAAGGCAATGACCATGCCGATCGTGACGCGCAGTTTCGGCATATCAACGCGCGGGTGCGCCAAGCCATGAAGCAGGGGGAACCCGTCATCTCTGTGGATACGAAAAAGAAGGAACTCATCGGGAACTATGAGAACAAAGGTCGGCAATGGCGTAGAAGCAAGTCGCCGATCCAAGTCAACGGGCACGATTTTCCAGGCCCGGAGGTGCCGCGGGCCTTTCCCTATGGGATTTACGATTTTGGCCGCCGGCTTCGTTGTTCGCTCCTTACAGACCCACTGGCGGGGTATGCGCGTCGCTCACGCCTCGCCAGCGGCCAAAACTCCTGCGCCGTAAAATGCGAATTTATTTTTGCGTGGAGCCTGACGACCCGCTGCGATTGCCCACCCTGCAATTGGGCTGCTACAATTCATGAACATGATGGGTTGGCGTGGCTTGGCGGCGGCAGCACATGAGCGAAGATAAACCTATTCAGGGTTTGCAGCAATTTCCGGCGGCTGCGGGTCCGGTTGCGCCGAGTCCGCCGCAAGCATCCCGGGCGGTCCGCCTGCTGGGGTGGGTCCTGCTGGTGCTGTTGGCGGTCATCGCTATATGGATCGTGGATCGCAAAGCCAATAAGGATCAGCCGGGCCGGCCACATTCACCAAGCTCTGTTACAGCTCATGCTGGCGCTGCTGCGCATCCATCTCCACCAGGTGCCGTGCTGCGGTAAGTGCCGCGGCGCGATCGGGAAATTGATCTTCCAGTTGCTGATTGTAAAGTTCTTCCAGCCACGCCCGGAACTTCGGGCCTGGAGATTGTCCCATGGCAATGAGGTCATCACCGGTGACCAGAGGATCCGGGGCCAGCGGCGCAGCACTTAATTCCCGCACCCGGGCTTCCAGTTCCAATTTTTGTGCGGCATCGGGTGTGCCGGCCAGGTACAGAGTGAGCAACTCGTTGGACCGGCTGTCGGCCAAAATGCGTTTGAGAACCGAGATTCGCTGGTTTTTCCAATTCTGCAGAACCGGCAGTTGAGCCAGGAAAAACTGCAGATCGGAGGTTTCCTGCGTGCTTAGCGCCCAGGACCTTTGCAGTTGTTGCGACGCCGTGCGGGCATTGCGCGGGGGAGAAATATCGCAGATCAAAGCGGCCAGAGCCAGGGCAAAACCGGCCTGCGCCGGCAGACCGCCCAGCCAGCCAAGCCCGGTGGACAGTACGTGTGCAGGGTCCAGCGGCTGCTGCCATACCGGCTCCAGCAATCTCGTTTCCAACAGCAACTGCGCCGCCGACCGGCGCGACGGATGGGTCAGGATCATGCGCATTTCCTGCCCGATTCGTTCCCGGCTGATGTGGACCAGGGCACCGGCATGTTGCGAAATGGCGGCCAGGGTGGAAGGGTCAATCTGGAAATTCAGGCGGGCGGCCAAGCGAATGGCCCGCAGCATGCGCAGATGGTCCTCGGCAAAACGCCGGGCCGGATCGCCGATGGCCCGCAGACAGCGGGTCTGAATATCCTGGCGGCCTCCGACAAAATCCAGAATGGCACCACGGATCGGATCACAAAACAATCCATTGCAGGTGAAATCGCGGCGCTGGGCGTCGAGTTGGGCGGAGGAAAAGGTAACGCTGGTGGGGCGACGGCCATCTTCGTATTGGCCATCCGAGCGAAACGTGGCCACCTCAATGGCGGTGCCGCGCCGGCGAACCAGCACCACGCCAAACGCCACACCCACCTTGAGGGCTTTAGGGAAGTGGCGCAGCACTTCTTCGGGACGGGCGGAGGTGGCTACATCATAATCTTGTGGGACCAGGCCCATCAGTTCGTCGCGCACGCAGCCGCCGGCAAAATAGGCCTCAAAGCCCGCTTTTTGCAGAGTGTCAACCACGGCCAGGGCCGCCTGTCTGGATTTATTCATGGCGTTCATCAGGGATTATTGTAATCTGGAATCGGATATGATGGGACCTGCGGGATCGGCGACCGCGGAGCCGTGCCAAGGAGCTGGGAGGGTGGCCCGGGCGGGTAAACAGGATTTCCGGGGCAAACGTCGCTGCCGCTGCAAGGCGAGCAGACCACGACGCAGTGATTTTACCATGAAAACACTCCTCAAAAAAAGAAAACAACCACGAGCCGCCGGAACGACCGGCGGCATTATTTTCATCCACCTGAAACCGCCCCAATATGCCAGGGACCGCGTTTGAGCCCCTCCACATACCGGCGGATACTGTCCGGAAAAATGCTAACACAAAACCAGCGAAGATTTAACACCATCTTAGCTTGCGCATTTGCGCCGGATATGGTCTACTGTCAGCCATGAGCAAAAGGCTTCCACCCGCTGCATTCCTTGATGATCCGGTGGCCTTGGCACGGTTAAGAAAGGCGGATGATCCGCGGCTGGAACGCCTGGCGGGGAGCAAGGAGGTGCGGGTGCTGCGGGAAACGATGGAGCGGCTCCGGCAGGAAACCGGGCATGGTAATCGGCTGTTGGAGGCGCACCATGTTCTGGTGTTGTCCCGATGTCCATCGGGATTGGGATCCTACAACCCGATGATGCGCAGTCTGCGCAGCTTGGAATTGGCCCGTCAGAACCACCGTGTCCAAGAAGTGGTGGGGCTGGAGCGCATCGGTCGCAGCACGCACAGTGATTTTCTGGCGGTGGCAGACCGGGCGGTGTTGATGCCGGTGGTGCGGGCGTTGCGGGAGAAACTTCCAGCGGTCGGAAAGTGGCGCGATGATACGGACCTTGGCACGCTGCTGGAAAACGTGGTGGCTTACGACGGATCGTATTTTGACGTGCCGGTGAGCGTGGCATGGGCGATGCAGATGCACCTGTCGCATCCGGCGAGGGGAACAGCAAAAGCACTCCCGGACGCGGATGTGGGGAAGCGGGCCGAAAGGAACTGGCACGCCAACGGTATGCCAGGAAAAAGGCGCTGAAAAAATTGATCTAAGCGGTTCCAGGGAGATTTTATTTACCCCCGAAACCGCCGCGCTGCTGCATGCGCTTAACTTGCCAGTACTTCCATACCGCTCGCCTAACCTCGGACCTGCCTCCGCAGCAGGCCCTCGCATCGGACGAAATTATCTCGAGGCTTTCACCCACGCGAATTTCCTGGACAATATTGGATGGCCATCGGGATTGCGGCCACAGCCGCACCATGGTGAACTCGTCGTCATCATCTAGTCCGTGAAATCTGCGCAAGGTGTTTATCCCGGTTATCTCGCCCTCTCAGGAAGGCTCGGCTTCATAGTTTCTCTGTGGTTAGTTCCCCAGCCCCGCCGGGACTCGAACCCACAACAGCCAGCTTGGAAGGCAATGCAGATTT
Organism: Planctomycetota bacterium; assembly: GCA_021851715.1. Taxonomy (GTDB): domain Bacteria; phylum Planctomycetota; class Phycisphaerae; order WQYP01; family WQYP01; genus JABEVA01. Next base: position 9,789 of record JAJZCR010000105.1, read on the forward strand.
CGGGCCGAAAAACCCAGAAACCCTTTATAAATCGTGATTTTACCGCGATAAAGTCGTTTTGCAAATCATCTTCTTTTTTCCGCGTTTTTCGCGGGTTTTTGCGGTATTGAAAAGCCAAAACGGTACAAAACGGTAGAACTTGCTACGACCTTTTTACACCGCTGCGACTTCACGTTCGTGGACCTATGTCCCCCAAGTGCCCGCAGCGTGAACTGCAAGAATCGCGCGACTGTCGGCGTTACAACGCCCGTGTAGCATTCGTCAATATAAAAAGAAGATCGCCGACTTCGTTCGACAGATCGACGGCCGCGCCGGTAAGGCACAAACCCGCCGGCACGTCACCGGGTGAACGGAGGAACCGAACGCTACCCCGATAGGGAAGAGGCTTTTGCTCTTGACGCATTATGGTTTGTAGTATGAACAGATTTCAAGAATTTATGGGCTGGCCCAAACGATATGAAAATATTGACGGGACCGGTGAAATGGTCGTCGGCCTCATACTTTTGGGCTATTTTTTGGCAGGCTATCTGGAGGCATTATTGCCCGAGAATTCGCCGACATGGATGCGTGTGGTGGTGATTTATGCGAGCTTGGTGATGGCGGTGGGTTTCGCCTATTGGACCCGCCGCGCGATCAAGCGGCGAATCACTTGGCCACGCACCGGCTATGCCGCATATCGCCGTGGCGGAAAGTCATGGTGGATCAAAATCGTCATAGCCTGTCTCAACGTGCTCACTTTCGTAGTCGTCTTGGCTTTCTTGATCAGGAAGGGTCATGTGATGAGCGTGTGGAATTTGAGTCCGAAGACGTGGAATCCACGTGTTGTCCTGCTGATCGTCATCAGTATAGTGGCATACGCGATTTGGATATCCCGTATGAGCGGAGGGCACTGGTGGAAATGGCTCGTGTTGCTTTTGATGATCCTGGGGGTCATCACGCTTGCCCTCCTGGCTCCCGGAGACTTTGGCCAGTGGGCGCGGCCCCCGGTTTTATTGATTGCTTTTCTGTGGCTTTGCTCGGCTGCTGGCACTCTTTATTCATACGTTCGCCATACGAAACCAGCCACACCGGAAGCAGAATGAACGAACAACTGAAGGCCATTTCCGAATTGGATCGGGTTATTCATGAGCCGGGGCGATTGATAATCGTTGCCTTACTCTGGGGAGTCAAAGAATGCGACTTCCTTTATCTCCTCCATGAAACCGGGATGAACAAAGGTAATCTTTCCAGTCATCTTACCAGCTTGGAAGCGGCTGGCTATGTTGAGATTGAGAAAACGTATCGTGGCAAAGTGCCCCGGACTTTGTTGTGTCTCACGCGGGCGGGCCGCACGGCCTTTGACCGATATCGCAAAAGTCTAAAAGCTGCTCTTTAAGCGAACGTTCGCCACCGCTGCTCGCACAACCCAAAGAATCGGTGTTCGGCGTTAGCCAGACGGCCACTGTTCTACGGCCACTGGCGTGGCTACGCGGCACTTGGGAACGCCTTAATTTCACCTGCGATTCCGCAATAACGGTTGCAATGTGTCAGAAAAACGTATACACTTTTCTGACGAGGTTGCTGCCATGGACACCATGAAGCAAATTGTTCTTCAGCGTATCCGGTCGGGGGGGCGGGGCGCGGTGTTCACGCCCAAAGACTTTCTTGACATGGGGTCACGCTACGCCACCGATCAAGCTCTTTCCCGCTTGGTTCGATCCGGTGATATCCAACGTCTCGGCCGCGGCCTCTATTATTACCCTCGGCTCAATCCCAGATTGGGAATCGCGCTGACGCC
>JAJZCR010000029.1 GCA_021851715.1 Planctomycetota bacterium
CTCCATTGTGCTGGTGCGTGGCGGTCGGGTGCGCGATTTGCCGGGCGTGCGGTACCATATTGTCCGCGGGGTCTTGGATGCCAGCGGCGTGGAAGCCCGCCGTCGCAGCCGATCCAAGTATGGAGCTAAGAAACCCAAGTAACGTTATTAATACGTGATAAAGTGAGATACTAAAAAACTGCTGCGGGGGGCAATGGGCCAACCGGCAAAATTTAAGACCTTCAAGTATCCCGAATCGACTGATTCGATACGGAGAAAGGAAAGGATTATTCATGGGTGCTAAATCGTTTACGGCCAGTGCGGACATACTCAAGCCAGATCCAGTCCATAATTCGCTGCTTTTAAGCAAGTTTATCAATTGTCTGATGTACGACGGGAAAAAATCCACCGCGCAACGCGTTGTGTACGGTGCTTTTGAAGTGATTGCCAAACGCGTCAAAGACGCCAAGCCCATTGACGTGTTTAATTTGGCGATGGAAAACGTCAAGCCGAACGTGGAAACCCGTTCTCGCCGGGTCGGCGGTCAAAATTATCAGGTGCCGATGTCGGTATCCAAAAAACGCCAGCAAAGTCTGGCCATCCGCTGGATATTGGAAGCTGTTCGCAGCAAGGATGGCAAGCCCATGGTGGAGCGCCTCGCCGATGAACTCATCGCCGCCAGCCGCCGCGAGGGCAGTGCCATCCAGACCCGGGAAAACGTTCATAAGATGGCCGAAGCCAACCGCGCATTTGCCCACTTCGCCTGGTAAGTCGGCCGGATTGCCGGCGGCTAAATGATTCAATCGGCGTCAAGAACCTTGCAGGTGCAGCGGCCTTTTTGGTGCAAATCATTCATTCGCGAAACGTGCCCAATGCCATGGCTGTTACGGTCACCAAGATGCGTTTTTTTGCTGATTGCGGTTTTCATGGTATGATACTTAATGGGGTGGCCAGGTGATCGCTCGGCGAGAGCCGGGAGGAAAGTCCGAACACCGCAGGGTACGGTGGTGGGTAACGCCCACCCGTCGGCTTGGCCAGAGGGCCGGGCAGACGCGGGAAAGTGCCACAGAAAATAAACCGCCGATGTCGGCTGGTCCGGCAGGCAAGGGTGAAAAGGTGCGGTAAGAGCGCACCGCGGCGATGGTGACATCGCCGGCATGGAAAACCCCACCGGGTGCAAGACCAAATAGGAGGCCGAAGCGTTGTCCCGACGCGAGTCTGCCATGCGCGACAATGCCCCCGTCAAGGAAGTCGCCGGCAGGATGGTAGTGCTTGAAGTACGAAGTTTTCGCAAGAAAATCAGGAAACGGCGCTGATGTAGGCTTCGGGTAGGTCGCTTGAGGGCAACAGCAATGTTGCTCCCAGATAAATGATCACCGCCGGTGACGGCACAGAATTCGGCTTATCGGCCATCCCAAGAGCGGGCCGCGGCGGTAATACCGCTGCGGCCCGTCCATTTTTAGCGGTTCGCACCGGCACAGCGGTCCGGCCGGTGGTTTCGCGTAGCCCGATGGGTGCGGCATGTCACCCGGGCAGCGGTCGGGTATAATCTGCCCCGGGTGATCGGCAAAGCGGCCGGGCTTTGGCCGGCGGTTCACGGGAAAAGGCCGGTTCGGCGCACTCCACCGGTCGCATTGTGAGAACTCTTTTTCATGGTTAAACAGCACCATCAGCTTTTGAAGTTCGGTTTGGGCATTATCGACGGTCTGACTGTGAGCGCCGCATGGTTTTTGGCCTACGCGATTCGCTTCTCATTTTTTTCACACGCCAAGTCGCTGCCATCCATGCACAGTCTGATCGAAGGACTGATATTGACTCTGGCGATCGCTGCGGCGGTTTTCAGCGGCACCGGCCTGTACAAGCCTCGCCGCGACCGTCGTATTCTGGAGGAACTGCAGGCCATCATCGTGGCGTGTGTTGTTTGCTGGGTGGTGTTAATTGCTTCGCTGTATTATCTGCGCAACACCCCTTTTACCCGTGGCATGTTGCTGGCTTTGCTGCCTACACTGATGGCCATGCTGGTGCTGGAACGGACGATGTTTCGATCGGTGCTGCGTTTTGCCCGCAATCAGGGGTGGAACCAGCGTTACGCCATTATTGTGGGCGTCAACCGTCTGGGCCAGCGTCTGTTGGAAACCTTGCGCGATAACAGTTGGACGGGCCTCAAGGTGATCGGGTTTGTCAGCGTGGAAAATCAGCCCCTGACCGGCGGGCATATCCGCGGGATTTCCATCGTCGGGCCTCTGGCGGAACTGCCGCAGATTATCCGAACCATGCGGCCGGACTGTGTATTTGTGGCCCTGCGTTCGCACGAGGCCGCGCTGCTGCCGCAGGTGGTAGCCCAACTGGATCGCACCAGTGTGGATGTGCGGGTGGTGCCGGATTTACGGGTTTCACGCTATCCGGTGCGTGTATCGATCAGCGAATTGGATGGCATGCCCATTGTATCGCTGCGCGAAAATCCGCTGGCTGGCTGGTCGGCTCTTTACAAACGCGCCTTCGATATCGGGGGAGCTTTGCTGGGCCTGGCGGTTTTTGCCCTGCCCATGGCCATCATAGCCCTGATGATTAAAAGGTCCGGTTCCGGCCCGGTCATTTACCGCCAGAGGCGCATCAGTTTCGGTGGTCAACCGTTTGATATTTTCAAATTCCGCACCATGATTCCCACCGCTGAAAATGCCTGCGGAGCGGTGCTGGCCAGCCCCGGCGATCCCCGTTGCACCCGGCTGGGCCGGTGGCTGCGCCGCACCAGTCTTGACGAATTGCCACAGTTGTTCAACGTGCTTAAGGGAGATATGTCCCTGGTCGGGCCGCGGCCGGAGCGCCCGGAGATCATGGAAAAAATTGTGGAGGAAATTCCGGGCTTCGCCACGCGGCTGAAGATGCGGGCGGGTATTACCGGCTATGCCCAAGTACGTGGCTACCGCGGACGAACCAGTTTTCGCAAGCGGCTGCAATATGACCTGTATTACCTCAATCATTGGTCGCCGCTGCTGGATTTGCGAATTTTGGTGGAAACTCTCATTCGTGGTTTTCGCCACCCCAATGCGTATTGAGTAAGATGGCCGTAGTGGCGTTTCCGGTGCAAACCGTGGATAATCTGTCCCGGATCACCATGGATTGGAGTTTGAATTATGATGATCGCTAAAGTGGTTGCCACCGTCGTGGCAACGGTTAAAGACGCCGGATTTGATACCAAAAAACTCATTGTGGTACATGCCCATATTCTCAAGGATGGCCAGCTTACTCCCGGGCAAACCGTGGTGGTGGCCAATGATGAACTGGGTGCCGGTGAGGGTGATTTTGTGTTGGTCACGCAAGGCAGTTCGGCCCGTTTGGCGCCTGGCATGAAAAACTGCGCCACCGATGCGGTAGTGATTGCCCTGATCGACCGCATTGATGCCAATGGTCAGCCGGTGTTTTATAAGAAATAGGCCTTTGTTTGGCGGGTAGTCAGCGTTATGTTCACCGCGGTAGTAAAAGGTTCTCTCACCAGTACAGTCAAGCATCCGTCGATGAAAGGGGTGCGTCTGATGATTGTGCAGCCTGTGGACCCCGTAGCCGGAACCAGTAGCGGCCTGCCGCAGATTGCCGCAGATGTGCTCGGTGCCGGCATCGGCACGCGGGTGTTGGTAAGCAGCGACGGACGCGCCGCCCAGGACATGTTAAAAATGGATAAATCCAGCCCGGTTCGTCTGGTGATTACGGCCCTGGTGGACGATGCGGCCAAAACCTGACTTCGCATCAAGAGGTCTTACTCAGTTAAGGAATCAAGTTTATGTATATGGCGCGGGTCATAGGTCAGGTAGAGGCTTCCGTGCGGGCGGCCGGGCTTGGTCCGCACAGGCTGGTGATGCTTCAGCCGCTGGATTTTCAGCAGCAACCCATTCGCTGGACGCTTGTCGCCATCGATCTGGTGGGTGCTGCCGATGGCTCCCTGGTGGCCTATGAAGAAGGGCGTGAGGCCGCCAATCCCTACGATCCGCCATTGCCGGTGGACGCATGCGTGGTGGCGCTGGTAGATGGCTATAATTACCAGCCATGATGTGCTGATATGAGGATCCGGCCTGACGGCGTTTGGGCCGATGATTTTGGCCAGGCCCGTTGGAAACAGCCTGCTGGTGGTGATACAAAGGAGTTGGTCATGTTTTTTCTCGGTGCAACGGACCAACGGGTGTCTGTGGTCAATGATGCCGGCGTGGAAATTTACCATGCGGAACTGCGCAATCTGGTGGCGGTTATCACCCATTTGCGCGGCCATATTCGGACGGTGTGTATTGCCAGTCCAGCCGGCCAGATCGATCCGAATCTGCTTTCTGTTCTGGAAGGTCAGTTAAAGCTTGATCCCGCGTTTCAATCCCTGCAGACCATGCCTTTCAGCCCCGGTTTAGACGCCCGCCTGCTGGCTCTGGCGGCGTTGGTGGCGGCCACCACAGCGGGGCACTCGAAGAAAGAAAAGAAGGGCAAAGACAAAAAAGCTAAGAAAGGCAGACGATAATGGCCGCTCCAGTGCATCCGTACAGTGATTATGGTATCGCCCTGCAGACACTGCGCTTCGCCCGCAACTGGCTTGGCATATTGCTATTTACCTGCGTGCTGCTGCAGGTGGTGGGGTTCCTGCTGATGCGCTTCACCAGCCAGCCGTTTGTGGCATCGCGGCCGGTGATCCATCGGCCCTTGACGCCACTGGTGCGGAAGCGGCCTTTTTCCGCCACCACGGTTTCCGGTCAATCCCGTGCCACGGCCGGCGGCACCGGCGTGAGTTCGCTGGATGATTTGAACACGGCGGCGGCCGAGCAGTTTCGCATCAACCGATGGACCGTGCGCACCAAGGCCGGCCGCGAATTGAATTTGCGGTCGCAGTGGGAGCTCACGTATTACCTGGCCGTACCGGTGACCCAGCTTCTGGGTTTGCTGGCCGCGGGATCGCAGGCCATTTTGATTTTCCTTACCCTGATAATGATTCTCGTCGCCCAGGCCCCCGGCGTTGCCCATCTGACGCGCAGTCTCAACTGGGCCGTTATTTTGCTTTTTATGGTGCTGCCCTGGCAGTATTTTTTCCACGGATTTCCAATCCCCGGCGTGCTGTATAGTTGGCATGAATTGCTGCATACCATGGGACTGGTCTACCTTCTGCCCCCCGGCCAGGGGATACCTTTTATCCCGCGGCTGCTGATTGTGGCGCGGTATGTCGGTTGGCCCTCGCTGGCCATGGTGGTGATGTTGGTAACCGCGGAACGCTTCCGTGCCGGCACGCGATTAGCCATCGGCCACCCGCTGCAAAGTATGATGCGCCCCGGATCAACTTCGACTGGAACCTCGCGGCCCAGTGCCGGCTCCAGCGCCACTCCAGGTGTCAGTCCGCCGCCCGCCCCACGATCTGGGTTGAAGCTGTGAACCTCGGAGCACGTTTTCATCTGCTGCATACAGGTCGGTGACCATGCGCTTGTCTCGAGAACTTAGATTTGCCTTGAAGGCCGCAGTGGTGCCGGCGGACGGGGTGAATAATTTTGCGGGCCATCCGGCCCTGGATGGCGTGGCTCCATTTTTAACGCTAGCGGCCGTGGTGGAGGGTGAACCGGACCCGGCCACCGGCATGGTCATCAACATCAAACGTATTGATCAATTGCTGCGCGACCATCTGGTTCCGATGATCGGCACCTATTGGCGGGAAGCGGCAACACCGGGGCGACCGTGGGGCGGGGCGGATTTGCTTTCGCCGATGGTCGCTCTGCTGGGAGCCAAGTTGCATCCCGGCCGGCTCCACGCCCTGCGGTTGGAGTTAAGTCCCTTTTTGTCGTACCTTTGTTTGCTCAAGGAGTCACCTGTGGTGCGTTTATCCGAGCGGTTTGAATTTTCCGCGGCCCATTGTCTGCATAGCCCGCAGCTCAGTGCACAGGCCAATCGCGAGGTCTTCGGCAAGTGCAACAACCCCAACGGCCATGGGCACAATTACGAATTGGAAGTGGTGATTGCCGGCGAGCCGGACCCCCGCACCGGGTTGATTATGCCGGTGGGAGAATTGCAGCGACTGGTCAACCAGCGGGTGATTGCAACTTTTGATCACAAGCATCTGAATGTGGATTGCGAAGAATTCAGGAATCTCAATCCCACCGTCGAAAACATTGCCCGGGTGATTTTCAACAAGCTCGCGGACGGTTTCAGCGGAGCGGTTCGGCTGGCGGCGGTCAGAGTGTGGGAAACACCCAAAACCTGGAGCGAAGTCACGCAAACCATCACGTCAACTCGCGATTTCTGAACATGGCGATCGCTATGGCAATGGCCGCACCGATGTACAGCAGGCCGTACGTGCATGAAATAACGACGTATTCCCATACCTGGCCGATGGTGGGGGCATTTTTAATGAAATGCCCCGGCATACTGATGGGGCGATACACCAGGCATTGATTGATGTCAAAATTGCTCAAAAACGGCAGCAGGTAACTGATGCTCTGCACCACCTCCTGCCAGGGATGGGCTAGATTGAGCAGCGGAATAAACCGCGTCAGATTGGCACCGATGTACAGCAGCACAATGGCCGTCATGTTCAGCGCCAGACTATACCGTGTGGAAATGGCGGTGCTGATGGCCGCCAGTGTGGCTATTTCCATAAATTGCATGATAAAAGCCGGCAGCAGCACGATGACGCTGCTGAAATTGCTCCAGAATAAAGCTTGCCTTTCCGCCATGTCGCTGACATCCAGATCGATGCGCTTGTCCGAAAAAAAACGCAGGTAATCGCAGCCGGCGGTACAGATGGTGGTAATGGCCATCACCACAAAAATCAGGCACAGAATGCCCAGATACTTTCCCACCACCACCTGCCAGCGGGCCACCGGTTTGCTCATCAGGGTCAGCATCGTCCGGTTTTCAATTTCCTCATCCACCACTTTGCCGGTGGCAAAGACCATAATGACCAGCGAAAACATCAACACGAACGATAAGGCCACATCGCGGAACATTTCGGTATCGTCGCCGAAAGTGTTAAACGGTACGAACGCCGTGATGATGATGGCCGCCAGGCACAACAAAAATACAATCAGCGTAAACGGCTGCAGCAAAGCTTCGTAATACGTTACTCGCGCAATGGCTCCCAGGCGGGAAAGGCCCAGCAGTGGCAGGATTAAAAACTCCACAATTCCCGGCATCAACCAGGCTCCGGCCAGGGAAATAGAGAGTGTGAACCAGAACCGCCAGTTGTCGGCATAGGTGGCAATGACATTCGCATAGGCACTGGCTACGCCGTGGTTATGTTTGGAGGCGATATCGGAAACGCCGGCAGTGTGGTAAGCCGCGTTAATAAGGTGATTCCAGTAAGTCCAGCAGCCCAGAGAAACCAGGGCCAGCGCCAGCAGGACTATAAAATAGATGATGGTTGATTTTTTCAGCATGGGTCTTTTTCCAGGCAGGGCCTTACTCACCAAACATTTCAGTAAACAATACGGACCGGCGGTGCCAGACCGACGGGGTTTTCAGTGCTGTGGGCCACGTCATGGATGAATCCTTCAAAATGTCGCCGGATGTCCGCCACCAGGCCCCTGATTTCCGCCGCCTCTCCTTCCAGTACCAATTCTACGCGGCCATCATGCAGGTTTCGCACAGTTCCGCCCACCGGGTGCTGGCGGGCCAGTTGTACCGTGGTGAGGCGGAAGCCCACGCCCTGAACACGCCCTGAAAAAATAATAATGCGGCGCTCATTGGCCATAGTCTATTCGCCTGCATGTTAAGTTTTCCAGAAAAGGCCGGGCTGCACGGTCATGTCTGGCCAGCCAACATGACCGCAATTATCAGGATGTTTCAGCACTTTGGTCAAGCGTCGGCCTCTATGCCTCATGGGCCTCCAATTCGTGGCTCTTGCACCGCCAACGGCCGACACCTTGACAGTTGGTCGGTCCGGGGCCGCGGGATAGTCGCCCAGAGAGTTCGCTCACGCGCTAACCCGCCGCATTTGCTTATTCTCATTGGTACCAGCAGCCGTCACCGTCGCCGCACGGTTCCACCAAGCCGGCGGAACCGGGCTATAGCCATGAGTGGAAAGTATAGCCGGTACAAATGATATTTCAGGTAAAACACCCGGGGGAAGCCGGTTCCTGTAAACCACGGCTCTTCCCAATCACCGGTCGGTGTCTGATGGTCCATAAGCCAATGGATCGCATTTTTAACGGATGGGTCGTGCGGACCATCAACGGCCATGAGTCCCATGGCTCCCCAGGCCGTTTGCGAAGCCGTGCTGGGTCCCTGCCCCTTGAGCTTGGGATTATCATAGCTTTGGCAGGATTCGCCCCAACTGCCGTCGGCTTTCTGGCAGGACCTGAGCCAGTCGGCGGCGTGGCGGATGAAGCGCTGGTCCATGCGTTCTCCCACCAGCCGCAGGCCGGTGAGTACCTGCCACGTGCCATAAATGTAATTCACTCCCCATCGGCCAAACCAGCAACCTTCAGGTTCCTGGGTTTCGCGTAAAAATCGCACGGCCTTGACGACAGCCGGATGCCGGTGATCAAACCCATTGTGCCCCAGACATTCCAGCACGCGAGCTGCAATATCCGGACAAGATGGGTCTTGAATGGCGTTATGGTCGGCAAAGGGCACGTGCTCCAGAATGGGGCGGTTGCGTGTACGATCAAATGCGGCCCAGCCGCCATCCTCATTTTGCATGGCCAACAGCCAGTGCAGGCCGCGGTTCAGGGCGGCTTGTGCGGGTTTGCCACCCAGGCGACGCAGCGCCATGGCCACCATGGCGGTGTCATCCACATCCGGGTAGTGCGGATTGGCAAATTCAAAAAACCATCCGCTGGGTTCCACATCCGGACAATTTTTACTCCAATCGCAGGCCGTGCGGCACTCCTTGGCCAGCAGCCATTCCGTGGTTTTGCGGGCAATGGGATGATCTGGCGACATGCCGAACTCGGCCAGGGCATTGAGCGCGATGCCGGTATCCCACACGGCCGACCAGCAGGGTTGAATGCGAATGGCATCGTCCTGGCGGATAAAAAGGTCTTTAAGATCACGCTGCGCCTTTTGTACCAGCGGATGATCGCTGGGATACCCGAGCGTTTTAAAGACAATCAGGATGTAGACCATCGGCGGGAAAATAGCGCCCAGACCATCCGAGCCTTGCAGGTGTTCCACCAGCCATTTTTCCGCTTCGCGCAGGGCCTTGGGGCGCAGGGGTGTCACGGCGGTTTTTTGATAGCGTTTCAGCGACAGATCCAGCAGCAGAAACATTTCCCGCCAACTTTTGGGCAAACCGCGAAGCCGACCTGCTGAACTGTTCGCTGCGGCGGGTTTGTTGAATAATTCACTGATGCCCTGCTTGGCCTGGATCTTGCGCACCGGGCGATGCGCGCTGACAATGGCCAGGGGAAGAATCATCGTGCGGCTCCAGGCGGAGACGGCATAGAGGTTAAAGTAAATCCACTTGGGAAGCAGCACTATTTCCGGAGGAATGTTAGGACAGGCGTTGTAGCTGATTTGCCCCAGAGCCGCCAGAAAGAATTTGGAAAAACTGTTGCATTGTTCCGCGCCGCCAAGTTCACGACATACGTTGCGGGCGGCGCGCATGTGCGGGCTTTCCGGATCGTCACCCATCAATTTCAGTGCAAAATAAGCCTTGACTGTGCCGCTAAGATCGCTGTTCCCGCCGGGAAACATATTCCATCCGCCATCCGCCTGCTGAAGTCGGCGAAGGTAATTGGCGATCAGCGGCAAGTCCGGGTCGTTTTCCTCTTCCAGAATAAATTTCATCAAAATGTATTCTGATTCCAAGATGCTATCACCCTGAAGTTCGCCCACCCAATAACCGGCCGGATGATGCTGGCCCAGCAGGCAATTGGTGGCCGCAAGAAGACTCTCGTCAAGGTTGAGTGCTTCTGAAGAGGTCGAGCCTTGTATGGCAAATTCCGGCACGGATTCGGCGACTTGGGGTTCCGCGGAGGCTGGGATTGACTCTGTAGCCGACGTCAATGGCTCTAGTTGCGTAAAGAATTGGTTTTTAAAGCTGGCCGATTCATTCACTTTGATACAGATCCCGATTCAACCTTACTGTACGCCACGCAAGTACCGTCCGCAAAGCAGTTCGGAAAAATCCAACTTGCGATGGCTGAAAAACCAACGATAAAATTAACAGAATACTACGGTTTGGGCAAGCATTGCGGGCAGCTCTGTCAAGCCAAAGTTAAAATGTCCGCTTTGGGGGGGCCGTGGCGTGGCGGATTCCGTGGCGGTAGCCATGAACGCTGCTTACGCTTATACTGCGCGCCTGGCCAAATGGTAGTAAGAATGGAATCTCCATGATCGCCCGAGTCAACGGAATCATTGCTGAGGTAGGCGAAGAGTCTGTGCTGGTGACGGTCGGCGAGATCACGTATGAACTGCACGTCCCCGCAGTGGATATCCAGCACTTGCAGGCCCATAAGGGTGAGAAATGTCTATTTTTTACCCTCGAATATATCGAGGGCAACGCCAGTTTCGGCCAGCTTGCACCGCGATTGCTGGGCTTTTTGAGAAACGATGACAAAGCCTTTTTTCAAAAATTCATTACCGTAAAAGGTATTGGTCCGCGCCGGGCGCTGCGGGCTTTGACCGCGCCGGTAGGCCAGATTGCCTCTGCCATTTGTCGCAAGGACTCCAAATTTCTGACCAGCCTGCCGGAAATCGGTAAACGCACCGCCGAACAGGTCATTGCGGAGCTTTCCGGCAAGGTGGACCATTTTGCCACGGGCGGGGCGGATGCGGCATCGGCGGACCTGGCCACCCACCGGCTTGATGAACTTGAGCAGGCCATTACCGCTTTGGTTTCCCTGGGCGAACGCCGGGTCGAGGCTGAAAACTGGGTGGATCGGGCGTGCCGGGCGGACCCGGCGCTGAAAAAGACCGCGGATATTGTCCGTGCGGCCTACCGCCTTAAGGCTGGTACTGCATAAAACCACCTCGGAGATATCATGGCTCGAGAGCGAATTGTCACAGCCTCAACCCTGCCGGAGGATGAACCCTCCCGCTCCGGACAGTTGACGCTGCGCCCCAGGAAGCTTAGCGACTATATCGGCCAGCCGGAGCTTATTGAAAAACTTCGTATCAGCGTGCAGGCCGCTAAAACCCGCAATGAAGCGATGGAACACGTTTTATTGCACGGCCCGCCGGGTCTGGGAAAAACCACGCTGGCACACATCGTGGCCTCGGAACTCAATGGTTCGGTGCCGCGCATTACCAGCGGCCCCGCCCTTGTGCGTCCGACCGATCTGGTCAGCATTTTAACCAACCTGGGCCGGGGCGATGTGCTGTTTATTGATGAAATCCACCGTATTCCCGCAGCCGTCGAAGAATACCTGTATCCCGCCATGGAGGACTACTGCATTGATGTGATGATGGGGGCCGGCACGCACGCCCAATCCATGCACATGGAAATTCAGCCTTTTACGCTGATTGCCGCCACCACGCGGGCGGGGTTGCTTTCCGGACCGATGCGATCCCGTTTTGGCATCGTGCATCATCTGAATTTTTATTCTCCTGAAGATCTGCTGCGAATCGTGCGGCGCTCGGCGGAGCTTCTGAACTTGCCGGCCGAAGAAAAATCCCTGCTGCTGCTGGCGCATCGGGCCCGTGGTACACCGCGGGTGGTGAATCGCCTGTTGCGGCGTGTGCGTGATTTTGCCGTGGTGCGCGGCCAGGGCCAGTTGACTCCGGCCATTACCCAGGATGCGTTGGATCTGGAAGCGGTAGATGCCATGGGCCTCGACGATCTGGATCGTCGCTTCATGCGGGTGCTGGCCCGCGACTACGACGGTGGTCCCGCCGGGCTGGAAGCTCTCTCTGCCACCATGGGTGAAGAGTCGGATACCCTGGAGGATGTGGTGGAACCGTTTCTGCTGCAAATTGGCTTTTTGCGGCGAACGCCGAAAGGCCGGCAGTTAACCGTGGCCGGCTTCGCCCATATCCACTTAAAGCCGCCGGCCCAGTCTTCAGCATCCCAGGCGTCCACCCTCTTTCCCACATCTGAGGCCGACCGGCTGCGTTGAGCATGCTCGTGGTACGCCCGGCGGAGCACGGTTGCGGCCTGACCCGCAGATATCAATCCTCGCCAAAGTGCGCATTCACCAGCCGTTCCAACGCATCCAGTGCGCCTGCGGCGTCATCGCCTTCCGCTTCCAGCCTGAGGCCCGTGCCTTCGGTGGCCGCCAGCATCATCATGTGCATGATGCTTTTACCATCGACGCACTGGTCCCCTTTCCACACGCGAATGTTGCTGTGAAATTGATTGGCCAAGTCCACAAACTGCATGGCGGGGCGGGCGTGTAAACCCAATTTGTTGCTGATTGTTATGAACCGGTCCATGGATCCTGCGTTAATACATTGGCTACCCACGCTGTATTGCAATCTGGCCGCGTCGGCAGGGTTATTTGCTTTGGCGGACGGCGGCGGTCTGATCCACTTCGGCAATCAGGTCCATCGTTTCCTGTCGGGTGGCGGCCTGCCGCAGAAAGCGACGGAATGAGTCTTGCTGGAGATGGCGAAAAATAATCTCCATCGCTTCGAGGTGCAGTTCCGGAGTTTCCGGCGGCGAAAGTAACAGAACCACCGTGTACACCGGCGCTTCGTCGAGCGAACAAAAGTCAATGCCTTCCGTGCTGCGACCAATGGTCGCCACGCGTTTCTTCACCGCCGGGTGTTTCGCGTGGGGCACGGCGACGCCCTTGCCAAAGCCCGTGCTGCCGTGTTTTTCCCGGTCCAGCAACGCTTTGGTAAGGGACGCGACCTGATCCGCGGGCACCGCGCCTGTCTGCACCAGCGCTTCAACCAGCTCCCGGATGGCACCCTCGCGTTCCGTAGCATTGATTTGCGGTACGATGGCGTCTTTGACAATTAAATCAGCAAGTTTCATAACAACCTCGAAACACGCCCTTCACCGAGATATACCCTGGCCCGCATCAAGAACCGCGTGACCGGCCGTGCCGGCTCACGTCCGCAGGGTGTTCGCCGCTTTTCGATAGCGCAAGCTTCGCCGAGAGCTTGCCAAGTTATGCGTTCGGATGTTTACGGTTCCGAAATCGCTCCTTATGGTCAGTAAGTTGTCTCTCCAGTTTATGCACTGCCTGATCGATGCACGCATACAGGTCTTCACCGACGCACGTGCCGACAAACATATTGCGATGTTCTGCGCTGACAATAATCTCAACGCCTTTTTGCTTGTCGGCACTGCCATCAAGGATCACTTCTATTTCCTTGATCAGATCATAATGTTTGAGCAGTTTTTGCGACCTTTCCTGCGCGTGCTCTTTAATTGCCGCCGTTACATCCAAGTGGCGGCCGGTCACCGTGATAATCACCAGTTATGCTCCTGAAAAATAGCGGCAACACCGATGAATCGGCACAAGCCGATTCATCGGTGAATCTTCTCTGGATAAAGTATCTTGGGCCGGCATCAGCGTCAACCGTACCAGGTTTGGCTGTGGCTGCCGGCGCTATCTTATTGCAGTAATGTTGGTTGGGATTCAGGCAAAAGCAAGATTCAACCGCCATCCCCGTATTTTTCCGGTCCACGGTGTGTCTGGAGGAATGGCACCGTGCCCCGCTTCTGCGCCAGGCGGCCCCAATTTTACGAGGATCTCAGCTCTTGATTTGCAGGTGGTGCTCAAGGCTATTTTCCGGGTAAATGCAAGTCATCCTCCAGGTGGACGCCGATTTTTCCAACTGTATTTCCTTCGCCTTTTGCGGCAGGTGCACCTGTAATCCCAGCCCGTCGGCGTAGGTGAACTCCACCGTGCGATCCGCCACGATGCGGGCCGTTGCCGCAGGCAAATGCAAGGTCCATTGGACCAGGCCGTCGGGGCTGTTTTCCGGCGTGTCAACAATACGCAAGCTGGCCGGTGAATCCCAGTAAAATGTTCGAGTTACCAATGGCATGGGCTGCCCGGGAGGAAGATCAATAATTTTACCGGCTCTGTCAAACCGTGGGAAAGGAATGCGGCAGCGTATGAGATAGCCTCCGGCGGCCGTCCTCTGACAGGCTGTTACTTGATATCCGGCGCGGTCTAAATGTTGAACGGGTTTATGATTGGGAAAGCCCAGTGTACTGTGTCCCAGATGTTCATGTTTCAGCGGGCCGCCGCCGAAATCAGCATCGGCAACCAGCAACTGTCGGTGGTAATACCACCAGAAACTGCCTTCATCCGGATGGTAATGCCCCCAAGCGTCGCCGCAGCGTACCACCAGCAGACTTTCTTCGGGAGTGTTAAAGCCGGTGCGGGCTACGGCACCATAGCCCGGCAAGGCCAGCAGAGCCGGCATGGAGGGGGCGCTGACCGCAGCGGTGGTGGGCGCATCAGTCTGCAAGAGAGGTGAAAATATGCTGACTTGTGACGGCTGCTGGGTAAGATCAGCACCCGTTTCCCGCCAGGCCCAGAGATAGGAATCTTTTTCATCCGGGCATAAGGTCGCCAGCCAGCCGAAAAGATAGCCGTATCCGCTCTTGTGTTGGTAGCCGTGATCGCCGACGGCTGGGATGCCGCGATGACCATCAAGAATGGTGTCGGGCGGCGAAAGCAGCGGTATGAAAAAACGGCACATGGCCCGGAAGGCACCATGTTCCAGCAGGTCCGCACCGCCGCTGTCAGGCATCTTCCGCAGGGCCAGCGCCAGCGGAAGCAGCAGTAACTTTACATGGTTGGCATAGGTATGGCTTTCTTCCCAGCAGCCATAGCCATCGGAAAAAGGCCAGACAAAGCTACGCATCTGGCCGTTAAACTGAGTTATGGCGTGCTTCCGCCACCGGGCCGCATGGGGATGGTGGGGCAGCAGGCAGCCGGCCAGGCCGACAAATACGTATACGTCGGTATGGAAGTTCTGATTGAGCATGCCACGGTAGAGCGAATTGTGGCAGCCTGGTTGATCGTATGGGACTTCAGGCGGCTGGTGGCAGAAATGCCAGGGGTAAAAATCCCGGCGGTAGAGCAGGCTTGCCAGATCGGCGAGCATTGCCGCCGCCTCGCATCGCTCGGCGTCTGAAAGATTGCCGGAGTAATCCAGCAGGTGAAAGAGTGTCGCAGCGGGGCCAAGCTCGCGGCACGAGACGGGATTGCCCAGCGGGTGCAGATAGCCTGCTTCGGTAAGGCCGTCGTGAAAGCGGCGCAGGGTTGAGAAAAGCTGTTCCCGTGCGGCGGCGTACTGGCCGCGCCAGAAAGGATTTGTGCCGGCAAGGGCGGGGTTTTTCTGCACGCGCTGCATCGCTGCATCGAGCGCGTGATCATCACCAAAGGCAAACGACGCCGGGCGTGACAGACTGACTTTCTGGAGCAGCCCCTTCTGCCGGGCCAGACGATCGGGCCTGGCGAAGCCGTAGCGCGTCATGTAGCGCGCCGGTCCGGCGGCGAAAGGCTCCCGCCCAAGATCGGTCGAGTCATCGCGCTGGGCGACGGGCAAAATGTCCTTGGTGGGACTGTGCACCAGCAGGAAGCTGCGACGGACGCGCCGGCCGGGCAGTGGGAATGCGACGGCCGCTGCTGGTTGGTTTTTCCATTGGGCCGGCTGTACCGTGGCACTGGTCCATTGGGGGTGGGTCCAGGTGCCCGGGCGCAGCACGATAACGCCGGAGCAAAAGCCGCTTTTTTCCGCCAGGAACCAGTCGCGAAAGTTAAACAACTGGCCATGCTGGCTGTGTGCGCCCAGCCGCAGGTTGACGCTCCCGGCGGCCTCGCTGCCGGTTGTGGCGGCAGTACTGATGGTCGAAAGCTGCTTGTGCCAATGGAGTGTTGTGGCCGGAAAAATTAACTGCCATGGTGGTGCTGCGATGTCGGCAATTTCCAGAATCTCGACCACTGAATCATCTTCATGGCCGCGCAGTCGCAGGGTCCAGTGGCCATGGGCAAAATGCAGGCGTAAACGAACATCGCCGCGTCCGGTGCGACCGAATTCACAGCGTTGCCATGGTTGTGGGAAGGTCAGAACGCCGCCGGCCCAGCGGCCCTGGGCGGAATCAAAATCAAGCTCCACAGACGCATCGTTTGGTGAGCCATCTTTATTCATGGCGGACCTGACGCGAAGCGTCAGGCCCAAGGCTTGGGACAAGGTAAAGGCTCGGTCTGGATTCGGCGTGTTTTTTTTCTGATTTTGGATCATGGCTCCATCCATGGGATCAATAGTCGACAGCAAACCACTGTCTCTTCGTCGACGACGGATTATCAGCGGTACGCGGCGGATGGTCAAGTTATACACATCGATACTTGACTTAGGGGTGTAATTATGGTACTCTTTTGGATAAGAGAGGCAGTGTTGCCCGCATGCCGTACAGGGTAAGGGGGCGGCGGGGCGGTGGGAATATTGCAAAAGGGGTGGAATTATGCCCGGTGGACCCATGATCGAAAAGCCATTACCGAAGATGACCACTTGGAATCAGCAGCGCATTGTGCGGAAGTTGGAACGCCTGTTGGATGACCCGGAGGTTTGCCCGCAGGGTGTATTGCCGGCCGAGCGAAAACTCGCGGAGCTTTTGGAGATCAGCCGGCAAACGGTTCGCGTGGTGCTGGCGGAACTGCAGGAACATGGACGGATTGTGACGCAGGGCGGTACCCGTGTGGCGGTGCGGCAGGCTGGCACCGATCCATCGCCATCAAATGGGGCGGCCCCGGAAAAATCCGGTGCGACCAAACACCGGACCATCGGGGTGGTCTGGGCCCATCATCACGGGCAGGTGCGGCCACCCCTGGAAAATCGTGTTCCGCCGGGTTCATGGGCCCAGGTGCGGTTTGGCATAGCTGATGCTTTGCAGGCCCAGGGAGACAGCGTGCTGCTTTTGCAGCCGGGAAATTTGCAGGATAAACCGGTGGATTGGCTGGCGGCGCAGCGGCTGGACGGGCTGATCATTGGTACGGAGGTGCCGGAAGAGATTGTCGCGCTGTTGGCGGAGGCTAAACGGGCTGGCCGGATTATCGTTACCTCCAGTGATGAGCCATGGAGCAGGGCGATGGACCGGGTAGTACCGGACCATCAGGCCGGTGCGTATGCGCTTACCGAGTTTTTGATCAAGCGCCGGCGGCGAAAAATATTAAGATTTTGGGCCGGCGTAGCCAACGGTTCGCCGCGCTCGACCTGGCTGGCGCAGCGGGATATCGGCCATGAGCGGGCCATGCGTGCGGCTTCACTGGCGGTAAGGCCCGCTTTGGAATTCAGGGAGGCCAAGGACACCTATGAAAAGGTGCACGACTGGTTTGAAATGTGCAAACATCTGTATGCCGGCTATTTGGCGCAGGCTTTCGCCACCGATGCTCCGGACGCAATTATGACCGTGACCGATGGGCATGTGCCGGCGGTGATGGCCGCCTGCAAGCTGCTGGGCAAGCGTGTGCCGGAAGATGTGGCGATCGTCGGCTTTGATAATTATTGGGCGGATGTTCCGGAGCGGCGTTTTGAATCCACGTCGCCATGGGCAAGCGTAGACAAGCACAACCACGACATTGGCCAGGCCATGGTCGAATTGCTGTTGTCGCGGTTGACGGAGCAGGCGCCCGCGCCGCCGCAGATGCGGGTGATGAAGACGGACTTGGTGGTGTTGTCCGGGTAAAGAGCCACTTTTTAACGTGGGATCGGGATGGCGGAATTTCTGATACCTCGTATTTAGCATGCGGTTTGTTCATGGTATAGCCTTAGCAGGTGTGGAGCCTTCGGCCATTGTGGTTAAGTGATGGGATTGACTTTTCCTGTGGCTTGGCAGTGGGATGGATGTGAAAAGCCCTGTTGGCAGAAATAATTTTCGGATTTCATTTGACATGTGGTTTAATTGTGGTACAATAGTGGATAATTAAGGTTGGCGGTCGGCTCTGGCTGCCGAAGTTTGATGTTAAATCCACGGGCCGGGCGTTCTGGTTCGGGAAGTTTTGAGAGGCGTTTCAAAAAAGGAGAATTATGATGAGACGCAAAACCAGTCCCAAGTTCCAGTGTGTCACCCTCGGTTATCTTCAGCCCCAGGACAAGGCGCAGCGGTTCATGAAGGGTTCGCGGTTGGCGGCGATGGCGCTGGCGGCACTACCCTTGGCTGCGGCTATTCCGGCTTGGGCCAGCACCACTTACTATTGGGACGCGGGCGGGACACCTTCGCAAACAGGCGGTGGCAACGGAACGTGGGATACGTCCACGGCGAACTGGGATTCAGGGGGCACCAACGTTCCGTGGGTGAATGGTTCCGGCAGTTATGCTAATTTCGTCGCCAACTCGACTACGGGGACTTACGCGGTAACCGTGGCCTCGGCAGCCAGCATCACGGCCGGTAGCCTGACGTACACACCCATCAGCGATGCCTATGGCGTCACCATCGGCGCTGCGTCGGGCACCACTGCGAGCCTCGATATCGGCACGCTTTACGTTTCGACTCATGGCGGGACGATGGTATTTGGAGGTAGCGCCACCGGTACGGACGGTACGTTAGCCGTCACGATCGGAAAGGTCGATAACACGAACGCGACGGACCTTAGCGCCGGGGTAGCGGTCCTTGGTTCGGGGGTCACAGTTAACCTGACTGGATCGAACACGGGGCTGGTCGGAGTGGCCGCCGGGACGGCCAACATCAGCGTGGTCGGAGGTTTCGGCAGCTCGCTCGTGTTTAGGGGCGGAACGATCAACACGTTGGCAGACATGGTCTCCGGCGTATCGATCGGAGAGTTGGCAGGTAGCATAACCTTCGGCGGCGGCCACAGCTTAGAATTGACCAACAGCGGCGCGGCCCCGATCGACAACGGCGCTCCTGTCGGCACTATCGCCACTGTGTTGTCTAACACCACCGTGCAGTGGGACGGCAACGAAAATAACAATTCAACGTCGACGCAGGGGGCGGCTGCTACGTTGGAGAAATCCGGTCCCGGAACCCTGATTCTGACTGGAAAATATTATTCGGGCGGTGCCACAACGGTCTCAGCCGGCACGCTGGAGGTGGATGGCTCTTTCGCCAACAACGCGGAATTGGTCCAAGCCAGTGCTTCCACGGTTGCCAGTGCTTTCACGGTTGACAGTTCCGCCACGCTCCAGGGCACAGGTTCTATCGCCGGCACCACGACGGTGGACAGCGGCGGCATCTTGGCTCCGGGAACAGCCTTGGCGTCGGCTGGCCATAGCAGCGGCACCACTCTCACCCTTGCCGGTGGTGCCACGCTCGACAGTGGTAGCGTGCTGGATTTTACACTCGGTTCAGCCAGTGATTTGATCAGCACGGCCGCTCTGACGCTTAATCAGGATATAACGGTCAATGTCACGCAGGGTGCTGGCTTTGGCCCCGGCACGTACCAATTGATTGGCTACACCGGCCTGACCGACAACAGCGCCGGCTTTTCCGGCTGGACGGTCAACGGTCTATCCGGGCTGAATTACAGTTTGTCCAACGACACCGCTGCCAAAGCGATTGATCTGACGGTGTCACCCGTTCCCGAACCAGCCACGCTGGGGTTGCTGGGCGTTGGCGGATTGGGGCTGCTGATCGGCAGACGCCGAAAAATGGCGTGAGCACGGCGCGGCTGCGGCCGCGCTTGCGCACAAGCCCAGCCATGTTAATGCGGAGGTGGTGTGCTGGCCGCAGTGGCTGATTTTTCCGCCCCAGTCCGGTCTCCCGACGACTGTCGGGACTTTCGGGACTTGGCCCGGCGATGCGTAGCAGCGGGGACTTGAGAGCTGCGGAGAAGCGTCGGCCAGACAAAGGAGGCCCGTCATGGATGGTGCTAAATTCGCACGGCAGGCCAGTGCTATGTTCCAGCCGCAATTGCGGGCTGCCGGTGGAAAATGCGGGCGGGACGCCCGCGCTCCCAGGCGGACCGCCGGCATCCTGCCGGCATTTTACGCTCCCACCGCCCTCTACCCTCCTGCAGCCCGCAGGCCGCCCATCATTGATCTGCGCCCATCCGCGCCATCTGCGGTTCTACCGTCCCCCGCGGCCGCAGCCGCCCCGTTCGTCAATCGGTGTAATCTGTGGATCACCCAGTCTCCCGTCTCGCGCTGCGCCCTCGTCGCCGTCGAATCTGTGCAATCTGTGGGTAACCCCATCGTCGCCACTTCGTGTCTTGGCGGCTTCGTGTTTAACCGTCGTCGTGCTCCCGTCTCGCGCAGCGCCCCCGTCTGGCGGCCCACAGGCCGCGGCTTCACCTTGGTGGAACTTTTGGTGGTGATCTTCATCATCGCCGTCTTGATTGCCCTGCTTTTGCCGGCGCTGGCGGCGGCCCGGCTGGATGCCGATAATGTCGTCAGTGCGTCGAATTTACGGCAAATCGGGCTGGGGTTGCAGGAATACACCAACGATTACCGCGGTTATTTGCCGCCGGCGATGGAGAGTCCCTATTGGCTTCAAAACGGTTCGGGCTGGATTACCCTGTTGGCGCTGGGCTATATGCCACAAGGTATCCCCAGCAGCCTCGCCGCCCCGCATAAGGCGTATGTCCCCACCAACTTGCAGGACAACGTTCATGATCGCGGTGTATTTTTTGATCCGACCGATCAGGTTACCATGACGTACCCATACGCGACATTTCCCGCTTACAGTTCCTACAAGGCGGTGGCGGTTATGGGCTGGAGTACGATACCTCAGCCTGTGGCAGGTTATGTTGGTTACAACCTCAACCGAATCCCCAATAATAAGACAGGCTGGTACGGTGCCCAGCCCGGCATGGTGGTTCCCATCGTGGCCTTGGATATATGGCCAAACTGGTCCGGAGAATTAATCGTGCCGTGGGACTCTGGTTTAACCTATCCGCCCAGTGGCGGCCCATCGTTCAACGGCGCAACTGATGATCTTTTTACCAGCACGCCGTATGCCAATGGGCGGCGGCCGATACTGTTCAGCGATTTTTCAGTGGAGAGCATGGGTTTCATGGCCTGGGGCGATCCGTATGATATGGGCACGAATCAATATCCGTTCCACTTTCCGCGGGGCCAATAGAGCCGGCGCGGTGCCGTAATTCTCGCCATGGATAGACTAAAAAAGGGATGCACATGATGAAACGCAAAATCGATTCGAGGTTCCAGGCCGGCGTATCGGTGGCACTGCTGGCGGCGGCCGCATTGGTGGCCGGCAGCGCACGGGCCGGAGTGCTTTTCGACGTAAATTTCAACAATGACACGGTTGGAACCACGCCTTCCACTTCGGCTTACGTGGTCGGCACTACCGATAAAAGTCCCACTGGCGTAACGACGAGCGGTGGTTATACAGCCACCGTAGTTTCCAGCGCCGGCGGCTTAACAAAACCCTTGCAGCTTAAGTCGGTTAACGACGCCGGAGCCTATGAGCCTGCCATAACCTTTCAAATTCCAACAGCGATAACCAGTGGCAAGCTGAGGATCGCTTGGGAATCGGAAATCACCGCTTATACGCCTCCGAGCGGCAAGGAGGCCTCCCAAACCGCCGAAACCGACGTTACTTTTAGAGTCGGTGGACCTAAGGGTTTGTTTATCATGCCGCAGTACACATACGTGGCAGGCTCTGGCAGCAAAACCTACGGCGGAAACATCCAGAGTCAATTTGCGAAGAATGTCACCAACGCTCCTGGAGCCAAGACCAGTTGGACCGTAGATGGTGGCGTGGATGCGTTTAGCTTGCTTTTAAACCTCGGCAGCGGCACCTTTAAACTTTCGCGCAATGGCCGCCCCTTGGAGACTGGTATTTTGGGCCCCAATGCCAGTGGCGGTTTCAGCTATCTACAAATTCAGGGCGGCCGGGCAGTGGGGGGCTCTAACGGCAAATGGACGGCGGCGATTGACAAGGTGATGATTGCTGCGCCCGAGCCTGCCACGCCAAGGTTGCCGGGCGGTAACCGTTCACGGGCAAAAGTGGCGAAATCAGCGAAATAATCATAGTGCGACTGCGGCCGCAGGAGCCAGAAGCCAGGAGATGACGACGGCTGTGCTTACGCACAAGCCCAGCCATTGCTGGGCCGGGCGCAGTGTGCTGCCGACAACAGGCGGAGCGTTCAATCCGCCAGCTCCGCCTGCGGGCCAGCGCCCAGGGAAACAATCCCTTGGCTGAATGTTTGTGGTCCCGATGGCCATCGGGATACGCCTCGTCTCCAGCACCCATTGCTCGCCCCTGTACAACCCGCCGTCCGTGCTCCACCGCCACCGCTGCCGTCCAAAACCGCCAACAATATGAGTTACACCTCCGGGAGGATCGAACCACAGATGACGCGGATCAGCGCAGATGTGCTGCCAACAAAAACATTATCTCGAGGCCACCGGGTTGTAGCTGGGACAGAGCACTGGCGTGAATACACCCATTTCATCAATCCATACAATCATCTGCGTCTCCCGATATCCTGTAATAATATTTTGTAATCGGGACGCCATCTGCGGTTCTACCCGTCGCGAATTTCGCAAGTTAACCAGCCCCGCCATAATCAGGGGTCATCGCGGGCGGATAGGATTGCCGTGCGCAGATCATCCAGCAGGAGCGGGATATGGATACGCACTATCTGTCTGTGAAACGATTAAAGGGTCCAGCGAGTCGTACCCGTGCGCAATAACGTTTCGGAAATCAATGATACGGTGCGCATGGCGAATGCGACCGAACGTCCGCGAATCGGTGCGTTCCAGCCGACGGAGAGCCTCTCCCATAATTTCGCACTGGCGCTCTACCAGAGACCGCAGCAACAAGTCGGATTCGTATTGCTGGGCGGTCATGTTGGCGGCAAACTGCAGGATGGCCGCACCAGCCTTTCGCGCATCGTCCAGGAGTTCAGGCTGCATAGAGAGTCCTGCGGGTGCGGTCAACGACCTGGCGGAAATAGGGATTGCGAATGGCCCGCGTCACCACCAGATCGACCTGGCGATTGAAGAGACAACGCAGCGCGGCGATCAAATCAAGGTACAGTGCCGCAAGGTGTTCTTCAGCCTCGGGCTGAAATTCCACCAGGAAATCCACATCACTGCGCGCGGAATTAAATCGCGAATCGTCGGCAGCCGAGCCAAATACTTCCAGCCTGGCCACATGATACTCGCGGCATAACTGGGCCAACTGTTCGGATTTTTCATGTAGTTCAGCAATCATGGCACATCCAATTATTTAATTGCATATTACGACAGGCGGCTCCCCGCAGTCAAGCGTCAATACTTGATGGATCGCGTGTGGGCGTGGCAATTTTTCCGGGCAGGGGAATTTTAAGCAGCGGGTCCGAATTGCCCAGCAGCGCCCAAGTGCGGATGTAATATCCCGTAGCCCGAGCCGCGCCCGTAAGGAAGCGGCCCTACTTGGCCAACAATTAGCCCCTGCCCGGAAAAATTGCCACGCCCATTACCAGTAAAATTAAATTTTTATTTGATCGGCGGTTTTTAGTTGGTATGATGATGGTTAATTAAGGTTGGTGGCCGGTTATGGCTGCCGAAGATTGATGTTAAATCCACGGGCCGGGCGTTCTGGTTCGGGAAGTTTTGAGAGGCGTTTCAAAAAAGGAGAATATGATGAGACGCAAAATTGGTTCCAAGTTCCAGTGTGGTGTTTCGGCCGCGGTGCTCGCGGCGGCGGCATCGGTGGCCGGCGTTTCCAGTTCCCAAGCAGGGATTATCTACCAGGATAATTTCGCGCGCGGAACGGTTGCGAATCCGGACGCACTTAACGGTAGCACGCCAGCACCAGTGGATACCAATTCCGCGACGTGGAGTGCGTTCCAAACCAACACTGGTTCTAACATAGTGACCAACGGAAGCGAGGCCGTACTGCCTAGCGTCGGGAGGAGTGTTGGCTACCTCCCTCTGACTCTGGCGGCCAGCGAGACCTATGTGTTTTCGGCAACTCTGACACCTGGTGCCACGTCCAGCGACACGAACTCCCAGGACTGGCTGGGCATGGGCTTTAGCAACCAAGCCAGCGAGGCGAGCAGTGCCGACATTTATGCCGGCGGTAGCGAAGCATGGCTGATTTACCGCGGCAACAGCGGCACGCAAAGTTTTTATGGCGGCGCTGGCTCAAACGGCGCATCCGGTGGATATGCTAACTCAAACCATTTGCCTCCAGCGCCGTCGGACACCTTTACCATCACGCTTACAACGCCGGCAAACCTGGCCAGCGGAGGTGCTTCGGTGTCGTTTTACGACTCGCTGGGCCTGGTCGGCACGTTAGCAAGCCCGCGCCACGTATCGCTGACCAACAGCGAATTATCGACCATTAATGACATCAGCGTTGGCTCATTCAATTGGGGTGGGACAATTTCGAACGTTGAATTGGCCGTACCCGAGCCGGCCACGCTGGGGCTGCTGGGCGCTGGCGGATTGGGGCTGCTGCTGGTGGGGCGCAAGCGTAAAACGGTTTAACGCAGTCTCATTACGGCCGGTCGCGGCGGATGAATTTGGAAAACTTTGGCGGGCATAAATAATTTTTGGTTTGACATTCGGTGTAATTGTGGTATGATAGCGGTTAATTTAAGGTTGGCGGATTGCTCTGGCTGCCAAAGTTTGAAGTTAAATCCGCGGGCCGGGTGTTCCGGTTTGGGAAGTATGAACAGGCGTTTCTAAGATAAGGAGAATATGATGAGATGCAAAACCAGTTCCAAGTTCCAGTGTGGTGTTTCGGCCGCGGTGCTCGCGGCGGCGGTGGCGGCGGTGGCGCTGGCTACCGGGCCCGGCGCGGTGAAGGCGGCCATCATTTATTCCGATCAATTCAACCGCGGAAGCGTGGGGTCGCCGGTAGCCCTCAATGGAACCACGCCGACGACCGATCCCAGCGGCTCGACCTGGTCCGTCAATCCTTCCGCGTTTCTCACCACCAACGGGACCGAGGCTGTTTTTGGAGCCCTTCCAAGTGGAAGCACTATGGGCGCGGCCTATTTGCCGGTGACTCTACTGGGGACGGGGCATTTGGGAACCTATACCCTGTCGGTGACATTGACTCCGACGGCCAGTTCCACCGACAGCGATTGGCTTGCGATGGGGTTTGGCAGCACCAATGGTGGTCAATCAATCAATAGCAGTGGCACGGAGGCCTGGGCGCTTTACCGGGAGGACGGCGGAGAGCAGAGTTTTTACGGTGGCAGCAATGGCATGTCCAGCTCCACCAGCGCTACGCCGGGCACTGCGGACACCTTCACCATTACGATCAACAGCGCCACGGGGGCGGCCTCGATCGTTGATACGCTCGGCCTGGTTTCAAGGACCTTCACCTTGACCTCCACGGAGATGGGCAACGTGAATGCGATTATCATCGGGAAATATAACACCGCCACTGGTGACGCTCAGAATCTTACGCTGACCTATACGCCCGTGCCTGAATCCGCCACGCTGGGGCTGCTGGGCGTTGGCGGCCTGGGGCTGCTCTTGATCGGCAGACGCCGAAAAACGGCCTGAGCGGCCAAGCGGATCGCACCAGCCCCACCATGTTAATGCGGGGGTGGTGCGCTGGCCGCAGTGGCTGATTTTTCCGCCCCAGCCCGGTCTCCCGACGACTGTCGGGACTTTCGGGATTTGGCCTGGCGATGCGTAGCAGCGGGGACTTGAGAGCTGCGGAGAAGCGTCGGCCAGACAAAGGAGGCCCGTCATGGATGGTGCTAAATTCGCACAACAGGCCAGTGTTCTGTTCCAGCCGCAATCGCGGGTTGCCGGTGGAAAATGCGGGCGGGACGCCCGCGCTCCCAGGCCTCCTGCCTCCTCGCCGCGCAGCGGCTTCACCTTGGTCGAATTATTGGTGGTGATTTCGATCATCGCGATACTCATTGCCTTGCTTTTACCGGCGCTGGCGGCGGCCCGGCTGGATGCTGATAACGCCATCAGTTCGTCCAATCTGCGGCAGATCGGACTGGGATTGCAGGAGTACACCAACGATTACAATGGCTATTTGCCGCCGGCCATGGGGACCACCGGCTGGGGGCAGAACGGTTCAGGCTGGATCACCCTGTTGGCGTTGGGTTATGTGCCCAGCAACTACAACAGTCCGATCAACTACGCGAATGGATATGTGACCACCAGCCTGCAGGACAATATTCATGACCGCGGAGTGTTTTTTGATCCGACCGATCGGGTTACCGCGACCAATGTGTATTCTAAAGTTCCGGGGTTCAGTTCCTACAAGGCATTGGTCGCTCTGGGATGGTGTGGAATAAATGTAGTGTTCGGAGGAGGTTATGTTGGCCTGCGTTTGAACCACCTCCCCTTCGGCAGTCCCGCCTCCGCCTCGGGTTATCTCGGCGGCTCTTACGGGAACTTTTACGGAGCCCAAGTAGGCATGGTGGTTCCCATCGTAGCCTTGGATATATGGCCTTGGCCCAATAGCGGTGAAGTAGCCGCGCCGTGGGACCCTGGTTTCACCTATCCGCCCAGTTACGGCCCAGTGGTCAACGGTGTAACCGACGATCTTTTTACCAGCACGCCGTATGCGGATGGCAGACGCCCCATACTTTTCAGTGATTTTTCAGTGGATGCCATGGGGTTCATGGCCTGGAATGATCCGCACGATATAGGCACGAATCAATATCGGTTCCATTTTCCGCGTGGGCACTGATGGGTACGAAGGTGGGCGATGATTAAACACGAAGACGCGAAGACACGAAGTGACGACGATGGGGTTATCCACAGATTTACCCGGCGCGGCTGCGGCCGCAGGAGCCAGAAGGCAGGAGGTTTGGCACGCTGCGAAGAAATTGGCGGTGTTTGGCATAGAGACAATGCTTTCGGGCACATTATAGATTGCAACAAGGAGTTCAAATTGGACAATGTGGTTGGTGGTGGCGGCGTGGCGGTGCGATGTAAACCGCAAGTTTTTACAATTTATGCTTTGAGTATGGCGGTGGCGATAGGGGGGGTGATGTCGGGTTGTGCGCGAAGGACGGTGCGGCAGGCCGCCATGCCATTGCAACCGCCGGCACCATCAAGAATTGTCCGCACACCAACACCCAGGTCCAGCGGCCCGATGGCCGTGTTGCGACAGCCATACCAGGATCGTCTGCAAGCGGCATTTCCCTTTGGTGCCGGCTCTTATTTTCTGATTCCGTGGCGGTCGTACATGGATACCTGGCCGGCATCGCGGCTGACCAATTGCATCGGTATTAATTTCAATGTGCCATCCTGGGAGGCCAATGCCACCGCTGAAGTGTTGGCCAAGGCGGGTTTTCACCATGCCCGGATGGAGGTGGGCTGGGGCAGCATGAGCTATAAACATCCGGGCCAACTGCGTGATGCCCGACAGATTACCACCATGCTGCAGGCACTCAAACGCTACGGCATTCGGCCGCTGATTTTGCTCAACGCCAATTCCGGCTATCCGTGTCCGATCCGTTGGACGCAGGCGATTTTAACCAAGCCCGCGCCGGTGGGGGCGCGGGAATTATTTTTTAAGTCGACCGCGGGATTTAAGCCGGGTTATTCCGGGTTGCGGGGCCAGGCGTACCAAATAGGTTTTCCGGTGATTACCGCGGTGGATGCCAAAACGGGACGATGCACGCTGTCGGCACCGCTGGCCAAGGCCTTGAAGCCAGGTCCGATCAGTATTCCCACCCGGAAATATCAACCCTTTGCCGAAGACGTCTTTGCTGATGGCAAGCCCAATCCGGCGGCCAGGCAGACCGTGCAAGGGTGGATGACCTATGTCAAGGGGATATGTGCCACGGCGCGGCGGGCACTGGGTACCAAAGGCCAGGCCAACGCCGGCTTCGATCTGGAAGTGTGGAATGAACTGGGCTTTGGCAGCCAGTTTTTGAACATCGAAATTTATTACAATCCTCCATTAAAGTTTCAACACCCCATGCCCACCAATGGTAACTGTCGGTGGTTTTTGCCGGGGTTGTCGTACCACAGCCATGGCCTGACCCGCACCGGCGACGAAATTATTTTGCCGATGACAGTGGATTATGTACGTAATCCGGCCAATGGCCTGCCGGGGGTCAAAGTAATTGATGGCTTTTCCAATATCACGCCGTGGGCCAGTGGCGCGGGCATGTGGCCGGGACAAACAGGGTTCAGCCGGCACTATTACACCGGATATGATCCGCATCAATTGCAAATATCGCCGAAACATCCGTTTATGAAGTACGGTACGTTGATTAACGCATTGGGTGGGCGGGATGTAAAGAATCACTTTTTGCGCAAAGTATGGGGCGAATTAGGGGCGCTGGATTCGGGTAAATTCTTCATACCGACCTTTAAGATGAGCCAGCCGGAGTACTGGTATTTTGCGTACCATACGGAATCTGTGGTACGCGACTTGCAGCCGTTTCCCAGTCCATTCGGGGGCCACTTCCGTTTTGCCAATCCTGGGGATGGCCATGCCGCCGAAGTATGGATGACGGAATGCAACTTCTACCGACAGAACTGGGCCAATCAATTGGGAAAAGAGGCGCATGTGGCGCACAACAACCCGCGTCTCCACGCGCTGATGGAATACGAGGCCGCCAAGATGGACCTGCGGCAATTTGTGTTTCAAAGTGCCAAGGGGCTTTCGGTCGAGTGCATGTTCGCCGCCAAGAGACATGATGACGGCTTGGGTGTTTTGCCCGATTCGTTCTGGGCGGCCTTGAAAAAAAGCCATGGCAAGCTAACCGCGCAGGCGCTGGCCCACACCGGTTACCAGCTTAAGGTGCTCACGCGGCTGAAAAACCTGTTTGGAGCCGCCAAGCCGCTGGCGGTGCCGTGTCCGCTCACCGTGAAAAAGCTGGTGGAGTATCGGCCGCGGCTGGTGTTCAAGGGCGATGGCACGCCGGAGCATCCCAATGTGTATAACCGCGATGATTTTGCGTGCATGCCGTTTGAGTTTTCCGCCAAGCGCTATGCGGTGGGCTATTACGTGGTAACGCGGAATGTCACGCGGTCGTGGAATAAAAAAGACGGCCGGCTGAATCCGCTACGTTACAACATGCCGCCGCAGATGTTTGCAGTTACGCTGGGCAATATCCGCGGGGCCGGGGCCAGAGTTTCGGCCTATGACCCGATGACGGGTAAAACGTTGCCGGTGCCGGTGCTTGCGGGCACGCCGAGCAGCCTTACGGTTCGGCTTGCAACCGTGGATTATCCGCGATTTTTGATGATTAAAGAAGCACGGCCCAGCCCGTTGATTTTGGATCCGCGATTGACGGTTGCCGCCCACGGCGCCGCTGCGGTCAGCTTCAAGTCCAATGTGATGACCCCGGCCCGGATCACCTGGGGTGAATTGCCGATCCGGACGCGCGATGGCCAGGTGCGGCTGCCGGCTGCAGCGGCGGATAAAACCTTGGTGTATCAGATTCCCAATCTGCGTCCTCAGGCGGGTGTACGGTTGACGATTCATAGCCACGGGCTTACCGCGCGCTGGCCGATCTGGGGTTTTGATGTGGCCGGCGTGAACTGGCCGCATCGGACGAATTATGCGATCGGGCCGGGGCCAACGGCGGAAAAGACGGCTATTTATGTGCCGCCGCTGCCGCCGATTCCCGTCCGGCCTGCGGGCTACACCGCCAAAGCGCCCAAGGGGGTTACATGGTCGAAGCCGGCCAATGGCGCGCAAACCATGCAAATTGGCACGGGTGCCACTGCAGTGCGGGCGCGATTGCGCGTGATTCCCCGGCCGGCCAATGTGCCCGATGGTGTGATCAACGTATTGCCTGAGCTTTTTGTGCCGGACCGGATTCGGGTGTTTGTTGTATTCCGATGGCATGATGCCGCGGCGTGGTTCATTCACCTGCGGCTGGCCCCTGCGGCGCATCCGTTAACCAAGGCGTTAAACCGCACCTATGTGATCGCGCCGCTGCGGCATGGATGGCTGGAATTATCCTTTGCGGGTACGCCGGCGGGGATGGCCCGGTGGGGATCGGTGATCCAACAGGTTCAGCGTGGAATTTGGTTTCACTGGGGTACCTCCCCCCAAAAGTAAACGCGTTCGTCAGAAGACAAATGAAAGTTCCGTACCGGAAATTATCAGCATGTCAACGAAGAAAAATGAATATTATTTTACGAAATGTTGGCTGCCAATCAAACTACTTGGTGTGTTGGTTACGGCAATGGCCGCAGCGACATTTACGCCGGCGGCACTTGGACGGGCACCCGCCGGACGTGAGCGTATTTTGCTGGATTCCGGTTGGCATCTTGGTTTTTCCGATACCACCATGACCATGCCGCCGCTGCGCCAGACTGTGGCCGTTACGCAATGGCTTTGGAAGAGGGATGCGGCCCCGCAGAAAGATGTGGCCGCAGTGGCCGCTCCAACCTTATCGGATCCGGCGCATTGGCGAAAAACGCAAACCGGTGGGAAAGCGTTCCGCAACACGGGCTCCGTCAGCTATGCCTGGTTTCGCACGGTGCTGCCTCCCATGTCGGGCTCGGGGCGTTATGTGGCATTCTCCAACAGCAAATGCAATGCTTGGTTGTATTTAAATGGCAAGCTGTTGAGCATCCATAGGGCTGCGGGCGGAGCGTACGGCGATTTACTGGATCGGGCCTGGCGCCCCCGAGGGGCTAATGTGCTCACGCTGCTGGTCAGTGATGTTGGCGGTGCGGGCGCGGTGCCCGGCCCCGTAACGCTGGGATACATCGCACCGGTGCTTGTTGGCCCGGCAGCCCGCGATTTTAACGACCACGCTTGGAAAACCGTGCAGGTGCCCAACGATTATATTGTGGATGGAAAATACAGTCCCAAGGCCAGTCGGCTGCACGGGTACTTACCGGTGGAATCGGCGTGGTATCGCAAAACGTTTATGGTTCCCGTCGCCGCCAAGGGGCGAAAAGTCTGGCTTTATTTTGAAGGCGTATACCGCGATGCGCAGGTCTATGTGAATGGGAAATACGTCGGGGAGCATCAGAGCGGCTTCACGAGTTTCCGGCTTAATGTCACCCGCTACATAAATTGTGCGGCACGCAATGTGGTCTCCGTGCTGGTTGATCCATGCGATTTTGAAGGCTGGTGGTATCAGGGCGGCGGTATTTATCGCCATGTCTGGCTTGTCATCAAACATCGGCTGCACATTACCCGTTTTGGCACGTTTGTCATCAGTCGCGTGCCGGGAACTATTCAATCGAGTCCAAAAACCGGCGATGATGCGACGGCGAAATTAACCATTGAAACCACCGTGCGCAATGAACGCCGCATCGGGGCATCCTTCACCATTGATTCAGTTATTCACGTCCGGGATGGAAAACCCGTGTCGCAAGTACGCAGTACGGAATTTCTGAAGGCCGGTGAGTATAAAACCTTTGACCAGTCGGTGTCGCTCGGTCGAGCCGAGCTGTGGTCCCTGGGCCACCGAAACCTTTATAGGCTCCGCACCATCATTACCACCGGCGGTGTTACGGCGGATGATCGAGATACCATTTTTGGCATTCGGACCTTGCGCTTCAGCCCGAACCGGGGATTTTTTCTCAATGGCAAGCATGTGGAATTACAGGGTACGTGCGATCATCAGGATTTTGCCGCTTTGGGTATTGGTGTGCCGGATAACATTTTCTACTGGCGCATCAAAAAGCTCCTGGCCATGGGATCGAACGCCATTCGCACCGCCCATAATCCGGTGGCCCCGGAATTTCTGGATGGCTGTGATCGGCTGGGCCTGTTGGTCATGGAGGAAAATCGGCATCTGGGCGATACTTACGATTGGAAATCCGCCCCCGGCACGCCCTATTCCAGGTTGGCCAATGTCAAACGTATGGTCCTGCGAGATCGCAACCACCCCAGCATCATCATGTGGTCCATGTGCAATGAAGAAGGCTTGGTGGTAACGCGGCAGGGAGCGGCCATTTTCAAAGCCATGCGCAATGCCGTGCATGAAATTGACCCCACCCGGCCGGTGATGTGCGCGCAAAACCCGGGCTGGCCAAAATTCTGGGGGAAAAATATGAACGCCCGCCTGGTGGAAATTGAAGATTTACAGGGGATCAATTACCAGCCCCATCTCTATTCCGAGTTCCATGCCTTGCACCCGAAGATGCCGATGGTAGGCAGCGAAATTACCAGTGGCGGGCTGAGTGTCCGCGGCATCTACCCGTGGAATTCCGCACCCGATTTCGGCAGCCGGTATTCGGCCAATTATAATTGGCCGTGGGAATCCTGGTATCCTATCGCCAAACATCCCTTCGTGATGGGCGGGTTTGTGTGGACTGGTTTTGATTACCGCGGTGAACCGAACCCGAGTAACTATCCGGATGTGAGTTCCAATTTTGGTCTCATGGATTTGTGTGGCTTCCCCAAGGATACGTATTACTATTTCAAGGCGGAGTGGATCCGCAAACCCCTGGTCCACTTCATTCCCAGTAACTGGAACTGGCCGGGACATCTGGGGCAGGCTATCGGCATTCGCATCTACAGCAACTGTCAGCAGGTGAAGTTATTTTTGAATGGAAAATGTCTAGCCAAGATGAAAATGCCGCCAACGGGCTTTGTGGATATTGGATGGCCCGGATATTACCACGCGAACGGTTATTATGTGGTACATTATCAGCCGGGCACGCTGGAGGCCTGCGGCTACGATCATGGCAAACTGGTGGCAACGGATATTGTGAAGACCACGGGAAAGCCGACGCACCTGGTTTTGCGCAGCCCCATGCGCTACGTGCGGGCCGATGGGGAGGATGTGGCGTTGGTGGAGGCGGCGGTGGAGGATGCCAAGGAGCGGGTTGTTCCCAACGCCAACAACATGCTCCATTTTGCCATCAGCGGACCGGGCGCTATTGCCGGCGCATGCAATGGCAATTCACACTGCCTGGAACCTAATTTAGCTGATTATCACCGAGCCTTTAACGGTTTGTGCCAGTTGGAGGTTCGGGCGGGTACGCATCCGGGAGTGATCCGCGTCACCGTGTCCGCTGGCGGGCTGGCGGCTGGCACTCTATCCATTCCGTGTGTCAAAGCCGGCGTGTATGCGCTGCCGCCGCACGGAACGTACTAACTTGGTAAAAGGGCTGCTGCTTAATATGGAGATTATCCCCATGACTGTTGAAGGAAATGACCACGGAAATCAGACCATGCCGACGTCCATAGCCGTAACCCCCACGGCGGAACCGTCGGCCTTCGGTACCGGTATGACCCGGCGAAACTTTTTATTGTTGATGCAGTTGGCGGGGCTGGCAGTGGCGGGCAGCCATGCTGCGGGTCAGATGATGACCGGCAGGAGGATGGGGGATTTTGATGATGTGTTTGGTGTTCACCCTGAGGCACGTATCCACCAATATGCGGCCGTGCTGACGAAGTCCAGCCATCCGGGATGCATTTTTTACCATGGTGAAACCCCGCACTTGACGTTTCAACTGCAGAACCTGGGCAAAAAAAGGATTAAATGCCGTGGCAAGCTGGACATTATCGCCTATGGTACCCGCGGCATTGCCGGCAATATCTGGGTGCCGCAGGTCTACAAGATTAAAGACGTTAGCTCGATACCCATAGACGTAGATATGCCAGGCGGCAATGGTTTTCAGGATATTACGCTGGAGGTCCCCCTTCCTGCGATCAATGGCGGTTATTCGCTGGTGGTAGACCTGGGGCAATTCGGCCGGCGCATGTTGACCAGCGTGGTTCGGACTTTCCGGCTGGATCATCTTCCGCGGGCGCAATATCCACAGCAATCGCTGGATAATGTGACGCCTCCGGTGCTGGAGCGACTGGGAATCCAGGCGATTCGCTATGACATCGGATATTGGTGGTCGGGCGGGAACGGCTACGCCCAGCAACTGCGCCAACTGGAGACGAGCCTGCGGGAATTGCATAAGCACAAGATCACGTGCTTGCTGGAGATCGGCGCGGGCACAGCCCCGCAGCCACTGGGTATGCCCAGGCCGCATTTAACGGCTAAGGGGATGATGGAAGGCGGAAAGTGCGATTATGCGTGGCTGCCGCAATATGACGAAGATTACAAAAAGTTTGTTTATCATTTAGCCAGTAATTATGGGTGGCCCAAGGGTCCCATCACCGCGTTTGGCTTATGGAATGAGCCGTGGGAGGGAAGGTCCATCAGCGGCTGGCAGGCGGATATGCTGCGTTATCGCGAGCTCTATAAGCTGATGGGCGATGCCATTTTTGCCGCCCGGGACAAGGCGGGGGTGGAAGTGCTGCTGGGCGGGGCCTGCTCATCTATGAACGCATGGGACAAACTTTTCCCTGAAGGGTTGGAGAACAGCCCGTTTTGGCCGCAATATTTTGACTTCTGTTCGATACATTATCAGGGTTTGGGGTCTCCCTGCCTGTATCGTCAATGGGATCAGCGGAAGTTTTATCAGGGCCGTGTGAAGGTGTGGGACACGGAAAGCTGGGTGGCCAATACGGACGACCGGGTCGCTGGCGTGCTGGCGAGCAATCGTGCGGCAGGCTATGACCGGTCCATGGGAATCTTTTATGGCAACGTGATCGGCGGCGTGGCCAATGGACAGTTGCACTCCATCACCATCCGCACGGAAAAAGGGAACAAGAATATTACCCAGCCGCCCTTCGCCTGGTCCACAGCGGCGTCCCTGTGCGCGGTGCAGCACTTTCTCGGGGAGCGGCAATTTAAAGAAATTCTGTTTCAATATGGGTTGCCATGGGTTTATGTTTTCGACGGCTTAAACGGGAAGCAAGAAGACGGCACGGTGGTAGTGCTCGGTGATTTATCGGTGATGAACGGCGACAATCCGGATCGTATCCCGTATCGGACAGTCCGCAGTCTGCATGAAGTGCAGGCTAAAGCCAAGTTGCGACATGAACTCTCTGCACTGCCGGCGGACGCGACGGCCCAGCGGGCCAGTTTGGAAAAGGCACTGCAGGAGCCGATGGCGTGGGAGGATGTGCGGATGATTCTCCAGGCTCCGGGAACTGAGTTCTCTCTTCACGACTACTACGGTAACGCAGTGCCAGCGGAAAATGGGCAGATTACTATTCCCCTCAATACCAATGGTTATTTTCTCCGCGCCAGCGGCAAACCTGGTTCGTTTGCGGCACTGGTTGCCGCGCTTAGATCGAGCCGCATCGAAGGACTGACCCCGGTGGAAATTATTGCCCATGATTTTACCGCGCCCATCAGCACCCGACCGGTCATGACGGTGGTCATCAACAATGTGCTCAATCGGGCCATCAGCGGCGTTTTGTCGGTTAGTATAAAAGGCCTGCAAATGGCAGGTCCCGTGCCGGTAAGCCTGGCACCGCACCAACACAAAAGTGTGGCACTGCACGTTACCGGCGGAACGGACGCCCCGGCTAATCTTTATCCGCTGGCGATTAAGTTTGACGCCGGTAAGGATGGTGTGGCCCTGCAATACGATACGATGAGAGTGAATTTCATCAGCCGCAAAACCATTAAAGTTGACGGCGATTTAGCGGACTGGGAAGGTGTTTTGCCGCAGACCATACAGACCCGGGAAGCGGCGCATGAATCGCTGACGGAGGCGGCGTGGCTGCCGATGAAAGCGTTTGCGCCGGGCCAGGCGGGTGGCGTGGCCACCACGTACCTGGCTTATGATGACGACTATTTCTATTTCGCGGCCAAAGTGGCCGACGATGCCGCATGCGCCGGAACCTGGCGCTTTGCGGATCAGGAAAAATATGCCCACGAGTGTTTTTATCCGGAAACCTCGCGCCGGGTGCAGGTGAATAAATCCTTGCGGATGGTCGAAAAAATTCAGGCGGCAGCGCCCGGGGAAACCTGGGCGCTGGAGCGCCCCGACGGCCACGGGCGCATCAATGGCCAATGGCAGGATGATCCGGCCGTTAATGCGCTCGCGTTTGCCATGGATTTCGATATCCCCGCGGATAGGCCCGAACAGGTGGCCATTTATATACCGCCGCACAATTTTGCGCCCCAGGGACAGGTGCTGGAACTGATCGATCGGGAAAATCACCGGATTTTGAGCCGGCAGTCGATCGGCCGCTTGTATCAGGGCGTTTACGCAGTTTATGTTTTGCGTGGAAAGATGCGTATTGTGGTGCAGGCCGCGGGCAACTGGTACAGTTCCCGGGTGGGAGGCCTGTTTTTTGATACGGTGGCCGCCGGCGCCAAAACCGGATTCGTGCGGTGGGATTACAAAACCAGCGGCAACTGGAAGGGTAAATATGGCACCGGCGGCTATAACGTCATCGGAACGCCTCCCAAGTACCCGCCGCACGTAACTGTTACAACGCCGCAGCATACCGCGATGCAAACGTTGGACTGGCCTGAGGGCGTACGGCGTTTCACCTATCGCCGAAATCCGGTTACGCCGGGATGCGGGTCGCCCATGGACAACATTCAGATTGCCTTCAATGCGGTTCCTGGCGAGGAAAAAAAACAGTGGATTACGAACTTGCCGGGCCGCCCGCCGAAATTTATCTGGTATAAAGACACCGATTATGAATATTCCTTAAATCTGGTGGCGGAAAAATATGGCGGCGGAACGGAAATCTGGCGGATGCTGGTTCCGGGGATGCCGCCGAAAAACTTTTTTCCGCGGCAGCCGAAAAGTCCGTGGGATGGGGCGGTCACGGACGGCAAGTTGGTCATTAAGTATGTGGGTAACACGCGGCTGGTGGAATGTGCGATTCCGTGGAAGGAAATTCCGGATGTACACAAGCTGATGCTCGCGGGTAAGCCTGTGAAATTCACCTGCCGGGTCAACCGGGTCGGAGGCGGTCCCCTCATGGAACTGCCGATGCATCGGCTGGCCTCCCGCGTGAACACGCCGGCTCTGGATGCCCAATGGGAACCGCACTGGGCCAATGAGCTTGCCTTTGGCTGGGAAAAGTAACACGGGCAACTGAAGCATGGTTTAATGGTCGTGTTGGATTAGTCTTAAAAATCAAGGAGTGGTTGTGGCGTTGCCTGACAAAACTATATTCTCCAACGGGATCAGCCTCCCTTTTGTGTGGCAAAATGAAAACTATTCAGGTTTGGGAGCGGTATCGGCCAACGGCGTGGCGCTTCGGAGTGCGGCACGTCCGATGTTTGTGGAAATTCGCAATCCGTGGGGCGTGCAACTCCTGGATTACCGTCTGCAGGACTATTCCGAGGATAACTCCGGTGTACGCCTGACTTTTACCGCTTCCCGGGAGCAGCGGGGTATCATGGAATGGATGGTTCATAGTGTGCGGAACCGCTATATAACGGCGGACTGGACGAGTCCCGCCGCACCCGCGGAAGGCACCATATTGGAATTGATTCTGATACCTGTGACAAGACGAATTGCTGATCGAATATGGATCGGGTTCTCCTATCAATACAAGTATACAAGCAAAGATATTCCGATTTATAAAGTGCTGGATCGTGGCACCTGAGAACCCGGAGGCTCCATGCTCGGGAGCGAATTCTGGCTGCGCAACTGCTTTGTGCCATCCCAGGTCCCGTTTACCGAAGAATCACAATTTTATTCCAGCGAATGGTATCTGCCCAGCGCTGCCAATCCTTCAGTTTTTCAGTTTCTGCCGCTGCAGACTGAATTACAGGGATTCACCTTTACCAGCGGTCCGGCCGGAACGCTGGTCACCTGGGCCACTCGCACGGCCCATATTCGATCGCTGTTTGAAAAACCGCGTGGCTGCGGGCAGATGGTTCACTGGCATGAGCATTGTAGCGATCTGGCAACTCAGTTCACCACATCGCCGATGGAAGTGCTCTGGCTGGCTGGCCCACTGGACCGGGTGGAGCGGCTGAATGTGTACCACGACATTCGCGAAACTGTTTTCAATCATCTGCACAATCAGATAGGCATGAAGCGGCAGCGGGTATCTACCTACGGGTTGATGGAAGAATGGGGGGTGGCCGATCTGGATCGTTATCGCACGCAGGGTGCCGCCAAGCTGCTGGCGGCGGGCGTTAGAAAGATCGGACTGGCCAATCACTGTGCGAACAATATGAACGTTTGGGGCGTGAGCAACATGTGCTGCACGGTCGATTATAAAATTCCGGAAAGTGTCGGGGAAGATAAACTTCGGGCCTTATGCCAGTTTGTGCGGGGCGCTGGTGCCAAGGTGGAAATGTGGGGCAACACGTCGTTATCTGTGCTGACGGAGATTTTTCGCAACCGAAATGGCAATGCGGATCGTATTCGATTTTTACCGGGGGAGGATTCTGTGGACCAGACCTTGGCCACGGCCAAGGCCGCCTACGTACGCAACCCGTCCAACGCGATTGAGGCGGATCATTACACGCCCGTGTTTGCGGTGCTGAACCTGCGTGACCCGACGATTCGCGATTACTGGATGCGGCGATGGCGGGAATTTCATGATCGAATCGGCCTGGAGGGGAGAGATACTCTTAAATGTTGTGGACGGCGTAAAAGAGGCGGCGTAACCTAAAGGTTGTCGTTCGATGTTTTTTTTAGGAGTACGCCACCATGGATAACAGTATGACCGAAAACATGAAATTGCCAAAC
>JAJZCR010000153.1 GCA_021851715.1 Planctomycetota bacterium
TGGCCGCCGTGACCTCCGTGCTTCTTCCGGCATCGCTTCTGGCCACGGTGGGGGTGGCATTAACTGCGGTGATTATCGCGCTGGCGGGACATGGTTTGGGATTGACTTGGTCTGAATCCATGCTCATTGGAGCCGTGGTTTCATCGACTGATGCCGCAGCGGTTTTTTCAGTTCTGCACGCCGGTCGATTGCGGCTCAAACCGCGATTATCTCGGACGCTGGAAGTGGAATCATGCATCAATGATCCGATGGCCGTGATTCTTACCACCATGGTTATTGAAGTGCTCTCGCGCCAGCACCCGGAGATCGGATGGCTGCTTGTGCAGGTGCCGATACAACTGATTGTCGGTGGGGCGGTGGGGCTGTTGCTGGGGGTATCGGCACGGTATATCCTGCGGCGCATGCCGCTGCCAAGCACCGGATTAATTCCGGCTTTTACGCTGGCCATGGCCATTTTGTCCTACGGATTGGCGTCCATTCTGGGAGGCAGCGGGTTTCTTGCGGTTTATGCGACCGCCTTATTCATGGACGCATCTACCCTGCCGTTCCGCAGCGGCCTGTTGCGGGTGCATTCAGCTTTGGCATGGTTGGGACAGATCGGAATGTTCTTGATGCTGGGACTTCTGATTCTGCCATCCCAATTGGCGCATGTGACCTGGCTGGGACTGGGTATTGCATTTGCGCTGGCCCTGGTCGCCCGGCCTCTGGCTGCGGCCGCATGTCTGCTGCCTTTGCGGTTTTCCGTCCTGGAGACCCTGTACATCGGATGGACCGGCCTGCGCGGCGCGGTTCCGATTATTCTGGCAACGTTTCCGATGATGGCCCATCTGCCCGGCGCGCAAAGAGTGTTCACCATTGTCTTTTTTGTCGTGGTGGTCAATACCTTAATTCCCGGCGCAACAATTCGCTGGGTGACGCGCCGCCTGGGCCTTGGACAGGAGGAAAAACCGTCGCCGGAAGCGGTGCTGGAAATTAATTCCGCCAGGCCATTGGGTGGAGAACTGGCCTCATTTTTCATTGAACCATCGGCGGCGGTGAGCGGGGCGGCCCTGCGGGAACTGGAATTTCCCACCGGGGCCAGCGTGATGCTTATTGTGCGGAACAATCAGCTTATTGCGCCGCGCGGTGATACGATCATTCAGACCGGCGACCATGTCTACATGTTTTTCCAGCCCAAGGACCGATCCTTGATGGATCTGCTTTTTGGCCGTGCCGAAAACGGCGGCCTGGGATAGACACCAACGCCATTGCGGCACGAAGGCCGCCGATATTCGGCATGTAAATACTGCCAGCCATGGCGTGTCAGTCGGGCTATGCGAATCAACAGCCGGATAATTCAAGAGCGGTGAAAAGTAAAGTTTTTTTTCTTGGCAAGCACCGGGTTGCGGGGTATGCTGCTTTTTGCCGTAAATAGTTGCTCTTTGGCGGAGTTCATTGAAATGCCGCGAGTTGGTCCGTACATAGTCAATCCGGCTTACACAGCCGCCGGCGGTCCCGGACCCGCGAAAACGCCGCTGTCGCCCCCAGGATACCAGGCCGCCACGCCGACTCAAATAGCCGCCGGCTCCGCCGGCGGTCCCTCTCATGCAAAAAACAATCGGTCAAACACTCACGTGAATCCAGAGCAGCACCACATTATCTTCCATCCGCCACCGGTGGTACGCCAGCTTTGGCACGGCATACCCAATAGTATGCGCTCCTGTCCCGTGATTTTCATTTTCGCCATGGCGGCCAGCTCCGGCATTCAGACTGCTGCCTTGGCCACGGACGCTTTTGTCGCACCCGTGTCCGGGCGGGCACAAGCGATTGCGGCAGTGGAAACTCGTCTCGCGAAGCTTCAGAACGTCGCAGTGAGCTTTCACATGGATGTGGACTTTGGCTCCAGCCCCGCCGTCTTGGCAGCCATGCGGAGGGCGGCGAAACTCGCCGAGGAGAATTATCCCGGCGGAGGCCCTGCACAACCGCTTCTGGGCCATTACCTATACCAATGCCGCTTTTCGTTTCTTGCGGGAAGGTCATGGTATCGGTTGGTGGCCGTTGGTCCGGCTCGAAACCTCGTCACTTGGCTGGGAGCGCCGGAGGTCACCCAGAGCAGGATGCCGGGGCGGGCCGAGATACTCGCAGGCTCGAAGATCGGGGAGATATTCGCTCGTGCCAGTCCCCTGATAGACTATATGCCCATTTCCTCGGCACTGGGCCTGCGGCCCGCTTCACTCCGCCACTGGCTTTGGATAAAGAGCCGGCAGCTTACCCAAATGACTTACGCCAGAATCAGTAACGACCGTTTCTCACTTACACAGAAGACGAGGTTCGGAGGCTTCACAAAATATTACCGCTGGGTATTGCGAACGAAACCGACACTGGAGATTGTCAGTCTTAATGTCTATCACCACCCGGGTATCCGGCCCCCGTATATGCGCGGAACGTTCAGCAGGTTTCACTTGGTGGGGGGACTGGCACTCCCGGGGAGGATAAAGGACACTTTTTTCGGTATCTCACGGCTGTCGGTGCCGACCATGACGGAGTTGCTCACACATATCAG
>JAJZCR010000030.1 GCA_021851715.1 Planctomycetota bacterium
GTGCCACGCCATTCTGCCTGCGATGGGACTCCGCGAGACATTTCGCCGCTGGTCCGCCATCACAAAGGCATTGGCTGATACAAAAAGGAAACGCAAGCGGCAAATCTTAAGTTAACGCTCATGGGCGGGACGCCCGCGCTCCCAGGGGCGACGGCTTCGCCGAGAGAGGTGTGGGGGTGAGCAGGTGAGTCCCGATGGGCTGCTCTCCCGAACGGCGTTGGGCCTACGGGACAATCTGTCGATTTTACGGTCGGTGGTCCATGTGGTATCATTGAAAACATTGGCTGTCGCGGTAAGACGGTGGCCTGATGGTCGGTACCGGGCTTATTTTCGGCCGACTCTGGTCGTGTTGAAGAAAGGATCCAATGGGTGTTCCAATTTCGCAAATGTGGACCGTAGCCCGTTACGTTCTTACCCAAAAAATCAAGGGCAAAAAACGCTATCCGCTGGTGCTGATGCTGGAACCGCTGTTTCGGTGCAATCTGGCCTGCGCCGGTTGCGGAAAAATTCAATATCCGGCCCATATTCTCAAGCAAAATTTGACGCCCGAACAATGCTTCTCCGCCGTGGAGGAATGCGGTGCTCCGATGGTGAGCATTCCCGGCGGTGAACCGCTGCTGCACCCGCAAATCAAGGAAATTGTGGAAGGCCTGGTCGCTCGGCGCAAATACATTTATTTGTGCACCAATGCACTTCTCCTGAAAGAAAAGATTCATCTGTTCAAGCCTTCCCAATATCTCACCTTCAGCGTACACCTGGATGGCGAAAAAGATCATCATGATTTTTCTGTCTGCCGGGAAGGCGGCTTTAATATTGCGCTGGAAGGGATCAAAGAGGCGGTGAAGCGTGGCTTCCGTGTTACCACCAACACCACGCTTTTTGACGGGACTGATCCGGTGAGCGTCCGCCGATTTTTTGACCAGATGATGGAGGTTGGGGTGGAAGGCATGATGCTGTCGCCGGGCTACAGTTACGAAAAAGCCCCCGACCAGGACCACTTTTTGGGCCGGGCCAAAACCCGGACGCTCTTTGGCACTATTTTGAGCAATCGCAACAAGAAGTGGCGGTTTAATCAAAGCCCGCTGTTTCTGGAATTTCTCATGGGACGGCGATCCTACGTGTGCACGCCCTGGGGAATGCCCACGTATAATGTCTTTGGCTGGCAAAAGCCCTGCTACCTGCTCCAGGATGGATATGCCGATACATTTTCCGAGTTGCTGTCCCAGACGCAATGGGAAAAATATGGTGCGGAATCTGGTAATTCAAAGTGCGCCAACTGCATGGTCCACAGTGGCTACGAAGCCAGCGCGGTGGATGATACTTTTGGTTCAATTCGTGGCTTTCTGGCCACGGTTCGCTCTACCCTTTTGGGCGGAACCTATGCCAACGCCTCAGCCCTGGAGGTTTTGGAGCAGCCGGTTGAGCCCCGGGCGGCCAGACTTGTGGAATTAAAAGTTACCGCACCGCGGCGCATGCCGCACGAGTTGGCTGATACGCAAAGTGTTTCATCGCCACGATCATAAACCAATGCGCTGGCTGTCGCCGTTTTCCACCCAACCCTTGGAGATTCTCCTTTGCCGCAAGAAACCAAGTCACATGTCTCTCTTTCGCCCGCTGATGATCCGATCGTTCCCTCCGGTGAGCAGGAGAATTTGGAAGGCTGGATTCCTCCGTTGGCTTCGCCTGAGCAAGTTATAGCAGCGTTGGAAAAGGCGTTTGGCTATCGGGGCGATGTCAGCATTCATACCCGCCAGGGGCAAATCATTGAGGGCTACGTTTTTGATCGCGGCGGCAATGGGCGTGGCCTGGAAAATTGCTACGTGCGGCTGTATTCGAAGGGCAGCACCGAAAAAATTCGTATCGCGTACAGCGAT
This sequence comes from Planctomycetota bacterium, assembly GCA_021851715.1. Lineage (GTDB taxonomy): Bacteria > Planctomycetota > Phycisphaerae > WQYP01 > WQYP01 > JABEVA01. The sequence continues at coordinate 1,875 of JAJZCR010000030.1, forward strand.
ATTACCCGGCTGGAATTTTCGGGCAAAGATGCGGCCGCCGGCAAAAGTTTTCAGACCTGGCTGAAAAAATATCAGGAAAAAAAATCCGCCGGCGAAACCAATATTCGCATTGATCCGGAAGAACTCTGATCATCATTACCGGCGGCAGCAAGCTGGTTTGGGGTATAAAACGCAGGCCGTGAGTGCCGCGGCCGATTAGGCGCTGGGCACAATAAAGATAAAAGACAGACGATTACGGTCCGGTGGGGGGAGCAAAGCCGTGCGTCCAGTTACCGGGCGCAGCCGAATTGGGGATATAGTCTGGGGGCACAGATTGGCCGTTGACGCGCTGTGCCTGATAGGTTTCGCCGCGGCCATTTTGCAGATTTCCCGCGGGCATGCTGCGACTGAGCCTGGCGTCCACGCTGTTGTCTTTAATCACCCTGGTTTCACATCCGTCCAGGCTTGCAAGAGCGATCACCGTGCCCGCCAATAGCGCCAGAGCCACCAGCCGCCGCGCACGGTGGCCGCCGAAAAGTACCCGTCTGCTTTTGTATTGAGAATACATAACGCACGCGTGTAATGGTATGACTAGCGGCGTGACCGCCGTCTATTGCGGTTCCCGCGAGCCAGCGTATATCCGCGTCTCCCGGGTTCGCGGGTAAGTTGTCCCGGTCTTTGACCGGTATGTCTATCCCCGGTCTTTGCCGCGTTGTCTCCCCTGTCAGTATAGGCGCGCTGGCGTGAGCTGGAATCCTTGTTGCGGTCTTCACGCGGTCCGCGGCGCTGCAGGGCTTTAGGCTGCTGCCGCGGCTGGACCTGCCGCAGCGTGGCTTTGCCGCCGGCACTTGAACCATGCTCCAATAAAAGCAGGTCCATCTGTCGCGTGGACAAATGAACCGCTACGATTTGCACGCGCACCGGATCACCGAGCGAAATGCGGCGCCCAGACCGTTGGCCACGCAGCGACGCGGTGCGTTCGTCGAAGAACCAGTAATCCGGCGGCAGATCACTGATGCGGATAAGTCCTTCCACCAGAAACCTTGTGGATTGAATAAAGATGCCGAAATTGTTAACACCCGTCACCACGCCATCAATCACATCGCCAATATGTTCAGCCAGCAGGCTTAGTACCTTGACCGCGCGCAGTTCCCGTTCGGCATTTTGCGCCCGGCGCTCGGTAAAAGACAGATGTCGTGACAATCGCAGGAGTGTCTTTTCATCTGGTACGTTGCCAAGACTCAGCGGCATGAGCAAGTTGAAATTGCCGGAGCCTGCAGCGGTGACTTTCGGCGTGGTGCCGCGGCCATCGCGGGGCGGCACGGTATGCTGGCCAGCCTCGGCCATGGCTTTACGTCGCTGCGAACTGCGTCTTTCCGCCGCGGGTGTCGGTCCGCCTTTGGTCGGCGCTGCTCCACCAATAAGGGAATCCAGGCAGCGGTGAATGACCAAATCGGCATAGCGGCGAATCGGGGAGGTGAAATGCGCGTAGTTTTCGCTGGCCAGGGCGTAATGGCCCATGGGTAGAGGGGAATACTCGGCCGTGCTGAAGGTTTTCAGAACGGATAAATGCACGGCATACGCAATGGGCGTGCCCCGAACACTGTCCAACAGGCCCTGAATGACGCTGCGGTCCAGTTCGCGGGGCAGGCGGCGACCGGTTATCGCCACGAATTGCCGCACCTGTTCAGTGGATTCACTATCGGGTTCGGGATGAATGCGCCGCAGAACTGTCAGGCCGCGCTGGGTTAGAAACCTGGCGACGGCTTCGTTGGCTTCTACCATCAACATTTCAATAATCTTATGGGTGAAGGCATCATCTTCCGGACGGGCATCAATGACCCGTCCGGTTTCATCCATGACCAGTTCAACTTCGGGCAAATCGAGTACGATCATCCCCTGGCGCAGCCGCCGGGTTTGGATGGCGCGGGCCAGGCGATCCATGTCGGCAAGCAGTTGGCGTACCGGTGGTTCCACTTCCGGGATGTGGGGGTTGGGCGGGGAATCCAAAAGACCCTTGGAATAAGGCTGTGCCTGGCCTCGGGCGTCGTCAATAATAGCCTGCGCCTGCTGGTAAGTCAGGCGTTTTCGCGACCGGATGATGGTATTGGCAAAGCGTGTTGAAATCACCCGGCCGCGTTCGTCGTAGCGTATAAAGGCACTTTTGGTAAGTCGTGGTTGATCCTGCTGGAGCGAACAAACACCGTTGGAGAGCAGTTCCGGCAGCATGGGAATAACGAATCTCGGGAAATAGATGCTGTTGCCGCGCTGGCGGGCTTCAATATCCAGGGCGGATTCAACCGGCACAAAATGGGCGACATCGGCAATGTGTACGCCGAGTTCATAAGCCGCGGGACCGGGCCGATCCAGTTCGTCCGGTCCGAGCAATGCTTCGATCTGCTCCTGTGTCTGGTCGGCCTCGGACGAGGTCAGCACACGCAGGCTGATGGCATCATCAAAATCGCGGGCGTCATCGGGGTCGATGGTAACGATGGTCTGCTGGGAAAGGTCTTCGCGTCCCGTGATAGAGCCAGGATCAAATTCCATCGCCGCCCGGCGTGCCTGCTCCAGGGCTTCCGCGGGATATTCCTGTGGTAAATCAAATTGTCGCATGACTGAGGCTAATTCCACCTCCGGCTCGCCATGGGGGCCGAGCACTTCGGTAATCACGCCCTGGGCCGGTTCGTCTCCGCGGGCGAAACGCACCAGTTCGACCACCACTTTGTCGCCGTTGGAGGCATTTTTGGCCCCAGCATCCTGCACCTGGATGGGGGCTTTGAACACTGCGCCGTCCGGTACCACCACCCAGTTGCTGACCTGCTTTTTCAGTGTTCCTACGCAGCGTGTACTGGCTCGGCGTAAAATATCGATAACACGGCCGGGTGCGCTTTTGCCGCGTGCATTGCGTTTGTCCGCTACAACAATTTTCACCAGCACCAGGTCTCCGCCCAGGGCATCCGAAGTGTCCTGGGCGGGAATAAAAATATCTTCCCGTCCGGTGGGTTTGAGCGGGCTGACAAATCCAAAGCCACGGCTGGTTGCGTGGAACATGCCGACAACCTGGTCTTTTTCGTCCGGGAAAGCCACGGCATCGCCAAGATTCTGGGGAATGATCCGGCCTACGCGAATGAGTTCTTCCAGGGCCGTGCGAAAGGCCGTACGGTCGCTTTCGCCAATATGCAGGCGACGGGCAATTGCCGCGACCGCCATCGGTCCACCATCTTCGGCAGCGAGCATGCTGATGATTTGTTCGGACAAGGATACGGGCACAGCTACTCCTGGAAAAAGGGCCTGTACATTTGGTAAGTATACCGGGTTTGCCGGTGCGATGCGCTATGTTCGGTCAGCGGCTGGCTCCGGGGAAGTTTATCATGGTTCGGCACGGCCCGCCGTGGCCATCCACGGGACGCAGAGAGATAAGTACCTTCAGGGATTGTCCGGGATGTGGTGACGGCGGTCCATCTGGCTGGGCTGACCGGAACCGGCTTTAATTTGCGGTAACCATGGCGGCCAGATCGGAGAAGAAACCGGGGTAGGTTTTGGCACAGCAGCCGGGGTCTTCAATTTGGATGCCGGATTGCCGCAGGCCGGCCACGGCAAATGCCATCGCCATGCGATGATCATCATACGTGTGGATACGTGCCGATTGGGCCACCGCCGGCGGCTCAATGGTAATGGAGTCCTCGGTCGTACGCACGTGCGCACCCAGCCGGGATAATTCGGTTTGCAGAGCGGCGAGGCGATCAGTTTCCTTGAGCCGCAGATTGCCCACGCCCGTGACGTGTGTCGGGCCTTTTGCAAAAAGAGCCACCACCGCCAGGGTCTGCACCATGTCTGGAATGTTGTTCATGTTAATGTCAATGCCGCGCAGTTGGCCGGTGCCGCGCAGCACGATCTGATCGTCGAGAATTTCCACTGCCGCCCCAACCTGCTTGAGTACTTCCGCAAAAGCCACATCGCCCTGCAACGATTTATTGCTCAGGCCGGCGATGCGCACCCTGGCTCCGGGAATTAATGCCGCGGCAGCCAGAAAATAGCTGGCGTTGCTGGCATCTGGTTCGATGGCGTAATCGCGGGAGCGGTAACGCTGGCTGGGAGCGAAGATGATGTTTCGTCCTGTGGCAGTGGGTTGCTGCGCAAAGGTGATGCCGAATTGATCCATCATATTCAGTGTTATTTCAATATACGGTTCACTGGTGATGGGGCCATCCAGGCTGATGCACACCGCCTGTCGTGCCAGCGGCGCGGCCAGTAAAACGGCGGAAATATACTGGCTGCTCTGGCTGGCGGAAAAGCGGCATGTGCCGCCGGCAAGGCCGGTACCGGTCGTGCATACCGGGGGAAAACCCAGCGTACCTTTATACTCAAGCTGCCCGCCGATCGCGGCTAATGCCGTAATCAATTCCCCAATGGGTCGCTGGTGCATCCGCGGCACACCATGGAGACAATGCCGCCCCGACGAGGCGGCGCATAAGGCGGTTAGAAAACGCATGGTGGTGCCGGAATTGCCGCAGAAAAGGCTGGACTGGTCTGCGGGAATGCGGCCACCCTGGCCGACCACCCGGACTTTTTTCGTAGACTCTTCCACGTGCAGTTCAAAACCAAGAAGTTGCAGTGATTCCATCATGCGGCAGGTGTCATCGGAGAAGAGGAGACCGGTAAGGGTGGAAGTCCCGTCAGCCATGGCCGCCATGGGCAGTGCTCGATTGGTTATGCTTTTGCTGCCTGGTATGTGTACAACAGCATCGAAGGGTTGCAGTACCGGCTGCATGGTGATGACATGGGCATGCGATGGAACAGATGGATCCATATTTTCGCCCGTCCGATGAAGGTGAGTATATTGGCGTGGTTCCTTATCTGGAAGGTATCCGCGCGGGAATGGGGAGCTTGGCAAACAAGGCCTGAATTTTTCCGGGTTGATTTTGCGATCCGGTGAGGTGGTTGACGTGCAGGAGGATTGCCGCGGGATCGCTTTGATTGGTGAATTGAGCCATGGAGAAGTCCTCGGTGCGTGCCACCTGATCCATGGCATGGCCGCAGGCGGAGATGGCGTCAAAGGCCGCGAGCTTCTGTTCACGTGAAAGCAGTCCCGCCTGATTGTATTGTGCGATGAAACTCATGATTTGGGCCAGTTTGGTCAAGGTGGCCACTTGCTGTTTCCGTGGGAGTGCTCCGCCATGCGTGGCCAATGTGGCAAGGTCATCGACAATCCGCTGGCACACCGGCAGAGTGTCGGGTGGTTGCTTGGCATAGGTGGAGGTAAGCTGGGTCAGCACATGCAAGATCGTGGAAAATAAATTTGGCACGCCGGGTGATGCCTGCACTAATGCATGACACAGGTTCATTTCCACGATGGGGTCTTTTTCAACTTTCAAAGCGCCTTCCAACTTGCGAAGGGCCTGATGAAACGCGGGGGGAATGGCGGCAAGTTGCGGGAGAATTTTTCCCAATCCGAGGGCGGCCCAATAGCGAACGGCGGGGCTGGCGTTGCCCAAGCCGTCTTCGAGTGCCGTCTGAGCGCTGATATCATTAATTTTGGCAATGGTGATAACGGCATTAAGGGCGGTTTTCGGGTTGTTCAGCAGAGGCGAAAATTCCTGTCCCACCATGACGCCATAGCTGTTGAGGAAGATCGCGGATGCGGGATGCGCCGCTTCGTGCAAGATTTGCAGAACATGCTCACGGGCACGAGCCCTCTGCCTGGAATTCCTGGCAGTCGCCATTTTTTTACTGTAGTATGTCACGTACGTTTGAATGGTTTGCTGCTCCGCCGCCCCGATTGAGTTGGAGGAGGGGTTGGGCCGCGCCGGGACCGCGGCATCTAGAGATTCACTGGCGCGCAATGCCATGGCTGATATTACCATTAAAAGCAGGACATGTTGCCACCGCCAGAATTGCATGTTGATCTCCAATTGATGCTGCGCCCCAAAGACGCGATAAACGCTTACCTCCACCAGATTTAGACGCTAACGCGCTGGTGCCAGCCTGTCAAGGGATGCCAAAACGCTTTGTTGTACCGAGGTAAACTTGTTACCCCTGCGCTGAAATGGAAGTATCACGGGGATTTTAGATGGTAACTTCGTGAGTACGGGTCAGGCGCTGGACTTCGAGTAAAAAAGAATCGGCGGCGGCTAAGGAGGGAAACTCGGGTCCGCCGACATCCAGCCAGACGCCGCGCGGTCCAATGGCCGCGAGCACGGCCAGGGCGTCGGCGGGATTTTCCGCCAGAACCTGGACTGCTTTTCCGGCGCTGCGGATGCGGCGGTAGACATTCATCCAGTCGCTGGCAGGCCCATGTCCGGCTCCGAACACCCATTGGATGGCATGGAGGTCAGGCAGTTCCAAAAGCCGATCGAGGTGACGCAGGGCCTGCACACCGTCAAGGTGAAAGATGCTGCGTGCCAGGGGTTGCATTTCCACCAGAATATCGGGCAAAATCAGGTTGCCGGCCACCTCATCTGAAACCATGCACCAGAAATCACAACTCGGAACATAGGCCGGTCCTTGATGGTAACAGGCGGTCCAGCAGGTGCTGCCAAAACCCGCCTGCTGAACCATGGCGTATTGTCTGTTCAATGCCGCGGCAAATCCGTTAGATACGTGGCGGCCAGCCTGTCGGATTAGTTCCGGGACATCGAGAATATCCTCACACAACGCCTGGGGATCGCGCAGCGCCGCTAAAATATCATAGTTGCCATGCAAATCCGTCATGCCCACCACAAACCGTTGGTCGCAGATATCCAGGGCATAGCGCATCATAGCTTCGATGGTTTGCCAGTAGATGTTGGAAAAATCTGGCGGCGAGTCGATAATTTTCTTCCACTCGTGAGGGTGATGGACCACCGGGGAAGACCAACTGGTGTCGGTGCTGAATTCGAGAGGGCATCCGAACAGGGTGGCGGTAATTTCCGGGCCGAGATTGGGCCAGAAGATTGGGAAGGAATCGCCGGGATAAACGCGCCGGGACATGGATTCCACGGCCGTGTCCACTATGTATTGCACGTCCATCCAGCGGTCGCGGAGCAGGGGAGGTTGAGGACGTGCCGGGGCCATGGCGGTGCAGGCTGGAGCCGCGGCCCGGAGGGTAACAGGGGGACGGTCCAGCACCTGGCAATTCCACCAGGCTTCAAACCGGTCGATGGTGCGGGCAAAATTGGGCTTGAGCTGGAGTTCACGGATCATGGTTTAGTCCGATCGTGGTGCCGCCGTGGTCGCGGCGGAAAAGGCACCCTTTAAATACCAAATTCTTTGCCGGCGTGATACATCGCTTCGGTATTTTCCAGCGGAGTAAAGGGAGCCAGGTTGTTGCCTTCCCGCAGGAGAAATAAACCTCCCTCCAGAATGCCGGACTGCATAATGCGTTGCACCTCCGTGCGAACTGCGGCGGGATTGCCGGTACGCAGCAATTCCACGTGCGGACCTCCATTCATACGGACCTTGGGGCCCAATTGGCGCCGCAACTCGCCAAAGTTGACCGGGAAACCGGTATCAAAAGCCCAGACATTTAATTCGTCACGAATGGTTAAAAAGTGACGGGTGGCATCTCCGCATAGATGTATGCTGCGCCGCCCGGCGGGGCACAGAGCGTCACAAAGCCGGCGATGGTGCGGCAGCACGTGCTGACGGTACATATCGGTGGAAATCAGGGCGATACTGTCATCGGCAAAACCGAAATCTGTGACGGTCAACGGCATACCGGTCCGTTTTCGCCAGGCGGTCATGCGGTGAATTGTAGCTTCGGTGATGAAGTCGAAGAGTCGGTGCAATCGTTGCGGTTCTTCGGCCATAGCCGTGCAGACGAAATCCGGTCCAAAGAGGTTGCAGGCCACGGTCATCACGCCGTCGGTTCCCAAGCCGGGCACATTTATCTCAATGGGAATGTCCAGGTAGGTTTTCCGCGCCGCCAGATTTTTAAAATATTGAAAATAATCCCAGCTACGGGCCAGCAGGCCGCCAAAGGGGTCCGGCAGCCCGGAATCCATGACCCGTTCGGGGCAATCGGTAAATGCGGGTGTGGTATCGGGCACCTGGCCTTCGAGATAGATAATGGGGCAGCCAAACCAGCCGGCCTCGTAGTAATTTTGAAAATCCGGTGAAAGCTGCCAGCGCTGCGGCAGGCCCAACTCGGCATCCTGCAGGATATTGTGGCGGGACCAGCGTTGAAATTGCAACTGCAGGTCAAACATGATATCGGGATTTTCTGAATACGTCTGGAAGGTGATTCCCGATGGATTGGCGTGGTCGTTGAGGAGGAAGTAGCGGGAATTGGTGCCCACGATCACCGGGGTGGCAGTAGGCTCTCCGGCATTAAAGGCCTCCCAGACTTTTTTTACGCCGACGTTATGTCGGGCGAAATCCAGGTGCGCCAGGCGGTCGGTTGCCAGCGAATGTGGTTGCATGGTGATCTGCTCCTTTTTGTTGCCGCCGCCGTCCGACCCAGTTCCGCAAGCCGTGATCTATCCCGGTGATTTCAAACTGGCGGCTGTTTCATACATGGCGAGGACATTTTCCACGGGTGTAACCGCCTGGATGTTGTGACAAGGGGCACAGAACCAGCGGCAAGATTTGAAAATTTCCGCGGTCTGGCGCACTTCCTCGGCCACCTGCTGGGGGGTGCCGAAGGGGAGTGTCTGCTGGTTATCAATCGCCCCATGAAAGGCCACCAGGTGACCGTAGTCGCGGGCCAGGGTTTCCCGCTCCATTCCCGGACATCGCCATTGGATAGGGTTGAGCACTTCAATACCGACCGTGTGAATGAGATCTGGAATGAATGCATGGGCAGCGCCGTCGGTGTGGTAAAAAACATGAATGCCGAAGGATCGGGCCAGGTCGGCCATGCGTTTCTGATATGGCAGAAGGAACCGGCGGTAGATTTCCAGGCTGAAGAGCGGTCCGGTCTGGCCGGCTAAATCCTCCGCGACGTAGGTCATGTCAATATGACCGCGGCCCGCCTGAAAAATGCGCCGATTGTGTTCAAAAAAGAAGGCGAACATTTTTTCCAACGCGGCTTCGACCATGTCGGTATTGAGCAGCATGTCTTCGTAAGCCTGTTCCATGCCGCGCATGCCGGCGTAGATGAGGAACGGCTCGTATCCCCCGGCTTGAATAATGCGGTACCCATCATCATGGTGCAATGCCTCGGTCATGGGCGAATAATCAAAATCATCCGGGTCCGGCCAGCGAAATGCCCGTACTTGTTCGGGTGTGGTCATGGCGGCCAGCGGACCGGTGGTGAACTCGTCATAAGATCCGGTCCCGTAGTCGATGCGGCGGTGCCGGTTGCCCCACATATCGGCCTGGGGATCATCAGGATGAGCTTTGAGCTTCCAGCGTGGTCCTACCCCACGTGGATGGTCAATATTGAGCCGCCGCCAGAGAATTTCATCAGTGCTCCTGGCGGATCCCAGGTCTACAGGCGGGTGTTGCGCCTGTGTATCGGTGATACCCAGCTTGGAGAGTAATTTGGCGTGGAATTCGCCCGTGGCCCAGTAGTCGGTGGGTATGCGGTCGGCGGGCTGCTTGTTAAGTAGCGCCAGCCAGCGTTGTCGCGGTGTCATCATGATAGTCCCTTAGGCATAGCGTCCGTATTTCTCAACCATTTGCATGATGGCCTGATAGGTTTTCCAGCTTACCTGCGGCGGCACACTGTGATCGCTATGATAAATGTAACCTTTGGTGGCCATGCCGGCGACGAATTTGGCTTTAATTTCGTCTTCGATGCCGGCCAGATCGTTGGTGGCCATTTTCATCACATCGATGTTTCCGAAGAATGCCAGTTGGCGGCCATATTTCGGGCAGAGCGTGCGAATATCCACGCCGGCTTTGGCCTCCAGGGGTTGCAGGCAGTCAAATCCTGCTTGTACGTATAAATCCATTACGCCGTTGATATCGCCATCGGTGTGATAGATAAATTTCATGTTGTGCGCGTGGGCCCATTCGGCCATACGCCTGTGATCAGGCCAGATCAGTTCTTTATACATGCGTGGTGAGCACATGGTTGCATGGTTGTAGGCCATGTCGCCGTATATCCACAGGCCATCGGGTTGAATGCCGGTGGCCATGGCGGCATCAAAGTTACGCAGGACCTGGTCGGTAAAGGTGCGGGAAACATCGCGAATCCATTCGGGGTCTTCCACCATGGCCATGAGCGTAATTTCATCGCCCATGAGCGACCGGGTTTCTTCAAAACTTTCGACGCCGGTCAGGTGGCACCAGAGGCCCTTCGCACGGCCCCGGCGGTAATTGCGCTTCACCGCATCCGGATCAATTTGCAGGCCGGTATCCAGCAGGGCTGGTTTGAAGGTGTGTTCCCACACCTCCCGCGAGGAGCACTCAAAGCCCAGATGTTCCGGTGTTCCGCTTTTTTCTTTCCAATAGCGCACGCGTTTGCCTTGGGAATCGCGCACCACGCGGGTCTGGGCGTCTTCTTCAATCAGCGTGTCCTGGCCCGGAAAAATACAGGGCCATACCCAGCACAAGCCGTGAAAGTCGCTGCCAAGCATATCTAAAACAGTCTGGGCATCGCCGGAAAGGCCTTCGTCTTTCCAGCGGGTGATGGTTTCGCTCCAGAATGATTCATGTCGCGGCACGCGGTCGTGATCCTGGCGTGCGAAGGCGCGATTCACACGTTCCTGACTCGTAAGGCTGGCCATGTCAATTCCTTTGAGATAAGAGCGGTGATGCGACGATGGGTGAGGTGCCGTCGGGCTTGACTGCCTGTCCATTGCGGCAGATCAACTGGACCCGGCGCAAAGAGTTCATATCCTTGAATGGCGAGTCGTCCAGGCCGATGAAATTCGCGGCTTGTCCCACGGCCACATCCGCGGGCGACGCGTTCCAGAGTTGGCGTGGCACGGCGGTAGCGGCGCTGAGCACCTGCTGAACCGTCAGCCCGGCCTGCCGCAAAAACAGCACTTCATCAATGAGGCCTGTGCCATGCGGTACGCCGTAACTTCCGGCATCTGACCCTGCGACCACGGGGACTCCCTTCGCGGCGGCCCCGGCAACGTTATGAAAATGATTCTGCAAAATGGCGTGGAGTTTATCCAGGGTGGCCGGGTTCCATTGGGTGACATCGGGACGGGAGAATTGAAAATAAACCGGTGCAAAGGTGGGCACCCAGGCGGTGCCTTTGTCGGCCATTTTCTTAACGATATCCGGTTCCATAAAAAAGCCATGCTCAATGGAATCGATGCCCGCTTCCACGGCAATGTTAAGCCCTTCAGGCCCATTGCAATGGGCGTACGTTTTCAGGCCCAGGCGGCGGGCTGTGCGCACAATCAAACGTGTTTCTTCAAGGTCAAATTGCACGGGGCCCTTGACGCAGCCATTTTCAAAATCAATGATGCCGGTCAACAGAATTTTCAGATCGTCGGCGGTGGCGGCCAGGGTTTCAATGGTGTTTTCAATACCGGCTGCATCGCGGACTTCCAGGGCCATGAAGCTGCCGTATCGGCCGGTTTTGCGAATGGCCCGCCCGGGGCTGCGCAACTCAGGTACTACGCCTGAGGCGTGGGAAATTTCTTCTTTCAAGTGAGTGTTGATGCCGTGGATATCGCCGGCGTCGCGGATCAGGGTAATGCCCGCGGCGAGATTGGCCGCCAGATTGGCGCGGCCGGTGCTGAGCATCTGCGAGCGGCCGGCTGCCAGGTATTCTTTGCGCCGGGCCAAGTCCAATTCGCCGCCGTCGAGAAACAAATGGCAGTGGGCCTCGACCAGCCCCGGCATGACAAATGCCGTGTGCAAACGCGTGGTGGCGGCATCGTTGGCTGGAAAACCATTGCTGGATCGAAGCTCGCAGATGTCCCGGATAATCCCATTGGCGATGGTCAACAGATAGGGGCCTGCACTGTGGTTCTGCCGCCCGTCAAAAAAGCTTTCCGCCTGAATCAGCAGGTTATTCATGCCTCGTCCCTCTGGTAGAGCTGGCGAATACGCTCCAGCGTGTCGAAACCGTCCAGCGTGATGGCCTGCTGGAATCCCTGCAGCACAAAATCGTCGGGAGGCAGAATGCGGTAATCACGGCCGGGCGTGCCTAAAACAGTGTCCAGACCGTGCGGCATGGTCAGGGTGAGAAAGGCGGATTCTATTTTTACCGGAAGAGGACTGCCATCCACGGCAACTTTGGGCAGCATGATGCCCAGATTGGAAAGCCCCACCACCATATGAATGCCGCGCAGGTCGGTATCTGCGCCGATGAGGCGGATGGCTTCCACAGCCCGCCGCACCAGGCCATTGGTATCCATCGCAATTGGCGTGAGGGATACATCCACAAATAAGTCTTCGGGTGCCAGACCATAGCCATCAGAGAGAATGTTATGCACCATGCGATGCACGGTGGAGGCAATTTCGGCGGGAGTTTCATTGGCGATGGGTTGGCCGTTTTCCATCCGTTCAGAGGCCATGAGCACCACTTTGGCGGGGGTTATCTTGAGCACATCCAGCATATCCCATCGCAATTCAGAAATGGAATTGACGATGGGTTTACGGCCCTGAGCTTTGGCCGGCTGCCAGGCCTTCAGGCAGATTTCCTGTACGGCACGGTTGGGATAATCAAATGACAAGGGCAGATGGCTGACGCTTTGCACGGCCTGGATGACATCCACCAAAAAACCGCTGTCGTGCTCCGCCCGATCTCCAATATTAATAGTCAGGTAATCGCAGCCTTTGGCGGTCTGGGATCGGGCCAGTTCCTGCAGGCCGGGGATATCACCACCGTCGAGCATGGCCTTGGATTTGGCGAATCCGGGATTGATGCGCTCGCCGATGATTTTCAAACTGGGAATGGACATGCTGCCCTCATACCACGAGTTTTGACCGATGAAATAGCGGTATCGTCGCCTGGTTCCGACAATAACGGTTCCAGCGGCGATGGCTTCCAATCTGATCGACTCGCCGGCAAATCGCCAACCAAGCCCGGCAACACCGCGTGATCCGGACCAAAAAGCATCAGATGGACGCCGGACACGCCGGGAATGTCATAGACCTCCGCAATAATTTTGCGGGCAGCGGCCAGCCCCGCGGTAACAATATCGGGTGCCTGTTTCAAATGCTGGATCGTGTCCGGCGGGAGATAGGCACCGGGGATTTTGGGCAGCATATCCAATACTTTTGTGGAAGTTACCACGGGTACCCCGACAATCAGAAATACATCTTCATTCATTTTTTCCTGGCGGAACAGGTCCATGAATTGGCGGAATCGCGGCACGTCAAAAACCAACTGGGTCTGGATAAAATCCACCCCGGCGGCAATTTTTTGCTTGAGTCGGCGAATGGGCACGTCAATTGGCTGGGTATAGGGATTGATAGCGGCGCCCAGGAACGGCTGTGGGGCGGGCCGCATCGATTCGCCGGTGAAACGGATGATGCCGGTCTGGCGCAGATGCCGGGCTTCATAAATCATCAGCGCGGCATCCATATCAAACACTTGTTTAATCTTGGGCAGGCCGCTGTAGGAATCACCGGTCAGGCACATCACGTTATGAACATCGTTGAGCTGATTTTCAAGCAACTCCGCGATAAAGGTGGTCCGGGTATGATCCCGGCAGGTAGACTGGCAAATGGCTTCTATGCCCATTTTGCCCAGCTTCACCGCGGCCATGGGCGATGAAATGGATGGCCGGGCATTTAAATACGCAGTGGCGTTAACGGCATCAAAGTGATCGCGTACCAGCAGGGCTTGGCACACAAAGCTGTCCCACCGGGCGGTACGCGGGGCGCGAATTTCGCAGGTTTTGACGAAGGCTCCGGATTTTAACCGCCGTTCAAGTTGTGAGGGCGTGGCCACAGGCTGGCGGGTACGTTGCTGGCCTAAATCCAGATAGGGCAATGGCGTGCGGCCGCTGCGGTCTGATCCGGAGAGCATATTCAAATAAGAAGAGGTATTAAATAAACGGGCGTCGGGCGAAGGCAGCAGTGGCGGCGTATCCAGGGAAGAGCCCGCAGTGCGGTGACCGATGCGCACCCAAACACATCGGCGATCTGGGTATACTTCACATTCTCCATGCAAGGTGCCGCCACAGGGACCATTGCGCAGGCCTTTGGGGCAAGTCATGGGACAGATCAGACCGGTTTGGCTAAGCACACATTGGCCGCAGGATTGGCAGTCGAACACCAATCCTTTCAAAAATGCCTCAATGTGTGCCACGGTTTTCTGCATGGATACCTGCCTTTGTCGGATGGTGCTCTGATTTGCGGAAAAAAAGCGGCTGTTGAAGCCGTTTAGGCTGCCGCCACCAGTCGCCGTGCCGTGTCCACCGCGCCGGCGGCATCGGCGGCAAAGCCATCCGCACCGATCTCCTTGGCAAAGGATTCGGTAATCGGGGCACCGCCGACCACAACCTTTAATCCCGGTAGATTAGCGGCTTTCAAGGCCATAACCGTTTGTTTCATAGCCGGCATGGTGGTGGTAAGCAGGGCAGACAGGCCGACCACTTTGGCCTTATGTTCGCGGACGGCGGCGATGAATTTCTCAGCAGGTACATTGGATCCCAAGTCTACAACGCCGAAGTTTGCCCCCTTCCACATCATGGCGACAAGGTTTTTCCCGATGTCGTGAAGATCTCCCTGCACCGTACCGATCACGGCGGTAAATTCAGGCTTGATGCCCGCCTTTATCAGCAGCGGCTCCAGCACGGCCATGCTTTCGCGCATGGCCCGCGCAGCAATCAGCATTTCCGGAACAAAGACCTGATTGCACTGAAACTTGCGGCCCACATCGTCCATGGCGGCTACCATGGCGGCGAGCACTTGGGCAGGCGGGGTGGCGGCTTCGATGGCCTGTTTGGTCAGACGCACCGCTTCGGCACGGTTGCCCTTGCCGATGGCCAACGTAAGCGAATTGAGATCAACCTCTACCATGACACATTCTCCAAAGCCTGGGAACATGCCGACGCACAAAATAATTCTACAATTATGGGGTCGAATACGCAAGTGCCAGTGGGTGGGGGCTTAAAATTGGCCCTCCGGCCTTACGACAGCGTCAAATGCCGCTTGGGGCATTATTCCAGATACACCTGATCTCCGGCGGAAATGGGCGGAATATCGGACTTTCTGTCCAAAACATCCTGTGGATACAAGGCAAAGGATGGGGCGATTTCGATGATGCAATCGGGCGTGCCATCGGTCCGGCGGGGAATCTCAACGCCGGCTGCTGCCAGCCACGCGACGTTGCGAATATTGGTTATTTCGCGGGAGGATACCACCGAATCAATACCTGTGGGGGCTTTGATCGGGGCGAATTCGTCGCCGCGACTGGTTTCATAAATGATAGAACGAGCCGTGAGGGGTAGCGCATCGAAAACGAAGGTTTCCATCTTAACCGCGTTAGGCTGGTCTGGTTTTATGGATTGGCCGGAAATGGGATCAATACAAGGCACTTTTTTCTCCGCTCGATGATAGGGCAGAGCGAAGCCGTGGTCATTGAGTGATTCCACAAAATCGCGGCGCATCGCATGAAGGGCAATGCTGCCAGCACGAAACCTAAGTTCGCCGTTGGGCAGTCGTTGTTCAGCGAGAGAATCGGGCAGATCGGAATATTCGATAACCGTCAGTTTGCCGTTTACGAGACAGAAATTGCCGAGTTTCTCCTTGCCGAAGGCCTTGGGCAGCATTTTGCTCGACATCTGGGCCTCGTCCAGATCATGCAGGCCGATAAAGAGAGGATCAATACAGCGGACAATGGGGTTATCTACCTGGAAATAGCTGATTTGCTCAATCCCTCGACGTCGCATATCCGTCAATGCTCCGCTTTTATGTAACGCTAAAAGCGATCCGCCATGTCCATTCGGTGATAAGGCGAGGCTGGCCGGTGTTTCCAGCAAGGCTTTACCGTCAAAACCAATAGCGGGCAGCATGTCTTGCGGAAAGAACATCACCTGCTGCGGATTCAGATGAAAGTATTGATGGCTTTCCCAGAAACTGACTGTAGCTGCATGGTTGATAGGGCTGGTCATAACATACAATGGAATCGAGCGGCCATAACGTTTAGCCAAGGCCATGAGAAATTCGGCAAAGCATTGGAAAAGGGGTTTTTGACGCACGGGCGTGGCCGGGAACGTTCCCTTGGGGCCGTCCCAGCCAAGTCGAGTGCCTTGGCCGCCAGCCACAACGAAGGCGGCAATTTTTCCTTGGCGCAGCAAGTCTTCGCCACGGGCAAAGGCCTTGCGGTATTTTTGCTGTTGAGCAGCATCGTTAGGTACGTACGGGTAAACGGTGGGGGGGGACAGATCGGCTGGAATTTTCCAGGCCTGAGGCTTGAGTACGACGGACTGCACCAACTGGTGTACCAGCGGCCAGTCGAGAGAGGCTATCTGCCGGTCAAGTTCCAATTTTTCCGGCGAGGATAGGCGGTGGTAAAAGTTCATGAGATGTTGTTGGCCGAACTGCCCCAGCAGGTTTGACAATGCCTGGTGATCGGGAGGCGGTGGAACTGGTTGCATGATAAACCCTTACAAGCGAATTTACGATGGGGAGTTTATCCGAACCGGGCGTAATTCCCAACAGCAATAGCACCAGAAGAGTCATCCCGATGGCGGGGGTCATCAGCACAATGAAGCTTAGCCAGTGCAGAGGATGAAGAATGTGGAAGACCTTCTCACTGGGATTGGCAGTGGGTTCCTGCCCGCGATAACCGAAAGCGTCAATGGGGCGGAGGTGTATCATTTTTCGACTCCTTAATTAAATGGGCCAACACCTGTACACAACCAAAATTGAGCCTTATTGGAAGCTCCCGTTACTTTGTTTTGGCCTGCCCTTCCGGACCACCCGCACGGGTGAGCCAGACCTTGTTGCGGCAGGTCGGCCTTGGGCTATCTCATCGCCCACAGATAGGCATTGCAATTGGCGTGCCAAACTCATAAAATCGACCCTTGGCGGGGGAAAATAGCTAAACACGGTGACTTTGTGGGCATTGTGCTGGGGAAGATCAAGATGCCATGCTTCCGTACCCACGCGCAGGAAGCGGTTTGCCATGTCATTTGCCGGTAACCCACGGCTATATTCACGGCGGATATTGAATGCTTTTCTTTCGCCTTTGGTCTTGCATTTGAACCAGATGATTTTATGGACGCTGGCAATAGAAGTGGTTCTCGCGTACACTACTTTGCCTCAATTTCCGGCAGGATGCCGCAAAGGCCCATCGGGTCAATGTTGCAATCCGCGGAAAGCGGGGTGGTTGGTTTGACTTAAAAAAAAAGAGGTGTGCATTGCCAAAAATGAAAACCCACAAGGGAATCAAAAAACGGGTAAAGGTGACGGCAACTGGGAAAATAAAATTTCACCGGCATAACAAGGGTCATTTGCAGAGCCATAAATCGGGGAATCGTCGCCGGCGTTTGCGCGGCACGACCACGATCACAGGGCCTTATGCCACCAAGATGATAACCCTGCTCGGGCCGGGGGCTCGTTAAAAGCCGGCCGCAGCCAGTGTGGTGATGCGGCTTTAAGGATAAAGAAAAACGTTAAGACAGTAATTTTGCACAGGGGTGTAATATGCCACGAGTAAGAATTGGGGCGGCACGTAAACAGCGGCACAAACGATTGCTGAAACGCGCGAAGGGTTTTGTCGGCGGGCGGAGCAAACTCTATAAGACGGCCCATGAAACATTGCTGCGGGCGGGTGCCAACCGGTTCAGCGGGCGCAAGGAAAAGAAGCGGGACTACCGCGCATTGTGGATTACGCGGTTGAATGCCGCAGCTACGCAGCGCGGCTTGCGTTACAGCCAGTTCATTGACGGCCTGGCCAAGGCCAAGATTACGCTTAACCGCAAGAGCCTGAGTGAACTTGCCATTGCGGATCCGGCGGCGTTTGACCAAATTGCGGCCAAGGCTCGCGACGCCCTGGGGCTGGTGGCGGCCTAATTGTCGTGCAGTTGCACCTCTGCCTGTGGGAAGCTCAATCCACGGTCGGTTGCCGGAAAAATTGCCACGCCATTTTCAAACTGATGACGAACCATGGACTTGGAACATCTGTTAAGTTCTGCCCGCACGGAACTCTCTGCGATTTCTTCACCAGAGCAGTTGGAGGCCTTTCGCGTAAAGTATCTGGGCACCAAGGGGTTGCTCAAGGAGGCCAGTGATCATCTGCGCACCATGCCTCCGGAAGGCAAGCGAGTCTTTGGGCAGCAGCTCAACACCGTCAAAGCCGCGATAACAAAAGAATTTGAAGGATGTCAGGCTCGAACCGGTTCTAACCCGGAGCCGACCGGTCCGCTGGTGGATGTCACCGAGCCGGGGTCGCTGAAGTTTGACCATTACCAGCCCGGCTCGCTGCATTTGATCGGACAAACCATTGATCGGCTGATTGATCTGTTTGCGATGATGGGATTTGCGGTGGCCAGTGGTCCGGAACTGGAAGACGAATTTCATAATTTTGAGGCCCTGAATGTGCCGCTGACGCATCCGGCCCGTGATCCGCTGGATAATTTTTATCTGGAAGGATCGGATGGTGCGCCTCTTTACATGATGCGTTCGCAAACCAGCAGTGTTCAGATACGGGTGCTGGAAAAGCAACGTCCGCCGATTCGTATTGTCGCTCCCGGCCGGGTGTATCGCCCGGATACGGTGGATGCGACGCACAGCTACATGTTTCATCAATTGGAGGGGTTGGTCGTGGATGAACATGTTACGATGGTGGATCTTAAAACATGTATCGATCAGTTTGCCCGCGGCTTCTTCGGGGCGGAGGTAAAAACCCGTTTCCGGCCCAGCTTTTTCCCGTTTACCGAACCGAGTGCGGAATTTGATGTGAGCTTTGAGTTCGCCGATGGTTCCACAAAATGGATGGAACTGGGCGGGTGCGGCATGGTGGACCCCAACGTGTTGCGGATGGTGAACGTGGATCCGGAAAAATATGCCGGTTTTGCCTTCGGGCTGGGGATTGAGCGCGTGGCCATGCGGCGGCACGGAGTGGAGGACATTCGGGCCTTTTATGAAAATGATCTGCGATTTCTGCGGCAGTTTTAACGGTGAAACGCTGCCACAGGCTGACGTCGGCAGATTCACAATTTTATGAAAGGCGCAATATAATTTTACGCTGAAGCAAAGCCGCGGCTTGAAAATCCCGACAGGGTGAATTGGTCAGCAACAGGAAACCACGATGGCACGCACGGAAAAATTCAGGGTAGGTCTGCTGCAGATGAGCTGCGTGGATCATGCAGCAACGAATATGGACAAGGCGGTTGCGCTCATTCGGCAGGCGGCCCAACGCGGTGCGCAGGTGATCTGCACGCAGGAACTCTTTCGCAGCTTGTATTTCTGCCAGACCCAGGATTTACAGCTTTTTGACCTGGCGGAAACCATTCCGGGGCCGTCCACGGAAGTTTTCGGGCGGCTGGCCAAAGAACTGGGCGTGGTGCTGGTGGCGTCGCTCTTTGAAAAGCGGGCGGCGGGAATTTATCACAATACCGCAGCGGTATTGGATGCGGACGGATCTTTGCTGGGGCTGTACCGCAAGATGCACATTCCGGATGATCCGCTTTATTTTGAAAAATATTATTTTACCCCCGGCGATCTGGGCTTTAAGGCCTTCGACACACGGTTTGGCCGCCTGGGGGTGTTGATCTGCTGGGACCAATGGTATCCGGAGGCAGCTCGGCTAACGACCATGCAGGATGTAAGCGTACTGTTTTACCCGACGGCCATCGGCTGGCATCCACGGGAAAAGGCGGAATTTGGTGAAGACCAGGTTAGCGCCTGGCAAACCATGCAGCGATCACATGCGATTGCCAACGGCGTATACGTAGCGGCGGTCAACCGCGTGGGCCATGAAGGGGCGGCGGGCGGCGGGATTGAATTTTTCGGCAGTTCATTTATCTGTGATCCGTTCGGACGGGTGCTGGAGCAGGCGGGGCGGCAGGAAGAAGAAATATTAATTGCTGAAATTGATCCTGCCCAGCAGGAAATCACGCGACGCAATTGGCCGTTTTTTCGAGATCGGCGTATTGAGTATTACGGCCCGCTGACCAGACGTTTTGGCGACTAACATCCGTGGGTGACGCATGGGCGGCCGGGTCGGCTGTAAGCCTGGGCCCAGCGGCTATCGAAAGATTTTATGGGCACCACGCACCAGCACAATACCCTTCCCGCCAAGCTTGGATTTTCCATGCCCGCTGAGTGGGATCGCCATGCCGCCACATGGCTGGCCTGGCCGCACCACCGGGCGGATTGGCCGGGGAAATTTGGCCCGATTCCGTGGATATTTGCAGAAATTGTACGTTTGATCGCCGCCGGGGAATTGGTGCATATTCTGGTGCAAAATGCCGCCGAGCGTTCGCTGGCCAGGAAAACACTGGCTCGAAACCATGGCGAAGATGCTGGAAACGTCCGCTTTCACGTTCTTCCGACGGATCGCATCTGGACGAGAGATTCCGGACCGACCATGGTACGTCGTGGCCGGGGTGCCGCAGCTCAAGTGGCGGCTGTCGGCTGGCGGTTTAACGCCTGGGCGAAGTACAAAAATTACCTCCTGGATCAGCACGTACCACGGTTTATCGCCCGAAAAGCCACTCTGGCCCTGTACCAGCCGATGGTGAAGGGGACGGATGGAAAACCGCGGCGTTTTGTGCTCGAAGGCGGCAGCATAGATGTCAACGGATCGGGCTGTGTTTTAACTACGGAAGAATGTCTGCTTTCGTCCAGACAACAGCGCAATCCCGGACTGGATCAGGCGGGAGTGGAACAGACTCTCTGTGATTTTCTGGGGGTGCAGAAAGTGCTGTGGCTGGGGCAGGGCATCGCCGGTGATGATACGCACGGTCATATTGACGATACGGCCCGGTTTACTGGTCGATCCACCATTGTCGCGTGTGTCGAGCAGAATCGGCAGGATCCCAACTATGAGCCCCTGATGGAAAATATGCGGCGGCTGCGAAAAATGCGCGATCATCGCGGACGCCCCTTTGATGTGGCGGAACTGCCCATGCCCAAGCCGGTGATTTTTGACGGGCAGCGGCTGCCGGCCAGTTATGCCAATTTTTATGTCTGCAACGCCGGGGTGCTGGTGCCGGTATTTAATGATCCGGCGGATGGTGCGGCACTAAAGGTGCTAGAGGCGTGTTTTACCGATCGGCCGGTGATACCCGTTTATTGCCGCGATTTGGCCTGGGGCCTGGGCACGTTACACTGCATGACGCAGCAGCAGCCGGCTGCAGTTGAAGGGGAATAGCAGTTTCCACGCGGTCGGACAGGGCGTGCCGGTTGATCATAAAGGTGATATGTCATGAGAATCTTAGTAACTGGTGGCGCGGGATTTATTGGATCCAACCTGGCACATACGCTGGAGCAAAAAGGTCATGATGTGGTGGTGCTGGATAATTTTTTGTCCGGCAGTTTCCGCAACCTGGTTGAATTCCACGGGGACGTGGTGGCCGGTGGATGCGATGTCCGGCCCGCGGGTCGCTTCGACATCATCAGCCATCAAGCTTCCATTACGGATACCACCGTAACGGATCAAATGGCCATGATGCGCAACAATGTGGAAGGGTTTCGCACGGTACTTTCATGGGCGGCTGAATGGAAGGCGCGGGTGGTATGGGCGTCGTCGGCGGCGGTGTATGGGAATTTGCCGGCACCGATGCGTGAATCCATGAAGCCTTCGCCGCTGAATGTGTATGGTTATTCCAAGCTGGCCATGGAACATCTGGCTCGGCGATGGCACCAGGAAACAAAACTGCCGATTGTCGGCCTGCGTTATTTTAATGTGTACGGTCCGGGAGAAGGGCACAAGGGCAAATTTGCCTCCATGATTTATCAACTCGCCCAGCAGATGAAAAAGGGGAACCGGCCACGAATTTTCCACGATGGGGGGCAAAGACGTGATTTTGTCTGGATTGGCGATGTGCTGGCGGCCAATCTGCTGGCCATGCAGGCCCAGGGTTGCCACGTATGCAATGTCGGCAGCGGGAAGGCGGAAAGTTTTAACACCGTCATTGCCGAACTCAACAGTGTGCTTAAGACCTGCCTGGAGCCGGATTATTTTCCGAATCCGTACGACTTTTTCCAGAAACACACCGAGGCGGATATTTCGCTCACTTGGGCCGCCCTGGGCTACGCTCCGGAGGTTGGCTTGCAACAAGGCGTACAGCAGTATCATGCCTCCGGAGCCCTGTAAGATGAACAAAAGACCGCAAGGTGGCTGCATCACGCAGGTGCCTAATGTGGCCGTGGTCTGGTTTTCGCCCACGTACATCTGTTTCCTCCTCGTGGCGGCTGCAATGCTATTACCGGCCGGATGCGCGGCCATCGTGCCTCCGAAAATGAAGGTTGGCCACGGCCCAACTTCCGGCCCTGCAGCCATTTCGCATTTCTTGGCGCAGTGGCCGAGGCCATCCTCGCGGTTGTTTACCGGTACGTTGGTCATGGCCCATCAACACATCGTTGTCATGGGGTTATGGCGTTTTCGCTCGCCATGGAGTTTCCGGCTGGCTGTGGCCAGAAAAAATGGGCGGCTGCTTTTTGAGACGCGTGCCAATTGGGCCGGAGTGCATGTGTTGCGACTGCAACCGGGCTTTTCGAAGAATCTTGCCCTGGCGATCAGTCATGATATTTCCCTTGCCACGCGGTCGCCCCTGAGCCTGGGGGCCCTCCGTGTGGGACGACACCAGAGCCAGATTGTTGCCAGGGATGCGTGGGGGCATATCATCATCTGGCAGTTCGCGGGATCTGCGGGTCGCCTGCGGCAGATGCTGGTGCGTCGCCATACGGGCGATATTTTAACCGTGCAATATGGCCGCTATGGCTTGCGCGGTTGGCCGGGTGCGATGGCGTTTTATAGACCAGCCCTGGATTACGCGATGGCCATTCAATTCCGGCGCATCCAGCATCCATACCACCGGCGGTAAAGTGATGAACCTGTATTGTGCGGGCGGCAACTTGGCGGCTAGAGCAGTTCTCATCAATAATGTCGCATGTTTTAAGGTGATGTGTTGTTCTTTATGTACGAATATATACCACACATGCGACAAGACTTTATGAGAACCGCTCTATCCTGGTAAAGTCCTTGCGCAGGGCCATGAACGCCGCCGTTATACAATTTTGCTCCTGGCGTGACCGGGATGGGTTAAGACTCATGCGGTGAGGGCGCGGGTGGGCGGAAGACGATGTGAATATCAGATCCGAGTTGCTGCATGGCAAGGATTTCTCCTGGACGGGTGTGCGTCAGCCGGCGAAGGAGTTGGCCTTCTACGGCATGGCGGGCCTGGGCATCGCCAAGGATCATGGGAGCAATGTAGACATGTATTTCATCGGCGAGATTAGCTGCCAGCAGCGAAGCCATCAGGCGTGGGCCTCCTTCCACAAGTACGTTAGTCATGCCCCTGTGACCAAGCTGCTGCAGGGCGCTGCGTAAGTTCAGGTGGCCATGGGAGTCGGCGTCGACAGCCAACATTTCCACCCCGGCCTGGATGAGTCGCTGCCGGCGCGTCAGGTCCGCTGGCTTTAGCCGCTTTCCATGCAGCAGCAGCACCGGGGCCACGGCGGCAGTGCGCACCAGTTGCGAAGTCCGCGGCAATTGGCATTTGCGGTCAATGAGCACACGGGTAGCAATACGCGGTGGTTTCTGGTGGCGGGGCAGTCGGGCGGTTAGCAGTGGATCATCGGCTAACGCGGTGCCGATTCCGACGATAATTCCATCCACCCCGGCGCGCAAAAGATGAACCTGCCTTCGGGACGCGGCGGAACTGATCCATCGTGAATGGTTATGGCGATCGGCCACGCATCCATCAAGCGTTTGGGCCCATTTGGCAATCACGTAGGGCATTCCGGTGGCGAGGCGCTTGATAAAAGGGCGGTTGAGTTGCCGGGCCTGCTGCTGCCCTGTGCCCACCAGCACTTTTACCCCGGCCCGCCGCAATGCCGCAAACCCGTGGCCGCGAACCTGGTGGTAAGGATCCATCATCGCCGCCACGACGCGCTTGATACGAGCGTTGATTAAAGCCTGCGTACAGGGACCGGTCTTGCCGGTGTGGCAGCAGGGTTCAAGGGTGACATAGAGCGTGGCGCCTCTGGCTTTGGGACCCGCCTGGCGCAAAGCTTCAATTTCCGCATGCGGACCGCCAAAGCGGCGGTGCCAGCCGCGACCCACAATGGTTTTGTCCCGGACAATAATGGCACCCACCATGGGATTTGGTTCAACCAAGCCCCGTCCGCGAGCGGCCAGCGCCAGGGCCAACTGCATATATTTTTCATCAAAATCTGTGAGATTGTGAGCCATTTTTCTGATCCTCACGGACTTCTTACGGGGTATCTGCCGACTCGCTGATGGCGGGCAGAATTATTCATGGACCGGCCTTGCACAGGCGAAGTTGTTTTTTTTACCCTGGTCCCTCGGCTATAATAACATGAATGAACGATTCACGGACCTTGGGCCGCGAATAGTGTAACTGTTTTCAGGAGGTTCATACCATGTTACACGATTCCATCACTAACGCAGGTATCCGCCGCAACCAACGCCGGAATTTGTGGAGTGTACCTTGTAAGCTCTGGGCTACGGTGTTGCTGGCTGTGGTTGGCGTGGCGCTGACTCATGGAACTTTCGCCAGCGCCGCGCAAAGTTACAGCGTCAATACTAAAAATGCGATTCGTTATATTTTGCCGCATACGCGGATGAATAACGCTCCTTTCCAGGATGCCATTCAATATCTGCGTGATACGACCGGGGCGAATATTTTCGTGAACTGGGCAGCATTGGAAGCGGCAGGTGTCATGAAAACGAGTCCCGTCGATTTGAACTTGAGGTATGTTTCGGCGGAAGAACTGGTCAACTTGATGCTGGCCCAGGTTTCGCCGCAAACGCCGCTGATTTCGTATGTGCATGACAACGTGCTGACCATTACGACGGTGGCAGAAGCGAACCGACGGCGGGTAACGCGGGTATATGACATTCAAGATTTGATCATGACGATTCCAAATTTCACCAATTTTCCGCAGTTTAATCTGCAGTCTGCAACGCAAAACACCAGCACCAGCGTGAGCAGCGGCAGTGCGGGTACTGCGGCGAATCAGGCGAATTTATTTAGTGGGAGCAGTGGCACGGCATCCAGCACGTCCGTTTCGACGCCGGCCACTCGAGCCAAGGCAATTGTGCGGCTCATTGAGCACACTATTCATCCAAGTTTGTGGACTTCCGGGGGAGGCCAATGCACGATCACCTACTTCCGCGGTCAATTGGTGGTTAGCGCGCCGGTGTATGTGCAACAGCTTATTGGAGGCCGTTAAGGCTTAAGGCGGGCGCAGGCATGAAGGGTACAGGGCTTTGGTGTTTTACCAGCGGAGGCCGGGGCGATTTATCTTTTTTATGGCCACTGCGCGGACTGGCAGGCGCGGCTGTGGTGTTGGCCTGCCTAGGTAGTGTACCGACGCTGGTACAGACAGTGGTGGCGGCTCCGGCAAGCACCAGGCCTGCGAAAAGCATTTTTCCCAAGGATCCGAACTTTCGTCCCGCCGAAACTGGGCGTTGTTTTTTTGTAGTAAACGATGCGGCGTTGCTGGCCCATGTTGTGCCGGCGCTGGTCCTCAAGCAGGTAACCCTTCCACAGATTCTGGATAAGCTTTCCCGCATGACCAAAACCAATCTCGTGGGCAGTTGGGCGGCGATGCAACGCCGGCATATTGATCTGAAAAGACGGGAGAATGTACGGTTGGGGGCGGCCTCCTATAGACAAGATATGGTGGCGGTCCTCAAACAATTCGCCCCGCATGTGCACATGGTGATTACCGCGCAGGAAAACGTATTATTTGTTACGACGCAGCAGCAGGATGATGAAACACTTATTACGCGGACCTATCACCTGGAGGATTTGATTGAAAACTTGCCGCGCATCATTCGCGCCGGCACCAACCTGGAGACCTTTCGCAAACCCGGCGCGAAAAACGTCGCCCGCAAGCCGGGACCGCATCATCCCATTTCCACCAATATCCTGGAATTGATTACCAACACGGTGCGGCCAAGGATATGGCTGAATCATGGCGGTAAGGCCAATATCAGTGAAGTGAACGATCTGGTCACGGTGACGGCACCGGCCAGTGTGCAAGCCATTCTCAAGGGGCCTTCGCATTACAATCCCCATGCGGCACCGCTTTATCTGATGGTGAATTATTGACCGGCGGCGTGGCTGACGGCCAGGGCGTGGATCAGCCGATGGATTTCGGCAAGTTCCCGCGGACTGAATCGGGCGGGTTCGGTAGGCGGTAATTGGGCATTTAGTTTCAGGGCCAATTGCAGTTGGGCTAGACGCTGTGCGGGTGTTAACCCGCAGGCGGGTGTACTGACGAGACGAAAGCGGAAGCGGGCATCGGCACGGTTTAGTGCGAACATTTTCTGTACTTGTGCGGCCGGGTCTTCTCCGAGCCGCATTTTTATGGCGATGATCTGGCTTAGCCAGTTTTGTGATCGGGTATCTCGCCGCAGCACCGCCTGGGCATCGCGAAGTGCGGCTGGCAGGTTGCCGGCGGCCAGGTTCTGGGAATACTGGTCTGCAAAACGTGCGGGATCCCAGGGCTGAGTGCGACGGACTATGGGTGCCCAGATGAGCACGGCGGCCAGTACGGCTCCGAGAAAACCCAGTGTTCCCAAGGCTGCGCCCGGCCAGAAGAGTGCAGAACCTTTGAGCGGCGCAGAGCCCTGGTCCGGGCTTGAGGGTAAAAGTGGGGTGGCCAAGGCCCCCAGCACCATCCAAAAAAGCATGGCTACAGAACTTGTAACCTGGGCCATGTTGACTTGATCGTAGAGAAACATACCCGCGGTTCCCAGTACTCCAGCCAGGGCGACAAAGCGGCGGAATTCCGGCTTTAATTGGGTCCAGGCGTAGGAGGCCAGCGCCATACCGATGACGGCGGCGAAGCCATACAGAGTGTCGAGCAGGGCAACGTATTCCACTGTATGCCGGGTGGTGCCAAGCACCATAAAATGAATCCACCACCAGGCCAGAGCAAATAACGCCACGGCCCAGACTGACAGGGGTTGAGACGAAACACGTGCACGGGGCGTTGTGGGCTGAGTTTCCAGAACCAGGCTGAAATAAACGGCAATCACCGCTGCCCACAGCACCATGGCTGGAAGGCCCATTTCCGCGGCAACTCGGACCAGTACGCTGTGCGGATTTTTAACGTCTTCCGGCGCACTGGGCAGTTTATACTGAGTATAATAATAGCCGAAGTTATTTAATCCCACGCCCAGGAGTGGATGATGAAAGATCATCGGCACGGCACCTGTCCAATATTCCCAGCGAAATTTGAGGCTTTTGGTGGGCAGGCTGTGAAAATGAAAACCCCAGATCAATAAACCGGCTGTTCCCACTGCAGCCAGCAGCACCACTGCGATGGCCACGTGGCGGCGATGGAGCGCCACCCAGTGTCGCCATCGCCACGCCGCCAGCAATGCCAGCAGGCAAAGGACCGCGCTGGCCAGACCACCTTTACTTTTAGTGAAAACAACGATTGCAAGGCCGGCCAGGAAAATAACAGCCGAACAAACGGCGAGAAATTGGGGCAAAGGAATATCACCCTTGCTGGCGCTACCGGGATTTGGAGCAGCGCGGCGCGGCGAGCGGGCTGGGGACAAGTTACCCGGTGAGGTTGGTGGTTGGAAAGCTGGGGAATCGGTGCTACGCGAGTTGAAGAGTGCAATACCCAGTGCCGCCACCAGCATCAGCAGGGGGCACATGGCTTCGGCAAAGGCATCGCTGAGGTCAAAAAAGCCGGTTACTTCTTTGGAATTCAATCGGCCGATATACAGTTTCATTTCCGGCGAGTTGAGTTTCCAGCCCATCTGGCGGGCATATTGAGCTTCATGCTGAACAAAATAGTGAATGGTTTCGGGGATTTCCACGTAACGTTGATAAAATCCCTTCACACACAGCATGGTCAGAAAGCCGACCATGACCACTACGACCCATTGTCGCCGCCGATCGGTGGTACAGAGGATTAACATGGCCCAGCCGGCCAGAAGTCCCATGCCGGTATCAAAAACACCGACCAGGGCGGCGAAACGATTGGCCGCATGAAACGTGCCAGCTATCGCCAAGGTCAGGATCAGCAGAATTAAAGTCAGCAGCAGCCAGGCGACTTTGCGGATTTTTCCCATGGTGATCAGGGCAAGCCCGGTGAGTGCCAGCGTGACAATGCCGGCACCGACAATTTCTGCCGGACCTGGAAAATGGAGAATGGTTCGGCCGGCGTGCCCCACCATTGCATGCGGTATGGTGCGGATGGTAACTTCCAGAAGGGTCATGCGCACCGCAAGCACCAGCAGCAGGCCGGAGAATGCCGTCCAGGCCAGAAAAGTTTGCAGGCGAGGTTTCATACCAGGTGGTCTCCGACTCTCTCGAGGATTCCGACGATGACTAGAATTGCGACGCACTGCGTGGCAATGAGGATGGCTCCGGCGTTGTTAGTCAAGGCAAGCAGCGGCGCGGAAAGACCACTGGCCAGGGTGACGGCATAAATGACCAGTACCGCACCCCGCTGCGTGAAACCATGCCGCGTCAGCCGGTGGGAAAAATGATTCACATCGCCCTGCATGGGGCTGCGATGCCGCCAGAGCCGTATGGCAATGATCACGAAAAAATCATACAGAGGCACGGCGGTGACAAGCAGAGGCATAAAGACGGCCCACCATTTTGAGCCGCTGTGGTAGTAGGTGGTGCGAATGGTAAGCGCCGCCAGAAAAAAGCCCAAGACCATACTGCCGCCATCGCCCATGAAAATCGCCGCTGGCGGAAAGTTATAAAATAAAAAGCCCAGTGTTGCTCCCAGATACAGCAGTAAAAGCCCGCAGACAAACCATTGGCCTGCGTGTAAGGCCGCCAGAAAAAACATGAGTCCGCAGATAAAGGCCACCCCGGCGGAAAGACCATCCATGTTGTCCATGAAATTAAAGGCGTTGGTCAGTATGACTATCCATAGCACGGTGGCGATGCCGGAGATTATCATTCCGCCCCGGAACAGATGATCCAGCAGGGTGAGAATGCGAAAACCACCGGGGGCGGCAAATTCGCCGCCGATGACCAGGGCTGCAGCAATGACAATTTGTCCTACAAGCTTGGGGACAGCAGCCAAGGGCCGATGATCATCCAGCAATCCGAGCAGATGGATGGCCGCGGTGCATAAGAACAACACCAGGGCCAGTGCGCGATGGGCCAGCAATCCGGGAATTTCCACGGTTACGGACCTGGGCAGCACATGGGTCAGCCATGGCAGCTCCAGCAATGGAGTGAAAATAATTGCAGCCAATAATGGCAGACCAATGCCGCAGAAAATGGCCATGCCGCCATTGCGTGGCTTGGCCGAGAGATGGACTTTGCGTTGACCGGGTTGGTCCATCATTCCCAGTCGCGGTGCCAACCGAACGGCGATGGCCGTGCCCATGGCGGAAAGTCCCAAGGCAGCAACAAACAACACCAAGCCCAAAATCAACATAAAACCACCCTACACACCCTGCACCACATACCGATTGATTCACCTCCGTACCGTGTCGATCATCAGCCTCTGCCGCCCGGGCCCAATCTTTGCTGGAGCAACTTCAAATAAGTTTCCCGGGCCTGGGTCAAAAAATTCAGAGCCACGGGGGTTTGATAATCCGCATAAGTCCAAGGCCATGGAGTCCATCCGCTTTTGCTCCAGTGAAGCGTTACCTCGCCGTAAATACCATCGCCCAAATATACCCGGTGGCTGTGGTCCTTGGTGGAGGCCAGGATCACTTTGAAGCGATTGAGATACCCCGGATCAATGTTAATGGGGCGGCGCGGCCCATGGGGAAATTGCCGGGCCAGCACAATCTCGGTCTTGTTGGTCTGGTGTTTGCAGCGGCTTAATTGTTCCGGGTCAAACAGGGTGCTGAAGCAAACCCACTGCCGTAACAGCCCCTGGCCCATTTCATCGTCATAATATGAAGTGAAAGTAAACGGCAGGGGATCGGACATTGCGTCAATAGGCCCGTAGCAGTCCATCAACTCGCGGCGAGCGGCTGCGAGCTGGTCTGTGTTTGCGGCTAAGAGGCCGGCAAACTGCAGCACCGGAAAGGCGGGAGTGGCAATTCCCATGTGAACTCCAATGACAATGGCTGTTGGTGCCTTACCGGGCGATGGACGACCTTGCGCCATAGGCCCGGTGGTGGGAGCCGGCGAAGCTTGCTCCACCGACAACAACCGCCAAACCGTAACCGCAGCCGCATCGGCAGGCAAGCACGCGATGCTATCGGAGATCACCCAAGGCGGAATCATATGGGCTAGACCCTATGAATATAACCGTTCGCGGGCCTGAGGGAAGAAGTGAAGGCGTTGGCTGCGGCGAATTGAATTGCGGACTGTTTGATACACCAAACCAAACACACTGCGTTGTTGCGTGGCTTGGTCGGCCCGTCGATCCAGGTCGCTCTGGCCAGCCATTTTCTGATGCTCTTCTTGGACGAGCAAACCCCCTGGGATCGGAAATAATCTGCCATGGCCGGTTCCTGTGTGGCCTGGCGGGAGAGCTTGGAATTATTTGCGTTCCGGACCATTGTGCCTTGATCGCCCGAAGGGCCGTGCGGGGTTACGACATTACTACTCCGATCTGCCGCCGCCAGGCTCAGGTAGCGCCGAAAAACAGCGCCAGTGTGTCTGCGGCAACAATTCTCGACTCAAATCGCGCTCCACTGTGGATCATGGAGCGAAAACGCGAAGGTGTGATCAAGTGTTACGGACCAATTTTCGGTACGCCATGGGCGTAAACCCAGCGGACCGGCGGAACACCACGGAAAACCTGGCGGCGTTGGTAAAACCAGATTGAACCGCGATGACGCTCATGGATAAGTCCGTTTCGGCCAGCAATTTCCGCGCCGCCTGCACCCGTGCCAGCCAGATCTGCTCCTGGATGCCGGTGGACAATTCCCTGCGAAATTTGCGCTCTAAAGATCGCCGGGACACCGCCAGATGGGTGGCGATCATGGCTACGCGCAGGTTCCGCCGTAAATTAGCCTGTATCAATAGCAGAGCCTGGTGAACATCAGGGTCCGCAGAAACCAACCGGTCCGTGGAACTGCGGCCAACCACAGGCAGTGGGGGTAGCACAATGGGAGATCGGGGGCGGGTCTCGTCGGCCATCATCGCCTCAAGCTGGGCGGCGGCCTCATACCCTATCCTTTTGGATGGCAGAGGTATGCTCGACAGCGGTGGATTGGCTAAGGTGCACATCAACTCGTCATCGTCAACACCCAATACGGCCACCTCGTCGGGAACCCGGATGCCGGCCTCAAAGCAACTGCTTAAAATCACCAGGCCGGTTTGGTCGTCGCTGGCGAATACCGCCAGCGGCTTGGGCAAGCCCCTTAACCAGCGAGCCAATTTTGCATTTGTCTCCACCCACGCCGAAAATTTGCGCGGGATGGCCGCCGCGGGCCTGTGCCAGAATATTTCACAGGTAATCGCCTCGTTGCGTAGCACATTGGCAAAACCACGATGCCGCTCGATCGAAAAACGTGTGCCCGCCACGCCACAGAAGGCAAAATGCCTAAATTTTCGCTCCAGAAAATAGTTGGCCGCCATCATCCCAACCTTCTGATGGTCCACCCCAACCAACAAGCATGGGTTGGCAATCAACCGATCGGCCACGTCCACAATCGGTACGCGCAATTTTTTCCCGGTGGCGGCAATCTCGGGGGTTTCAATCATTCCGATGATCCCATGCGGCTGCCAGGCGAGCAGTGCGGGAATCGCACCGTTGTCCGGCACCAATCCCTTGCACATCCAATGCGAAAATCCCGTGGTAAATTGGCGAATTCCCTGCATGAACTGGTGCTGGTTGCCAACCTTCGGCCAGAAAATCAAAGCCACCCGCTTGCGGTCCTGAATCGTGGTATCCAGCACTTGGTGGTTTGAAATTGTATCGGCCCTTGCCATACGTCCGCACCTGAAACCGCCATGCGAAGGTGATTTTCCGCAGGGCAAACCCGCTGCAAACCGCTATCGGCAATATCCACTTGCCGTCTTCATCGCAACTACTCCGGGGTGTCGCCAATCGACAATAAATTTGCGCTAATGGAAAACCCGCATGGGGTAGAATCACCTTGTCGGCGGTGATGCGTCGCCGGAGTGCTTGTGGCGATCCCCAACATGCCGGTTGTCGGCATGGGTATTGTGGAAAGGGGGTTATAAGGTGGAAAAATTCCACCAATGAGTTGGCCAGGACGGGCCGACTTGAGTTTTCTTCAGGGATATCTCCAACTGTATGTTTGCCAACCGTGTGGTTGGCGGGCAGTGGGAGAGCAATGTAATTCCTTTTTAAGGAGGCTACCATGAGTAGCGAAACAAGTATAGTTTCATCCGCCGCCGGTTGCGGCAAACCGCGGCCCATTCGGTCAGTGGGCAACACGCGTAGCTCCGATATGGAGCGGAAGGAGTGTTTTATGTGTCGTAAATTTCTTTCGTCGATCCCGACAGCGGTGGCCCTGTCTTTATCGGCCGTCGCCGGATTCGCGGTGGTTGGCCTTACAACAGGAGTGCGGGCGAACACCCTGCTTAACTTTCAAGTCATGGGCGCGGCCGGTAATACCGCGATCACCGAGCAAACCGGTGCCGCCGCGATTGGTACGAGCGGGGACTCTTGGAATTATCTCTTCGACAGCAGCGATCTCAACGGCTGGCCAACCTTGAACACTGTGGTGAATTCCGCGGACACCGTGGCATCGGGGGTTACCGCGTCATTCCAAGCGGATCACTGGCAACCAAGCACCACCTCCGGAGACGTTCCGATATTGAGTAACGCCGGCTACCAAGGCTCCACAGTAAAGCCCCTCCTGACGATCGGCGGCTTGGGCGCGGGGCAGGAGTATGATTTGGTGGCGTACGTTGGGTTCAGCCCTTATGCCTTCGGCGACAACTCAATCACGGTGAATGGCACCGCAATCGGGACGCTCCCTGCTGATAACGTGACCACTTTGGTCAGTGGAACGAATTATCTTAAACAAACGGTTTTCGCCAGTAACAGCGGAACCATTGCCATTGGTGCTGTCAATGCCCTAAGTGGTGCCCAACTGCAAGCGGTACCTGAACCCGCGAGCTTGGGTTTGGTAGGCCTTGGTGCATTGTGCCTGCTGGTGAAGCGCCGCCGATCGACGTAACTCAGTTGAATTATCTGCGTTCAGGCCCATTGTGGGATTGGCCGGCCCGCAGGGCCGTAAACGGTTACCGGACGGGCAGGCTGGAAGACCCGCACCACAGTGCGGGCCTTTCTCGCAGCGCGAATTGGAACGCCTGGGGCCGCCGTCAGGTCGGCTATTGAGCGTAGCCGTGAACGGTTACGTTTATTAACATTGGACCGCCTTATATGAAGGATGGCTGCGGATGCACCACTTACCTTCGAAGATTCAGCATTTGTCCCACCAGCGTGTGGTAACGCCGAGCTTTTTATGCTCGTACCGCATTGTTGCCGTGATAGTATTGTTATCCGGATTATTTTTGGCCCCGGCGGCGATGGCTGGTTCGGCGGGGCGGCCCTGGGCGGATCGACCGCCCACCCTAGATCCAACATACGGGCTGCCACGGCCTGCGGCTGTGCCACATTTAACGGTCGCCCCGGCTTGGATATGGACGGCTCAAACCCGCAACAATCAGATTATTTATCTGCGGCATTCCTTTACACTTAAAACCGTGCCGCATCAGGTGGAGCTTTATGCGACGGCGGATAACCACTTGGAGGTCTTTCTTAACGGGAGGGAAATAACCAGCACCTTCCACAAGCACAATGAGGTGTGGCGGCGTGCCCGCAAGGCGGCAGTGGCGGCCTTGCTGCATCCGGGAAACAATGTTATCGCTATCCGCGCTAAAAATGATACCGCATGGGCCGGGGTGTTGGTCTGGATAGTCGCCGGTACCAAAACGCTCTGCCTGAGCAACAGCCATTGGCGGGTGGCGTACCGTGTTCCCGCTGGGCCGGCGTGGATCAAACCGCGATTTGACGATGCCCGCTGGTCATACGCGAATGTCGTGGCGTCCTATGGCGGTGGCCCGTGGGGAAGCAATGTAAGCCCGTTACCCGCAATTCACTGTGGTTATCTGGCACACCTCTATTTTCAGCCACTGCGGGCAACCGTGCTGCATGGGCGTGCGGCGTTCCAAGGTCTGGCATCGGTGTCGGCGGCGTTGACCCCTGGGGATATTGCCACGATTCGTCCGGAATATCAAGGGCGTTGCCTGTTGGCGCCCGCACACCAGATTCATCTGGTGGTAGCGCCTGGGGAATCCAAAAAACAACCGGAATTACTGATCAGTTTTGGCCAGGAAGTGGCGGGCCGCATTCAAGTGCGTGGTACCGGCGGCGGCGTGTTGATTGGCACCGGGGAATCACGGGGCGAAGCGTTGCATGGGCCATGGGGCGGGGTGCATACGCTGATTTTGGCGAATGGAAAAACTCGGTCTACGCCGTATAGCGCCTTTCGTTATGCCACGGTGAGTTTCCAGGGATCAGGGCCGATTAGACTCAATGAATTGCGGCTGGATTTTAAGTATTATCCGGTGCAATACCGCGGGGCGTTTGCCTGTTCCGATCCGCTGTTGACCAAAATATGGTACACCGGCGCGTACACCGTGCATCTGTGCATGCAGGAACAAATCTGGGACGCGCCCAAGCGTGATCGGGCCATGTGGATGGGTGATCTGCAGGTTTCAGGGCAGGTCATCAACAATGTATTTTTGGACCGCTTTCTGATGGAATTAACCATGCGGGATCTGCGGCAAGAAGCACAAGGGGGCCGTCCCGCGACGGCATTGCCGGCATCCTACATTAACAATACTTCCTACGGCGGGATTCCGGGGTATTCCAATGCGTGGTACTGCGGCCTGGCCGACTTCTACAAACATACCGGTGCGATAGGGTACCTGCGTTCGCAGCGGCAACTGATGCTTTCCATGTTGCGGTACATCAAACAAGGCTTCAACCGGAAAAATCTTTTTGCCAACAAAAACAAGGGCTGGTGTTTTGTGGACTGGGCCGAACATCTGGGTTTCGGCAATGCGCCGCAGGCGATTATCGCGACGGATTTGGACACCTGTCTGGCGGTGCGGCGGGCGGTATTTTTGCTTAACGCCATCGGTGATAAGACCAACGCCGCGAAGTATGCGCGCTGGGATCGGAAGATCACGTTGGCAGCGCGGAAATGCCTGGCCAATCCCAAGACGCACACATTCACCAATCTGAGGCAAGTCAACGCCATGGCCATTGATTCACATGTAGCCGACGCCCAACAGCGGGCGGCGATCTACGCGCGGATACTGGGGCCAAAATGCGCATCTTGGAAGCAGAAGGCCACTCCCTATTACAATAACTTTGTCATTTTTTCTCTAAGCTGTCTGGGACATTTCAAGCAGGCGTTCACGTTTATTCGTTATTACTGGGGGGCGATGATCCGAAGAGGAGCCACCACTTTTTGGGAAAGATTCAGTCCCACCTGGCCCACCAGACATTTTCACAAGGCTGCCGGTTATGGCACGAGTTTGTGCCATGGCTGGTCCGCTGGTGTCACCAGTTGGTTAAGCGAATGTGTTTTAGGAGTACAACCTCAAACCGGCGGCTTTGCCCAGGCCAGTATCGTGCCGCATCTGGGCACCTTACGCTGGATCCGAGGGCGTGTTCCAACACCGCGCGGCAATATTGTGCTCTCGGTGACCAGGGATCATGGGGCGGAGTCGATGAAAATCAAATTGCCACCGGGAGTTGATGCGACCGTTGGCGTGACCGGGCGGTCTGTCACGGTAAACGGTCTTCCCGTTGTACCCGTTCGGCAGGGCGCAAGACGGTGTTACATCCACCTGACCGCGGCCGGAAATTTCAGGATTGTCGGGTACGAACCGGGATCGCATCGGGTTCCCGCCGTCGGTTCACAATAGCGCAATACAAGTGATAATTGATTCCACTTTTTTTGAGGAATGAAAACATTGTAAATAATCGGGAATTTTATTTTTTTTCTTCCGGGGGGGTACTTTACTCGTCGTTTG
>JAJZCR010000154.1 GCA_021851715.1 Planctomycetota bacterium
GGCCGGAAGGGCTTCGGCCAGCCAAGCGTGCAGGCGCGAGCGTTTTGT
The DNA here is from genome assembly GCA_021851715.1 of Planctomycetota bacterium. Taxonomy (GTDB): domain Bacteria; phylum Planctomycetota; class Phycisphaerae; order WQYP01; family WQYP01; genus JABEVA01. The sequence goes on from JAJZCR010000154.1 coordinate 49, forward strand.
GCCCTGCGGCAATTTTTCGACCCCGTGGTGCAGTTCGGCCAGCGTGGCCATGCTGAGATGCAGGGTGTCCTCGGGGGTGCCGTCGAGCCACGCAATGACCCCTTGATCCGGCGAGGGCCGGGATAACTCGGAGATGACGTTGGTATCCAGCAGGACGTTCACAGTCCGGATTCCCGCCATTTAATTTTAAGCCCACTGGTTTTGAGTTCCGCGGCCTTCAACGGAGAATCCATAAGAAACTCAACCAGACTTTTGTTGCGCCGGGCTTTTCTTTCCCAATCCCGTACCGAGGCCACCACAATCGCCGGTTGGCCATGGCGCGTGACCGTCTGCGGCCCGTTTGCTTCGGCCTCTTTAAGAAGTTTGCTGAATCTTGCCTTGGCCGTCGCCACGGGCCACTGGTGCGCATGCTTCATGGTCGGTTACTCCATGTTCAACCATTATGACCATTATAGTCATAATCAGGAACGCCAACGAGATCGATCCGCCGGGTTGTCACGAACACCGGCGTTAGCGCCGGGATAACACCACAGCCATCCTGCAGGCCGCGAGTTCAAAGCCCTTCCTTCCTGCGGAAAACTGGCGCGTATCTTTCCGGCGGCAGAACAGGTTTCCAGTGATAAATACTGCACATTATTTCCCAGTACTGGCGATTCCGCCATTGCTGTCATATACGATGCGCCCGCCGAGAATGGTATAAGCTACCCGGCCGGTGACCGTGCGGCCTGCGAATGGGGTGTTGCGGCTTTTGCTGAAGGATTTTTCCGGATCAATCGTCCACTTTTCGTTGGCCTGAATAATCGTGATGTCTCCCAATGATCCGGCGGCCAATGTTCCACGATCTTTGAGGCGGGCGATTGCGGCCGGTTGGGCAGTCATTTTCCGAATCAGATCAAGCCAGGACAGGTGCCCGGGCGTTACCAGAGCTTCAACGTAAAGAGCCAAGGCGGTTTCCAGGCCCAGAATGCCGAACGGCGCACGGTCAAATTCCAGTTCCTTTTCTTCGCGGGCATGCGGGGCATGATCGGTCGCGAGGCAATCAATGGTTCCGTCGGCAAGCGCTTCAATGCAGGCTTGAACATCTTCCTGGGAGCGCAATGGCGGGTTCATTTTAAAATGCGTGTCATAGTTGGCACAGGCCGTATCGGTCAGCAGCAGATGGTGCGGCGCAACTTCCGCGGTAACATTTTGGCCGTGCTGCTTGGCCCGGCGGATTAAGGCAACGGATCCCGCGGTGCTGATGTGCTGAACATGGTAGCGTGCCTTGATTCTTGCATTGAGTTGCAGATCGCGGGCGATCATTAATTCTTCGGCCACCGCCGGTATGCCGCCGAGGCCCAATCGTATGGCGGTGGTACCGGCGTTCATGGCACCGCCGGAAAGTGTTGGCTCCTCGCAATGCTGGCTGATCAGGCCATCAAACATTTTGACATATTGCAGGGCTTTGAGCATCACCGCCGCCGACGCCACGCCACATCCGTCATCGCTGAAGCCCACCGCGCCGGCCTCATGCATGAGCCGTAGTTCGGCAAGTTCTTTGCCCTCACGGGCCTTGGTGATGGCACCAAAAGGCAAGACCCGGCATAAGGCGGTCCGTGCGGCCTGAGTGAGAACGAATTCAATCTGGGTATCGGTGTCGATGGCGGGCGTGGTATTGGGCATGCAGCAGACGGTGGTAAACCCACCGGCGACCGCGGCGGCGGAACCCGAGGCGATGGTTTCTTTATGTTCCTGCCCCGGTTCCCGGAGGTGAACATGAATGTCAATGAGGCCGGGGGTAACAAATCCCCCCTTGGCATCGAGAATGGTGGCTTGGGGAGCGGTGGCTTTCAAGCCGGAGCCGACGGCCTGAATTTTACCCTCCGCAATGAGCACTTCGAGGGGTTCTGGCTTTTGGCGATTGGGGTCCAGAACGATGCCGTTGGTAATAAGCAATTGATCATTTTTCATGCCTCAGAGTATAAACGCCAGCGGCAAGAAGGTGAATGGGGCGGGAGAAATTGGCCTAAATCAAAAAGTTTGGTATATTACTGATCCCGAAAAGGGCGTGTGCCTGAGCGGCCAAAAGGGACGGACTGTAAATCCGTTGGCTTATGCCTACGCAGGTTCGAATCCTGCCGCGCCCATCAGTTCCTTATGCAGGCATGTGCATTTGTTTGCATTGTGCGGCAAATTACCTTGATTTTTGCGGGCTTCGTGATCAGTGTGCGAATTGTCGCAATTTCCTGCCGGAGCCTGCCGGGCCGGATTCTGGGCCGGTTGTTTTGGGTGTCGCGGCTACGGTGGGCTTGTTGCCGGGCGGTGGTCTGGGGGGTACCTGGAATAATTACCGGCGATGGCCGATACTCTGCGGTTCCCCCGAGATTGTGTGTGACACCCGGCGCGGGGGTTGAGAAGGCTGCGGCCCGCCGAAATACGTCAAGTGCTTACTGACAGGCGAAAAATGGTTTTGCAATAGCCAAGCTGGGAACA
>JAJZCR010000106.1 GCA_021851715.1 Planctomycetota bacterium
CCCGCATCGCGGAATAACGGAACTATACGCTCCACTAAATTGCCGAATCTCGGTTGACCAAACTGCTCACATGCTCCCTGCGGTCGCCCTGCCGCGTTCGCGGCAGGCCGGCCAAACCATGCTCGCCCATTTATTGCGGGTGGGTTGCACCTTGAATCGCCCGTAGGAGATGCGCGTTGGCCCGGCCAATCGTGCCGTCCTCCGCCCTGATCGCCCGACAGATAAATCTCTCCAGCAACAGCAACTGCCGCGACGTTTTCGCATAAGCCTCCATGGATTGAAAACATCGCAGCGCTTTGGCCGGTTGATCCGCCAGCAGCCATAAATCCCCCTTCTCCATCAGAGCGGACGACCCGGTGCTGTGGATTGCTTTTAGCCTTGCCAGGTAGGGACCGGCGTGAACCTGAATCGACGCCAGCACACGGGATCTTTCGATGGGCCCGCCACCAGCCGAAGGCATTTTTGCTCCCGACCGTTCCTCCAGCACAAACCGCCGCACGATATTGGGATGCTTGCGGTACACCGCATCAAGGCGTTGATCCAGAATCAGCAGTGCGGTTCCGGTATCCTGCATTCGGCATACGTCGAACAGGCTCTTGGCGTCGCGAAGGGCCGCCGCGTTTTTATGCATTGCCGCCAACGCCTGAATCCGAAAAACCAGCAGACGATCAATGGCGAATGTATATGCGGGTGCCGCGAGAATACCTCGCATCGCCAGGTTTGCCACAGCGCGGTAATGACCATGATCCATCAGCGGTGGCAGCCAGTATTGGTATACCAGCGGTGCCGTCGGATACGGTTGGGTCCGCAGCTCCCAGGTAATCTGTGACAACGCCGCTTTACGGGCGGCGGCACCCGCGCCGGCCAACCGCGGAACCAAGCCTTTGGCCCAGGCGAGCCTCCGCAACTCCGCCGCATTGGGCCGGGCCGTGGCCGGTGGCACAGCCGTCAGTTCCGGGGCGGCCAGACCGGTGGCCACCAGCCACACCGTAAAGACTGCTGTAACCTTGATTCGCATCATTCAACTCCTTATCGGCAGCGCCTCCGCGGCTTTGGCCAATCGGTGCACGCGCCGGGAACGCCGCCTTCATCTGCAACATGGCACAATTCGGATTCGAGCCCCCGAAATCCGGTCATTGGCCAGCTCCGCGTGCCCAGGCATTGGCCCTGCCAATGGTTCCATCTTCCGCCTTGATGCATGCCGCGATACGGCCGGCCGCGCGTACCACCTGCCCGTAATTGCCGGCTACCAGATAGGCCGCATTAAAACACGCCATCGCCTCACGTGGCCTTCCAGCGAGAAGCAACAGATTGCCGCGGTCAAACAGATCACTATAGCTCTGGCCGGTAATTCCCCATGCCCGGCGCGCATACGCTCCATCCCCGGCCTTGACGGCCGCCAGAATCGGGCATCCCAGCGCGGGATATCCAGAAATGGGGAGAGCGGCCCCGGCGATCTCTTCGCGTTTAAATCGTCGGATCGCCCCCGCGGCATCAGGCGCTGCGGACGCCAGACACCGCGCCACCAATGCCAACGCCCGGGCCGTATCCCGCATGGTACAGAAATTAAACAGCTCCTTCGCGCATACCATCGCTTTCTTTGGCTTTCCCATGCCCAGAAGCGCCTCCACACGCAGCGCCAGGAGTTGTTGAATGATTCTGGTGCGGTGGGGGATGACCAGGATTTCCCGCTTTGAAAGCTGCGCCACAAACGGGTATTGCTTTTTTAACATCAACGCCGGAAGCCAGCGGCTCGCAAGCAGAAAACGGCACTGAAAGCTATGGCCTTTCACCATGTTCCGGATGTCCAACTCCGCCTTCCGCGCTGGTGGCGGAGAGGCGAGTTCCGCGTCAATCCGGCGGAAGGCCTGCTGCAGGCTCACTTTGGCGGGAGGCAAATTTGCGCCGGCCGCGATGCCGGGGGCTGCCAGCAGCAAAGTGACGACAAAAGCGGCAGCGGTACCTGTTCTCATAGCCTGACTCCTTCCATTGCGTTTGTCATTGCCGCCGGGCGCTCGCCCAGGCTCTGTCATACGCGCTCGACCTTGCCGGCCTGCTGCCCGCCGTACCGGCCGTATCCCTATCGCGCGTCAGGGATAAACATTCGGAAGACCGGGCACTGCATGGCCACCGCCAGAGCTGCCGGGCCGGACGCGTTGCGCGTCGGATCTGGCACCGATGCATATTCCACCTGCGACATCCACGCCACATGCCCGTCCCAGAAGCCCAGATTGCCGCCGCCGCCGTGCCGCGATGAAAGATGATCCCGATCCTCGTATCCGGCCGGATCTATCACTTCGTCATTGAACGGAGATTTCCGGGCTGATTCTTCAATGAAGACCACACACTTCGGATTGGTGATCGTGGCGTCACGCAGGGGATAGGACCACGGGATCCGAAAGCGGGCACTGCTACCGGCACCCGTGCCATAGATATCCGCCAACACCCCGGCTTGGGAATTCAACAGCGCATTGATCGAATAGCTCCAGAATCCGCCCCCGGAACCCGCGCCGACCAGAACCGTCCGTCCATCGGGGGCCAGGCGGAGGGCATCCGCGCTGGAACGCAGGCCGCTGTCCAGCGGGCACATGAAAACCCGGGCGAACCTGTTGCGCTCCGGATTGAGATCCAACGTGGCCGCCGCGCCGTTGCCTGTATTGGGGCCGCTGGAATTCAGCAGATCGGGCACGGGCGGTGCCTGGGGAATCCCCGCCATGAACGGATATAACGCGCCATAATAAAGATTGTAATCAGCGGTGGTACCCCACACCTGCTGGAGCGTGTAATCCGCACCGCCGGCGGCATCGGAATACGGCGGGAACATGGCCACATGCGGAAACAGAATGCCGTTGAGCGGAAAAAACCCCTTGTTCGTCTGCACATATTCGCGCAATCCGGTCAACAGTTGCCGGATATTGCTTTCACACACCACCGCCTCGGCACTTTGTCGGGCCTTGGCCAGCGCCGGAAGCAGCAGGGAAATCAACAGCGCGATGATGGATAACACCGTCAGCAGTTCAATGATGGTGAAGGCACCAGGCGAGAAGGCAGAACCAGGGAAATAGGAGTTGGAATAATAAGGCACCCTGCGCCGAGGGTTTTGGCTCACCGGCACAAGCGGGATTACCTGTGCGGCCATTGGGCACTGCGGGGACCTGGCGCAACGCGGAGGCCGGATGAAGCGAGCGTGTTCCATGCCAATGCCTTGAGTTCGAGATTTTTCAACTGCTGCGACCATCGCTTACGCCATCGTCCTTATATTCTGGCCATTGTTCTTTGATTCCCGGCCCCTGGCCGGTAACCGTTGTACCAAGCCACTTCAAATTCATTGCCCTGCTGCCGGTGGCGGCGCGGAGCACGGTTCCATCTCTCAGTTGCACGACCGCCGGGGTTGTGGCAAACCATTCGTGGCTGTTGTTCAAAGCCCCATGCAGCGCGGGACTGGCGTGGAATAATTGCGGGCCCGCCGTGCCGGGGCCGGTTGCCGCGCCGAGCCCGGTCAAATCCGGTGGCACACGGATAAAGGCGACGTGCGTGTCAGTGCCGGATGCGGCATTCTGCCGGGCGAGATTCTCATAAATGGGAATGGTGTGCCGGCACTCTTCGCAACTGGCATGATAGAACATGATGACCCAATTGCCGGTTGCCAATCGCTGGCTGATTGGTGTGTTTCGATGCTGGTTCACGATATCCGCCAGCACTGGCAAATGGCGGCCGATCCAATGGTGTGGTTCCAGAATCACCAGTTTGCCGCCATCGGCGACGCCCAAACCATTGGTGGCGGAAACAACTTTCGGATGCAGCATGGCCCCTGTAACACCGATTGCCAGGCCAATTGCCGCCGCAGCGGCCACCGGCCATTTTTGCTGTGCCCACCGAGAATCCCCCGCCTTGCCAGTGCCGGGTTTGCCAAGGAATTTCAACATCAGCACAAGCGATACATCCAGAATAAATGTGTACCACGGATTCACATGCACTTGGCCGAAGCAGCCACAATCGATTCTGCCAGCAAGTGCTTCATGAAGCGTGTAGCAGGCAAACACGCTGAAACAGCCAATGGCAACCCGCCGGGCGGAAGTTGGGAGAGCTCCGCTGATCAGCCAAAGGCCGAGAAATATCTCCCAACCCGCCAGCACCGGTTCAAAATTGAGCGGTCTCTTCCATCCAGAATATAAAACTGTTGAATATACCAGCTGCCGTAGTACCAAGCACGCGGCGATGATTAATGTTATTCCCACTACACCAAACGCGGAATTTTTCGGGTTAGGGAGACGTTTGCTCCACCCTGCGAAAATCGAAATCATGAAACCGCCTTGCTTCATCCATACCCCTAAGAATGAGAGGAACGGCATTACCGTGTTGCAAACACGGGGACGTCGACCCTTGATTTTATCCCCCGATACAAATATTCAACAATGACATCACCTTGAAAGAAACTTGCGTCCTGTGGCAGGTGGAGCGAGACGTGGACGGCCTCGCCCTGTCGCACCGCACGTAATTCTGGGCCGCTGGTGGCCACGGACAACATTCGCAGAAACCTACCAGCGCCCGGGCCGGGAATGAGACGAATTGTACTTTCCGCGGAACCGGACGCCCCCTTCACTGACCAGACCAATGCTCCCGGTATCGCCTCCAATGCCGGTTCCGGAGAAACCGAGACTCGGATTCCATATCGCAGCCGTATTGGTCGTCGGGGCGCTGCTAAACGCGCCAACATAAAAATCGCAGCCGTTTCGGGATGGTCGTTAAATCCCACATTCCCGCGTGGAAGGAGGCAAAACTTCGCCGTTCGGCCAGAGCCGATTTCGGCGCTTACGTGGGAAATGGAAAAAAATACCCCCTTCCCATCGCCACTCCAGTGAACGGAGACCGGATAGCCGGATACGTTCCTCACAGTCACCCATTTCGGTTCGAGCGTGCCACTACCCGGCACAAACTCCCAGTTCACGTCACGGTTGCTAAATTCGATCGATTTCCTGCACGACGCTTCGACCGTGCCGCGAACTTCAGGCATTGCCGCCTTGTCCCCCCTGTCGTAAATTAAGAAATTCTGAGTTGCGGGCCCGAGTTCCGTGCCGTCCGAGAGCTCAGTGTAGATAAGGCTGACGACGGAACTCCCGCCAGGCCGCACGGCCGAATTGGAAATTTTGAGTCGCGTGCATCCGCAACTGGTCCGCCAGCCCAACAACAAAGTATGCGACGACGAATTATGCAGGACAATCGTCCGACGCGCCGTCTGGCCGAAGTACACCCCTCCGAAATTGACGGCCACGGTCGCGACCTCGCCGGCCCGACCCATCTCCACATACTCTCCTCGCTTTGTTCCGGTCTTCGTTGCGACGATGGCCGAAACGCCCGCCACCGCCCCAAGAAAAACACAGCCAATTAGCAATTTGCCCGAGTTCATTTTTTACCATCCCCTTCCCTTTTCCGATCGGGTGCCATCGCCGGCGGAACGTTAGGGTGCCTCGAACCGACATAATACGATGTTTTTGTAAACCCGTCGTAGACGGACGCCCCGAACGGCGGGACGTAGCGAAAACTGTGCCGAGGAAATATTTCGTTGACAATCAGGTGCTGTATCTTCACTTTCGCATCGAACTCCATTCGTTTCAACTGCCTGCCCGACCACAGCCTCTCACGGATTCGTGTAGGGAACCACACGCCGCTGCTTTTCTGAAAGCGCCGAAAGCTAAGCTCGTACATCGGAACGCGCGTGGAGCCCTCCACCACATCCGCAGTCTTACTGTATACACGCAATCCTCCTGCCAGCTTTAGGTCGTAGCGGACCTCCCATTTCCCGCGAAGACCGCCTCCACCGGAGACCACGACCGGTTTTCCCTTGCGAAGGTCGCAGTATACCAATTTGATAATCCCCGTCTGCGGATTGTATTTCTGTTTGATCAGGCGGTGGCTCTGATGGATGTGCTTAGAAAAAGGCCGCCAAGGGTCCACAGCGTGTAGAATATCTTTGAGGCCAAAGGTCGAATACCGTTCCGGCCACCGCGCACTGGCCCATGCGCCATTTGGACGATGGATGGATACGGACCACGTACCATTTCCGAGGCGCGCATACCACTCCCGGTTCTGCCCGACCACCCAGATCGCGATCTCGGGCCCGCTAGCACGCAGTTCTCGCAACTGCCGACGATTACCGCCGAAGACGAAAATCCGCTTGGCGTAAATCCGCCTTGGGGCGATTTCCCACTTCAGATGTACCGAGGTCACCTGCGTCCCGTACCCGGGGAAATTGAATCCCGGAACCAGTACCGGGTTGTATTTCCGCTGGTAACGCTCCCATTCTCCCGGGGTCATGGTTTTTCGTCGTATATCGTCGAGGGCGCTTATCTGAGACCTCGACAGGTAGGTGCGCGTGGTAATAAGCGCAGCTAGGTGCAGGGAAACGATTCTCCTCGCGGCGGCCTTGAAAACGAAGCGCCACTGGGACTGGTTCAATTTCGCTGGGATCCGCCTGCCCGCATCTCCTGAGCGGGACGGCGATGCACCAACACGGCTTACGCTCGCTACGGTGCAAACGATGAGGATGGCCAAGGTGCGCCGGACCTCGCCAGTTCGACCTGCCACCACAGGCGCAAAGGGCGAGCCGAGCGACACTGAATTCTTGGATAACATAAGCGGTAACTCCTAATCGAAGAACTTCCGACGCCCTCCCCTCATCGCGATCACGGTTTAGGGTGTGCAGGATGGGTCATTCTTGTTGCCAAGATTAGCCGGAGGCCCGAATTGCGTCCAAGATTCGTTGCATCCATCCGGTGTGCATCCAGGCGCTGTATACGAATACACGTAATGTGACTTGCGCGAATCCGTGCAGCTATTTCCCGGTGCCGAGTTGGCAGCACCGCACACGTCATACGATTGGTAGACCACCTTCTCGGTGTAACATCCTGTGACGCCATGGCAGGAGGGCGCGGGTTGTGGGCTCATTATAGTCTGCCCGCTGTTGGGGCCGGGCACGATTCCCATATTGTTACAGGGCGGATTCTCATTGGCCAAGAGCAGGCCGCCGCCAGCCCCCATCGCCAAGCCCGCCGCGCACGCTGCGACAAGTCCCAACGCACGCAGAGCCGGTAGCCCCACCCCTTTTGCCATTGCCGATTGTTCTGGCCTTCTCATGGTCACTACTCCTTAATATAAAAGCCGCTGAGATCGGAAGCAGCAACATACCGCTTCATGCCCCATCCCAGCGTGAAAATCATTGCGAAGGTCTTCCCATGGCCGGATCCACCGGTTTCTCCTCGGCTGTCTCCACTTCCCCTGTCTTGAGCATCCATTGGTATGCCTCGATGCGTTTCACGGGGTCATTCCCCGCGTAGGCACGTCTAAGCCCATTCAGATACCACCGCACCATTCTAAAAGCTGCACCAGGGCTCGGAGAACCACCCCAGTTCGACCTCAGGCCTTCCTCGATTTGCCGTGAAGTTAGCATTCCGCGCGATCTTTCCACCGCCCCCCAGCGATGGAATAAATCCAACTCGTAGTAGCATTTTTCAGCGACTTCCGCCGCCTGTGGATTTTTTGGAATTGCTCCGTATCGCGCGACGCACCAGCGCAGGATCATGCTGCACGCTAATTGCTGGCCGGCCGCCCAAGTGGCGGGATCACGGTGTTCCAGTAAACTGAGGAGGTTCAGGATGTTCTGAGATCGCATTATGCCAGTGTTGACTGTTGGATCATCGGCAGGATGCCGATGCCACACAGCTTGGCTGGCGGGAGCATCATCGGAGAATTGCCCGCTTCGCAAGGCAGAGGCCTGCCGAACGCGGAACGCTCCCCGCTGGCTTTCGTGGGCTTGCCATGCTGCGTACCCATAGTAGTACGGGGCTGGGTGTTGCGAAAGCGGGTCCAGCATCGCCGCCTGGAGAATGGTGTTGAACGAATAATTTTTGGCGACGCGAATCGCCAACTTCACCGGCCCGCGCACCAGAAAGCGTTTCCACACCCCGCCCCAGAAATTCACCACCCGGCTCTGGCTGATCCCCCGCATTTTCGCCAGCGGCGCGGTGTTGGGACGGGAGGCGGTGCCGAAATGGTATCCGGCGGACACGGGTATCATGGAAACCACATAATCGCGATCACGGTTGTTCTCGGAATGGCCATCTTTATTGAAGAAATAAAGTGACAGCGTGTAAGCCCCCGGCGGAATATGGAGATAAACATATACATCCGGCCCCTGCCAATCGAGGGGATATGTCTCGCCGTGGTCGTCGATCTCGGATTCCCTCCGGTCCGCTTTCCGCGACGCCGTGTGGTCGGCAATACATTGATCAAGGTAGATTTCAGGTAGCTCCAGAACCCGTTTCTTGGCGGTTGACAGCCACGTCACATAGTAGCGTATGGCATCACCAGTGGGGATGTGATAGCGGCTGTAATCGTGTAATCGGTGGTGCGGCCCCATTCCCTCTTCGTGATGCAGCGAAAGCGGACCTGGGCCCCAGACATAATCGCCAACACTCGGAGGGGGTGAGCACGCGTAAAGGCATGCCCAATAGCGTCCGTATCTTCCCAGCCAACTGCCTTCGGTTCGCCAATCATCAGAGATCGGGATAACCTGTGGACCCGCTGGCTCCTGCGAAACAGGATTCTTCAGCAGGCTTTGGTACAGGGCGGCGAGTTGTCGCACGTTGGGTGCCGCCGCTGGTTTGGGCTCGTGAATGGCGGGGGTGCTAAGCGGCACCGCCTGTCCCCCGGTGGCGGGAGCGTTCGCCTCGGGAGGGCCGGGGGCCGCATGAGTTTGGGTGGCGGTGTGCTCGGGTTTTTCCCATGCATCACTTGCCCCCGGCAGCATGATAATCGATGCCCCTTTGCCATAAGTTCCCACGGCCATGGCCCCGCCGGGCAGAGGCAGCAGGGAGGTGACGTAATTGCCGATTTGCGGCTCATGGATTTGCCAGCGCTTGATTATTTTGCCGGCAGTGTTGTACTGCCACACATCAACGCCGCGCCGCCGATGGCCAAGCCATAAGTTGGTCTTCCCCTGTAATCTGTTCTCTGTAATCGCCAACGCTGTTGTGTAATCCTCCATCGGCAGCGTGTTTAACACCTTCCGAGATGGGGCCTTCCAATGGTGGGGTGGGTGCCACAACCCCGCCACTTTGGCGGTGAGATCCCGGCCGCGCATGAACGTCCAATCCGCCGGGGAGGAATCGAACGCTGCGTTTTTATTGGTTGCAACCCCGATTCCGCCGTCGGTTCCGGCAATCAGCGTGCCGTTGGGTTCAAAGACAATGGCGTTGATCAGATTGCTCGGCAGGCCCTTTCCTGTGGCGGTCAACGGCATTTTCCACGGGCCGGTAACAACACGCCACTGATATGCGGCGGAGACTGAGGCTGGCCGGTTATAGGATAAAGCGGTGACATGGGACACGGCGGAATGAAAGCCAGGAACTCGTGGACGGGGATGCGTAGCATTTGCAAGCGGAATGTTTGCGAACACTTCTAACTTCTCACCTCCAACTCCCGATTTCCCATGCTGGCCATTGTTCGTTGCTCGTTGTTCGTTGACCGTTGCAATCGCGACCCCATCACATTGCGTGCCCACGTAGACCGTACCGTTTGGGTTGAACGCGATGCAATCGGGATTTTGGGGCAAACCGTCTGCCTGTGTCAGGTAGTGCCAGGTGCCGGCAGTGAAGACTACAGGTGACAGGTTATAGGTTGCAGGAGTGGAATTGCGAAGCGGAGCGTTTCCAGGCGCTTCTAACTGCCCACTCCCAACTCCTGGCTTCTGCCGTGTATCGTTGTTCGTTGAGCGCAGCGTCTCGTTGCTCGTTGCTCGTTGATTACACTGATATATCGATATTCCCGCCTCCGTGCAAATCCACATCTGGTTGGTGAATGTGTCGAATTTCAGGGCAAATACATGATCGCCCAACGGCCCGGCCAAGACATGCTTTTTCGGATTCTGCACCATATCGTAAGTCTGCCAGCGTTGGTCATTATACACGCTGACACCATGGTTAAGCGTTCCGGCCCAGATTCGCCCGTGGTTGTCACAGGCTAATGCATAGATATTGTTGTTCCCCAATTGACCATGGGTGCTTTGCCTGGTGAACTGCTGAATCTGTCTGCCCTTCGGCGCGGACGGATTGTAGCGAAAAACCCCATGGTCTTCCGTGGCGATCCAGATATTTCCGGCCTTATCCCGGCACAGGGCCGTGACGAATTTGCCCGTTGTTGGCAACGTCAAGCCTGGAAATTTCGGCCATGGCACATAAGCCCGGTGGACCAAATGCAGCGGATTCGCCAAGGCACCGGTGCCATAGCCTGAAGAGGCAATGATGTCTAATCGGCTGATATCCGCCGCGCCACGGTCATGCAGCCAGGGCAATCGCGCCAGGTGAAATTCCTTCGGCAATTCACCGCCGGAGGGCCACGGCAATTGGGCAAGATGAATATCCCGCGGCACCTTGATCGCGGCAACCTCGGCGGGCGACATCATCTCGGGCGTGGAACGTCGCGATTGCATTCCGACGCCGACCCGATTTCCGGCGGCACCGGGAGACTTTTTGCCAGCCCGGCTGAACAACGAAATCCCTCCCCATACCGCTAGCCCAATCAGCGCCACGGCCACTGCCATCACGGGAAGGATTTTGCTTCGTTTGTTCATGTCTCCACGCAGTCGCAATGGTTAACGAACGGCGGCCAACGAACAACAAAAACGCTTCAGTGCGTATCACGCCGAATTTCTCCGGCGGCTATATATGTAAACCCTCGCCCTCTAACATGTGCCTTCCGGCAGTGCGGTGCCGCAAAACCGAAACGTGCAGCACTGTATTCCCGCGGATCAACAGGATATGGGGATTGATGATCTCGCGGGAACCGTCACCTAAGCATCATAGTAGCATAAAAAAAAAAAAGCAAGCGGAAAATCACTTTTTTTTATTTTCCGTGCATGTTGGCTTTTCCGAGGGGACTGAGCGGGGGCACCGGAAACCTGACGTAACCCCCGAAATCGCCGCGGTGCAGGATGCACAACGATGCAAATGCTTTTTTTCGCATCGGGTCTCCTTCGGGCTGCCGGCTGGCCACCCACTTGCGCCAAGGAAAACGGTCGCAAACCAAGAGGCCATTACCGACAACAAAACGCCTGCGGGGGCCTGGCCGCAGGCCACACCGACGGCGAAGGAGGCACGCCCTGGCCGCCGCGATTGATGAAGGAATCGCCAACAGACTGGCCAATCGCTCCGCCGCCAAGCCACAGCAGACCAAGTTTAAGCGCGGGCCAAAAGGCCGTCATTGAGGATACACTTGCCTG
>JAJZCR010000031.1 GCA_021851715.1 Planctomycetota bacterium
GGGCATGAGGGCTGTCCCGTATTGCCGCCGGGCCGAGCGTATTTCATGACGTCGATCCCGGCAACCGCAGTTCCCATCGCATCTACCAATCCCACCGGATTCGATTGCACAAACTGATACGTATCCGTCCCGTTGCGGCCGCCAGCCGCATGTGCGCCGCAGCGCCGGGATTGAGCGCATTCGGCGACAAGCCGAAGCCACTGGTCGCATCGCCCGCGTGAAATCCCGTTGCGGCCGCGGGCCGCATGTGCGCTGCAGCGCCGGGACAATTCATCTCACCGGCAGGAATGCCCGTGCCACCTTGGGGATACGTGGCCGCCACGCGGCAGCCCGGCCCCGTCCTTCGACGCAACCCATATTCCGAAGTTGTTTCAATCGTCGCAACCATAATTTTCACATTATAAACCCGCTCCACTCCGCATCAACTGCCAAAGCCACCACCGACGGCCAGCCAAAGCCGCCGCCCGGCGGGCCACGCGCCCACATTGCCCGCATCCGTTATAATGAAGTGTCTGTGGAAGTGCCGCATACGACGGTGGCGGGAAGACTCCCGCGTACGGTTCCGGTGGTGTTAGAGTTTATGTTCATTGATGAAGCTGAAATTGAAGTGTCCGGCGGCGATGGCGGAAATGGTTGCATGTCCATGCGGCGGGAAAAATATATTCCACACGGCGGACCCGATGGCGGCGATGGCGGAAATGGCGGAAATGTTTTTCTGGAGGCCGTGGCCGGAGTGGATACGCTGTTGGACATGGTCGGGCGGCATCATTGGCACGCACCCAGTGGCGAACCGGGCATGGGCAAAAAAAAAGATGGTAAGGCCGGTGCGGATTTAATCATTCGTGTGCCACCCGGCACCATGGTATACGACCGCGACACGGGCGTACTGTTGACGGATCTGGTCCCTGCCGGACGCAAGGTGCTCGTGGCCAAGGGTGGACGCGGCGGCCGTGGCAACACCCACTTTACCACCTCCGTTCGGCAAGCTCCGGAATTTGCCGAGCCGGGAAAGCCCGGCCAGTTGCGGCGGCTGAAACTTCAGCTCCGCCTCATTGCGGACGTGGGTTTAATCGGCTTGCCCAACGCCGGCAAGTCCACGCTGCTTTCGCGGCTTTCGGCGGCCCGGCCCAAGGTGGCCGATTATCCTTTTACCACACTCACTCCGCAGTTGGGCATAGCCGAACTGGATGCGGAACGGCGGCTCGTGCTGGCCGATATTCCAGGCCTGATTGCCGGGGCCCATCTTGGTGCAGGACTGGGTCAGGATTTTTTACGCCACATCGAACGCACCAGGGTGCTGGTGCATTTAATTGACATGGTTCCGCTGGACGGCAGCACCCCGGCTAAAGCCTACCAGACCATTCGCGCCGAACTGGCCGCCTACAGTCCGAAGCTGGCCAACAAACCGGAAATCCTGGTGGCCAACAAAATGGATTTAACCGGTGCACCCGAACAACTGGCTCAACTGCGTTCCGTGCTGCCCGGCCACACTATTCTGGCGCTTTCCGCGGCCACCGGCACAGGTCTACGGCCCCTGCTGGAATCAATCTGGCAACTGGTCCAGGGTGCGCCGCCGGCAGAGCCATTTGTAGCACACGTGGTTCCTTTGGCCAACCTGCCGATCGACGAGCCCGATGACGATGCCGGACTCGCCACGGAAATTGCCGCGATCAAGGCTGATGATGAGCGCAAGGGACGATACTACAAAAAACGCTAAAATAACGGCCGGGCAATCTCTGGTTTATTTACAACGTTACCTTAGTGGAGCTGACTGTTTTATGAGCGTACTGGCAATTGATATCGGTAACAGCCGAATTGGGGTGGGACTCTTTTCACTGGGCAAAAGCGAGGAACCTGCCCGCCGACTGCTTCACCACAACTGGCAATCCGAATTAAAAGCCGCGCTCACAGACCTCTGGCAGGCAAAGAAAATTAACGATGGTCCAGAGGTTTATCCCCAGGGCGCGGTGATCGCCAGTGTAGTTCCGGATCTTACCGGACCGGTACAGACGCTGATAAAAAACACCTTGCATCTGGATACACAGCGCCTGGGCGAAGACTTAAAAATTCCCATGAAGACCAACCTGACGGACGAATCCACACTGGGCGTGGACCGGCTGCTGGCGGCATTGTGCGCTTATGTCAATGCCGAACAGGCATGTGTAGTGATCAGTGCGGGCACTGCTTTAACTGTGGATTACGTGGATCAAAACGGAATTTTTCAGGGTGGGGCTATTGCCCCTGGATTGCAGCTTGGAGCCAGAGCCTTGCACGAATTTACCGCGCAATTGCCGCTGGCGTCGCTGGATCCGCCCAAAGGCACCTGCGGCCATAACACAACAGAAGCTCTGAATCTTGGCCTGTATGCCGCCGCCCGCGGGGCCGTGCGCGAACTGGTGGAAGGCTACGCCAGTCAGCTTGGCCACTGGCCACACGTGGTGGCCACCGGAGGCGATGCCCAACGGCTGCTGGCGGATTCCGGCCTGGTGGATTCCCTGATTCCGGATTTGGTTTTACAAGGGGCCGCTTTGGCATGGGAACACCACAAGATGGAAACTTAAAGGCGAACTTGGCGCAGCCGCAGGGCGTTGGTAATAACCAAAACCGAGCTGAAACTCATGGCCGCAGCGGCAATCATCGGGCTTAGCAGCAAGCCGCTGACAGGATAGAAAACCCCCGCCGCCAGCGGAATACCCAGCAGGTTATACGCAAACGCCCAAAATAAATTTTGCCGGATATTGCGCATGGTGGCCCGGCTTAGCGCCAGCGCCCGCACAATGCCGGATAAATCGCCATGCAACAGCGTAACCCCGGCGGTGGCAATGGCCACATCCGTGCCCGTCCCCATGGCAATGCCCACGTCCGCCTGGGCAAGGGCTGGGGCATCGTTAATCCCGTCGCCGGCCATGGCCACTTTGCGTCCCTGGTTTTGCAAGCGCCGCACCACCTGATCCTTTCCTTCCGGCAACACTCCCGCCTCCACGGTATCAATGCCCAACTCGGCCGCGACAGCCTGCGCCGCAACTTGGCTGTCTCCGGTGATCATCACCACGGCCAACCCCTGCTCCTTGAGCCTGGCCACCATGGCCGCAGCACCGGGCCGAACAGGATCCGTTACCGCCACATAACCCAGCAGTTGGGAATCCGCGGCTACCAACATCACGGTGCAGCCCCGGGCCTGCAAGTTTGCACATGTTGCCCGCATACCGGCAATGGCCACCCCCAGTTGCTCCATCAGGGCCATGTTGCCGATGGCAATGCTTCGACCGTTCACCTGACCCACAACCCCCTTGCCACGGATGCTCTCAACAGCTTTGGCCGGCGGAATCGCCAGGCGTTTTTCTTCCGCAGCACGTACAATAGCGGCAGCCAATGGATGCTCACTGGCCCTTTCCAACCCTGCGGCCAAAACCAGCATTTCATCCGCCGATCCATTCATAGCGGCCTCCATTGCCACCACCTGCGGCCGGCCTTGTGTGAGAGTGCCAGTTTTATCCAGACAAATGGTGTCAATTTGCTCCGTACGCTCCAGCACCTCGGCATTTTTTATCAGTATCCCCGCCTTGGCCGCCCGCCCCACGCCCACCATGATCGACACAGGGGTGGCCAAGCCCAAAGCGCATGGGCAGGCGATCACCACCACCGCGACAGCATTGACCAGAGCGTAGGCCAGCGACGGTGCCGGACCAAGCCATGCCCATACGACAAATGTAACCAGCGAGCAGGCCACCACCACCGGCACAAATATGCCCGCAACCTTATCCGCCAGTCTCTGGATGGGAGCACGGCTGCGCTGCGACTGGGCCACCATGGCCACAATCTGCGACAGCAATGTTTCCGCACCCACTTTTTGGGCCTGCATCACCAAACTGCCTGTCCCATTCACGGTGGCTCCTATGAGCTTATCACCTGGACTTTTGGCAATCGGCACCGGCTCGCCGGAAATCATGGATTCATCCACAGTGCTTTGACCTTCCAGTACCACCCCATCAACAGGAACTTTTTCACCAGGCCGTACCCGTAACATGTCGCCTGCCTCAATGACCTCCACTAAAACATCCATTTCCTGATGATCCGCACCAATCCGCCGGGCGGTTTTGGGCATAAGGTCCAGCAATTGCCGAATCGCCGCACCGGTCTTGCCACGCGCCCGCAATTCCAGCACCTGCCCCATGAGCACCAAGGTTGTAATCACAGCAGCAGCTTCAAAATAAGTGCTCACCACGCCTGAATGACTGCGAAAACCAGATGGAAACAAACCGGGGGCCAGCGTTGCTACCACGCTATAGGCCCAGGCCACACCAATACCCAAGCCAATGAGCGTGAACATATTGAGATTCCAGGTTTTAATGGAAACCCAGGCCCGCACTAAAAACGGCCACCCGCACCACAACACCACCGGCGTAGCCAGAAGCATATTCACCCAGTTTACCCACGTCGCATCATGGAGGGTTGCAATGCGAAAATCCGCCAACATGGCCAGCGCCAGTACCGGTGCCGCCAAAACCGCCGCGGCCATAAAGCGTCGCAACATATCGCGCAGTTCAGGGTTTTGCGGCTCCGCTACTGCCGAAACGTCCATGGCTTCCAGAGCCATACCGCACTTGGGACAAGGCCCCGGCTTGTCGCTGACCACCTCTGTATCCATCGGGCAGGTGTATCGCACTTGGGGCCGCCCCACCGCACCCGCTTCCAGTGCCAATTCCAGAGCCATGCCACACTTCGGACAAGGCCCCGGCTTGTCGCTTAAAACGTCTGGGTCCATAGGGCACACGTAACGCGCGACGGGTTTCGTCACCGGCGGCCTGGGGCGAGCCAGACCACCAAGTTGCACCAACGGTGGCGGCGCGGCCACGGGTTTAACAACCGCGGCTGCGGCCCGCTGATGAAGATATTTTTCCGGATCCGCACGAAACTTATCCAGGCACCCCTGGCAGCAGAAATAATATGTGATGCCGGCATGTTCAAATACCCCGGCTGCCCTGGCCGGATTCACCGTCATGCCACAAACGGGATCGACATGGGGGGCGGCTTGACCGCTGGCTTGGGGGTATATCTGCATGTCCATGGTCCCTATTCCTGGCAACTATTGCCACAAGTGGCCCAGACGCATCAATTCTTCAGATACTGCCTCCGCAGGCCGGCCACCGGCTTGCAGCGTATGAGAAACACAATGCTGGAGATGGTTTTTCCACAGTTCCCGTGAAACCGCGCGCAGGGCCTGCTGTACCGCGGCCACCTGCACCAGAATATCTGCGCAGTAGCGTTCTTGCTGCACCATTTGCTGTAACCCACGCACCTGCCCCTCAATCCGTCGCAGGCGTTTCAGGTTGCGGGCTTTTGCCGCCGGCTCCACGGCCACCGCCCGACCACCCGGACCGATCATGGAAGAGGAATGGGGCGGCGGATGTACCACCATTGCCTTTTTCCCATGAGGTTTGGTTTTTCCATGAGGACTTAAAGGATTCAAGACCATTACTCCTTGCTATATACCCCCATGGGGTATTGTATAGGCTATCTCAACGAAAATTGGCCGTCAAATGCTGCCGCCGGCCACGCAGTCCAGGCCTGTTTCGTACCAGGTCATTTGAGGATCATCACTGAATTAAGCTGTCGGCGAGCAGTGAGATAAGCCCGGACGGAGTTGCGCACATAGATCAGGCGCATCAGACAGGCTGTCCAGAACATTAAGCCGATTGATCAACTGTCGCAATCGGGCGGGGGAATTACGATTGAAATGCAGCACCAGACGGGGTAGGTCCGGCAGAGGAGCGTCGGAGGGTTCAATTTCCGCGGCGGAAACCATCCGGATGACATCTTCGGCAAGGATATCGTGAAATTCTGCATTTAAGCGATCCAGTTCGTCAACACTCGGAGCATGGCGAACACGCAGAACCAATCGCCGGTCGACAAAACGCATCGAGACATAGTTGCGATAAAAGGTGGTGATATGGCTCACTGCGGCATTCACATCATCCGTGATCAGGTACAAACTCGTGTCGTCAGGCGAAATCATCGCCTCCGCCAACAACGCCTCCCGCACAAACGCTTCCCATCGCCGCCAGTATGTTCCCCCGGGATGGTCGATCATGACGATGGGCATGGGATCAGCCCGGCCGGTTTGCACCAGCGTGAGCGCTTCAAAAGCTTCATCATGCGTGCCAAAACCACCCGGAAAAAGAGCCACCGCGTTGGATTCTTTGATAAACATGAGCTTGCGGGAGAAAAAGTAGCGGAAATAGGCCAGTTTCGGATCGCCGGAAATAACCGCGTTTACTTTTTGCTCAAAGGGCAGTTTTATCGCTACGCCAAAAGATTGATTCAAACCGGCCCCTTCATGGCCGGCCTGCATGATGCCGCCGCCGGCCCCGGTAATCACCATGAAACCGGCAGCGCTGATCAACTGCCCGAATTGGCGGGCGGCTGCATAATCAGGCGAGGAACCGGCTGTACGCGCCGATCCAAAAATGCTGATTTTTCGGCAGCCCCGATAGGGTTTAAACATTTTAAATCCGTACCGTATTTCCTTGATCGCCCGAAGAATCAGCTTCATCTCGGCGCGGCCAGGCCGATCCTCCGCCATACGCAGCACCGTCTGAATCAGTTCCGCGGCCAGTTCAGAATCCTCGGTAATGCCCACTTGCTCGAGCAGCTTTCGGCATTGCTGAAGTGTCTCCAGCGTACCGCTGATCGGGGATGCGGATTTTGACAGATGATTCATAGGTAGGTTCCGGATTCAAGCGGCATTTTTACCGCGTCTGCCTTATACTATGCACCGTATTGGTGCGGAATCTTGACCAAGCCGTTGTGCTTCCAAGTCGGGCCACGCAGCCCCCAGCACCATCGCCGCAGCCGACAGTTCTCGGCTGCCTCGGCCCAAACGGACGCTGGTAGCATTGTTATCGGCTTTTCAGGTACGTTTGGCTTATGATGAAAGCAAAACCGTCAGGAGCACGCGTTGCTGGTCAGCATCGATATAGAACCAAATGTCAGGGTGGCCGTTTTCGGTCCGCACGATCGCCATTTGAAAACGCTGCGCGAATTGCTCCCGGTGCACTTTTCCGTTCGCGGCCATCTGCTGCGCATCAGCGGCGATGCCGACGCCGTTGAACATGCCGCCGCAGCCATTCGGGAAATCAAGCGGCTGGCTCATCGCAATGACCACATCAACCAGGATTCTATCATCGACCTTATTCGAGAAACTGCCCCCCAAGCCATGGGCACCGCTGAAACCGACGCCGATGGAGATCTGCATGTTCTCGCCGACGGCCACCCGGTTAAGGCCAAAACCAATGGCCAGAAAAGATATCTTCAGGCCATGCACCGCCACGATCTGGTCTTTTGCGCCGGCCCGGCAGGCACCGGCAAAACCTTTCTGGCGGTCGCGTTGGCCGTCAGCATGCTGCGTAAAAATATGATCCGCCGCATGGTATTGGTGCGCCCCGCCGTGGAAGCCGGAGAAAAACTGGGGTTTCTACCCGGAGATCTTCAAGCCAAGGTCAACCCATATTTGCGGCCACTGCTCGATGCCCTGCACGACATGATGTCCTTTGAGCAAATCCGCCGATTTATGGCCAACGATATTATCGAGCTGGCACCACTGGCGTATATGCGGGGGCGCACCCTGAATGCCTCCATTGTGCTGCTGGATGAAGCGCAAAACACCACGCCTTCGCAAATGCTGATGTTTCTTACACGCCTGGGTGAAGGCAGTAAGATGATTGTCACCGGGGATCCATCGCAAGTGGATTTGGAGCCTGGCCAAACCAGCGGCTTAATCGATGCGCGCAAAAAACTCGCAGGGGTACACCACATCGCGTTTGTGGAGCTGGATAAATCCGATATTGCGCGTCACCGGCTGGTGCAAACCATCGTGCAGGCATACGCCACGGATACCGGCAACCCACGGACGATCCCGGCAAAGCCACCAACATCCACCGCCGCCACCGCAATTCAGCCAAAATCCGAGGCAGTCACCGCACTTGGGGGCGAGCCACCGGCGCAAAACGCCCCCCTCCATACCAATTCGCCCGAATAAACTTAATCACAAGGATTAAATTAGGCCTTTGGCATCCAGCGATAAAGGCAGCACCTTTTAATGGCTTCAACGACCTACTTTTAACTGACGTTCAGCCTCAAGCCAATCCGAGAGCGCATCGCCGGGTCCAAAACCACGTTTGAGGTATATTTCGTACGCACGCGCCGAAATCTGCTCATAAGTGATTTTACCCACAAGGCTCGTAGCCACCGGTGTTGCTACCGTCTTGGGCGGGATTGCTGTGCCGCTACCCTTGGTTTCCGACCGACTTACCGGAACCGCCGCGGGGGCCTTGGCCGGGGCTGAAACAACCGCAGTTTTTTTCTTGTAGATTGCCATAAAATTACTCCTTCGTAAAAGTAAATTAAACTCAGATGGCCAGTGTTACATCACACATCAAAAATCCATCTGAGACCTCGTGAAGGCCTTTGTTTGTACGTTCTAGTCGCATCATAAGGGCCAGAACTACAATAACAATGCCAGCCAATTTCAGTCGCCATTTCAACGATCAACGGTAGCCAGCCAAGCCGGGCAGGGCAGTAATCACGCCCCAACAACCCGATTCTCTATCCGTCATAGTAATTTATAGGACGCAAGTCAAGCGATTACGATGAGTGAACCGATAATTTTGTTAATAGATTTGCCGGACGTTGAACGCTCCGGCCAGGCCGGTAAGGATTTTCTTGCAGTTCCCGGCGCGAGGCGCCGGCGACTTTTTAAGTTTGAACTTTGCCCGCCATACCATGATATACTCGCTTGAGAGGTGGCGAATGTCGTGCCCAAATGGCCTTGCCGGAACCCCATCCGAAAAGCCCAACCCAACGGTACAATGGGATCGTTTGCAGCAGCGGAAGTTTCAAATGGATGACTCGGTGGCTGATAATAAAACCACCCCCACGGTGCCCTCAGAGATTTCTTTGTCAGATCTTGATGATTTGCTGGAAGCCGAATCCACGCCACAAATTTCCACATTCGTACCGACCACGGAACAAAGGCCGGACCGCCACCCCAAGCGGCTGGACCGGGCTTTTAGCTGGATGACTTCCCTGATGATCCACCTGATTACCTTGATGGCCATTCTCATCGCCTACCACATTGTTGCGAATCACTTCAAACCGCAGCCACAGCCCATGGTTATTCCGGCCGCATTTTTCGGTGGTACCGTCAATTCACGCCACATGCAAAGCAATATCAGAGGCAGCAGCGCGGCACGGCGCGTGCAAAAGCAACTGCAGATGAAATCATGGTCGGCCGCGGTTTCCCCGCGTTCGCTTTCCGCCCTGCTGCACGATAGCGCCAAGCACCAGAAAAACCTGGAAATTGGCCTAGGATCCGGTGCGTCCGCAGGTGCCCAGGCCTTTAGTGGAACCGGCTCTTTATTTGGCAAACTTTCCGGGCATATCGGCAGTGGTCCGGTTACCAGTTTTTTTGGCGTTGCCACCCACGCTCAGCGGGTTGTGTACCTGGTTGATACATCCGGGTCCATGATCGGAAAATTGCACCTGGTGAAGCGGGCGGTACGGAAATCTCTGCGCGGTTTATTTCCCTTCCAAAAATTTGCGGTTATTGTGTTTGCTCATGAATTCCGCATCTTAGGGCCGGCGCATCTGCTTCCAGCCCAGGCATTTTATCGCCATTCTATTGATGTGACACTAAAGACCATTGTCGCCGAAGGGGCCAATGACAATATGCTCCATCCTTTCACACGCCCCTTCCAGGCAGCCTTTGCCATGCATCCCAATGTCATCTATTTTTTAACGGACGGCCACTTTGACAAACGCCTGATTCACTACGTCGCCCGGTTGAATCGGCACGCACACGTGCAAGTATGCACATTCGCTTTTCTCGATCATGATCCGGTGTTCCAACAACGGCTCCGTAGAATCGCACGAGAAACCGGCGGCAAATTTGAATATGTATCGCGAAGAATTCTCGATAACCAGTAATTACCGTGCCATTTTTGACACGCCCAACCACCGTTTGCGACAGAATTGTCACAATTAAATCATCTTTATGCAGGCCATTTCCGGCTATTCCCTGCCGAAAAAACGCCAATATGCGGCTAAACGCTCACAAAACGGGCATATTGCAGAAAATATTTATCCGTTGGCATCGCCATTGCTAACTGAACTTTAACGCTGGCCACGGAACCCAGCGTCAGGCGGATGGAGTTTTCCACCATGACTCAAGCCTCTTCCCAAAAAACCCAGGAAACCACGGCCGCGCCATCGGAAGTGTCGGACCAGGATGAAAAGGTCTCCGCCGGCAGTGAAATGCCGGAATGGATTGATCGTGCCATTCCCTGGATCTCATCCGCGCTCATCCATGCCGGTGTCCTGCTTTTGTTCTTATTCGCTTGGCAGGTGGTTAAAACCGTCGTCCACCAGAAGCCTCAGCCCATCATCATTCCCCAGAACTGGACCACCCATTTTTCACTCCACCCCGGTGGCCACCCGCATCCGGGCAATAACAATAACCCCGCACGCAGCGCCAGGCAAAATTTGAAAAAAATCCTGGAGTCCAAAGCCTGGAATACCAGCGTTACACCAACGAAGGTCAATGCACTGGTAGCACCATCCCACAGCAGCATGGCTTTTATCGCCGTGGGACCACATGGAGGCTCCAGCGCCGGCGGTACACTGGCACCCTTCGGTGTGCCGGGCGGCGGCATGGGTAGCGGTCCGAAATCCAGTTTCATCGGCAACGGCGGTAACGCTACCCGCATCGTCTACATTCTGGATCATGAAGGCAGCATGCTGGAAAACTTCACGTATCTCAAGCATCACCTGCGTAAATCCATTGACGGACTCGTGCCCTTGCAATCCTTTGCCGTCATTGTGTTTCGCAAAAATTACAGAATTCTGGGCCCAAATCGGCTGGTGCATGCCACGCTTCGCAATAAGCAGGCATTTTTCAGACGGTTCAGCACCGTAGCGCCCGCCGGTGGCGCGAAATATCGGTATCGCTATTTCGCACGGCCATTTAAGGCGGCGTTTCGCCTGCGGCCGCAAATTATCTACTTCCTCACCAAGGGAGCCTTTGACCCTAAGCTGATTTCCTACATCAGGAGCCTTAATAAAAAGCACGCCGTACACATTTATACCTACGCCTTTACCCTGCAAGATCGAGTATCCCGCGAAAACCTTAAAAAAATTGCCCACCAAAATGGCGGCCAATACAAATATATTTCCCGGCAGGAGGCCAACGACTGACAGAAGGATAAATGCATCCAGATGATCGCCGGTTTTTACATTGAACGGCGTTGCTTTTGGATTTTTGAATGAATGTTAATTTACCACGGATCTCTATTTCAGGAGGTTTTATGTTTCGTTCCTACTCCAGTTCCAAGTTTCGCTTGGCCTTACTCGGCTTGCTGATGGCTTTCTCAGTCCTGGCTCTAGGCCATACCGCCTTTGCCCAGATGGGTGGTGGAGGCGCCACCAAAGCCTATCATCCCAACCCGATTCTCATTGGGCTGGACTACACCGTTATTGCGGTGTTGGTGTTGGCTTCGTTGGCCAGCGTCGCGTTGATCATTGATGCCCTTATCCACATCCGTGCAAGCAAAATTTTGCCCGTGGAAACCACCGAACATGTACGCACGCTGATCAATGCCCGGCAATTTAAAGATCTTATGGATTTTACCGCCACCGATGAAAGCTTTGTTTCCAAATCGCTTTACGCGGCGGTGCGCCGGGCGCACCTGGGTTATGCGGCCATGCGCGATGGACTGGAAAGCGAAATGGCTGACCAGACATCCAACTTGTTTCGCCGGGTGGAAATGCTCAACGTCATCGGAAACATCGGGCCACTGATCGGATTGCTCGGCACCGTCCTGGGTATGATCATGGCATTTATGGCCTTGCACTACACGGGCGGACATGCCAAAGTCACCGACCTTTCTTACGGTATTGCTACAGCATTGTGGCATACGTTCGGCGGTTTGGCTGTGGCCATCCCATCGCTGGTGGCCTTCGGATTCTTCCGCAACAAGATCGATAAGATCACCGCCAGAGCGGCCATGCTCTCAGAAGAGCTGTTGGAAACGCTCCGTCCAGCGGAAGCTAAAGCATCGCCTGCAGCCGCAGCCAGTGCCGAATCGCGCACGCCCGCGGCACGCCCGGTTCCCCGTCGTGCCGGTGTCGATTCCACCAAGGAAGCTTGATGGGCCGCTGAATATTCGTCCGAATGGCTGCCGGTTGCGCCACCTTTCGGGCCGCATTGATTAATGGAGTAGATACACGATGAGTCGCCGCGGCATTACACCCATGCAAAGTGAGCACGTCAATGTCACCCCGCTGATTGACGTGGTGATGTGTCTGATCATCTTTTTTCTGCTGGTCGGGCACATTGCCAAAAAAGCCGAGGTCAAGGGGGTGAGAATTCCCTCCACCAAGCATGGCAAGGATTTAGTCGGTAAAAGCGGCCAGTTGATCATCAACCTGGTGCCACGACCGCCGTTGGTGGTCGGCCAGCAACGCAGTCCCAAGGTTGTTATCTGGGGCGAACGGGTCAGTTATGACCTGTTGCCGGGTAAATTGCGTGAGTATGTCAACGATTATAAACGCACGCACACAGTGGTAAAGCTGGTTATTCGAGCGGATAAATCCATCCAATACAAATATATCGCGCCGGTGCTGATCGACTGTGCCAGCGTCGGAATTTCCAGCATACATTTTATGACCCGGAGGCCCGGATGATTGATCCCCGCATTTACCGGAGGCTTTGGCTATGAGTTCTTATCATCCAAAAGGCAAGCGGCGCATACGCGCGGCAGCCCACGTCGGCCCGAATATGACCCCCATGGTTGACGTGGTCATGGTCATTCTCATATTTTTTATGCTGGGCAGTTCATTTGCGTCTCCCGACTGGTATCTCACCAACAACACACCGGCCATCAAGGGAGGCCTGAGCAAAAATGTGAAGGTACAGAAAATGCCCGCCACGAGGATACTCATCAAGCTCACACAAATCGGCAGCCATACCCGTGCTTCCATTGCGGCGTTTCAGACTGAAGACCTTTCCGGCCAATTGTTAAAATGGCTTAAAGACAAAAAGAAAGCCGCTGGAAAAAATGTCCAGGTGCTGATTTCACCGGCCAATGACGTGCCCTATCAACAGGTCATTACAACGTACAGCGATTGTGTGCAGGCCCAGTATACGCATGTGGCATTTTCGTACACCAATTAGACCCGCGATGGCTTCCCGCCACGCACCGCCGTGGGCCCTGCCTTCACAGGCAGCATCATGGCGATCCAGCGGAATCCGGCAGGCAACCATATCCTGAGCCACAATCATGGAATGGTGTTTTGCGGGTCTTAGAGATGATAAATAAGGACATGATCATGAATATGCAGTTGCAGTTCCATGCCACCCAATGCACCAACCGTATAGCCATGGTCGTGGCTTTTGTCTCGCTGTCCGTGGCAATCATGGCCGGGGCCGGCAACCGCGCCGCCGCTGCGCCGACTGCATCTGCCGGGCAAAGCTTTCCCGGTCCGACCCTGCAGACCCGATACGTCATGCATCTGGAAAATCTGGGCCTGGCCAATTTACTGGCCCGGGCCGCCAAGGAGCACCAAGGAACACCATCGGCACCCTTGTTTGAGTCGGGCGTCATTTACGCTCGCTGGACCAGCCTGGCCCGTCATCCAGAAGAGCAGGCCTCCCTGGCCCCGCAGTTTGTGGCCCATCTGCAGGCTTACCTGGCCGCCAATTCCAACGCCACCATGGTGGATGGTGCCTGGGCTACCAATCAGGCCAAGTTTCTGTTTGCCTATATTGTGCCGCCGATAGTCGATCACATCGAATACTGGTCCTCCACCACGGCTGATCGCGCCAAGCTTGCGCCGGTAGCCAAGCTCTCGCGCGATCTTTTAAGCGACGCCGATGGTTACTACCAGCGGATTATCCACAAGCTCAACTTGGCCACCACGTTTACCCATGCCGATGAAGTGGTTTATCAGCAAGCATCCAGCGGCCAGGCGGAAGTGTCTTATTACCTGGCCTATGCCGATTATTACACCGGTTTGTCTCTGGCACCGACCGACGCCGCCCACAAAACGATGTTGGATCAGACCGTCAAATTGGCAATCAAGTGGATCAAGCCTGGGCCGGCTTCCGGCGTCTATTACCAGGCCCTGCTGCTGGCTGGAAAAGCGCAACTGCAAGCTGCCGAATACAGCTCCGCCATCGCAACACTGCAAAAGGCTCAGCTCTCGGCTGCGCCGCTTTGGGTTCAATACCAAAGCCGCTATCAACAGGTTGTGGCGATGCTCAGAGCCAACCACCCGCGAGAAGCCATTACCACGCTCAAGGCCTATGAAACGTGGATTCGTAGTGAAAAATCCATCAATACCCCCGGTGCCCTCATGGGAGCGCAGTTGCTGCGTTATCGCATTCTTAATGCCCAGGCCAGTATGGCCAGAACGCCTCCCGTCCAAAAATCCGCGCTGGCCGATGAGGCGGCCACTCTGGCTCTCAAGATCATCAGCACCGCTCCTCAGTACGAAGAGCTGATATTCTCGCACCTTGCCGCGGCGCTGCCCCCCAAGCCCATCTTTGCCCAGCTCAGTCCGCTCCAATCGCTGGCTTACGCCTGGCTGCAAGCCCAGAAGAAAAATGATGCGTCCGCGGTAGACGCGGTGGACGCCATTCTCGCCCAAAAAAAAGTCAATCCGGCAATCCGGCGGGAGGCTTTGCTGATCGGCGGCATTTCCAGCTTTCGCCTGGGCCGGCTCACCGATGCGGTCAAACTCAATTTGGAATTTGTAAAATCCGATCCCCACGATCCACGTGCTCCACATGTGCTGAATCTGGCCCTGTATGAAATCAAGCAACTTAGCCCCACCGCACAGGCTTCAGCACAGGTCAGTTCGTTAATTTCTCAAGCCCTGCGCCTGGCTTACTTTACCTATCATGAAAAGAAGTGGGCCTTTGCCTACGCCACGCAAATGCAGCAATCCGGACACCTGAATCAGGCCATGCATGCGTTCGCTTCCATTGCCCCATCCGATCAATTTTACCTCGATGCCCGCTACGAAATGGTCCGTATTGGCACCAATCGGCTGGCCCAGCTTGCCTCAAAAAAGGCTCCGCTGGAACAGCAGCGGCGGGAAGCCCGGCTGCTCTTAAGGAACTGCCGCAACTTTCTAACCCTGCTCCGGAATCCACCAGCCGCAGTATCCGCGGTCAATTTGAAACGCGCCCAGGGCTATCGACGCGACATCTGGCTTATTCAGGCCGGCACCGCACTCGATCCGCTGCGGGATCCCAACCGCGCCGCCAAAGCTCTTACCAATCTCGATCGCATTCGCGCAACACTTTCGCCTAGACTCCAGGGCGTCGTTTTACGATACCGCATCCGGCAATACCAGTTACAAAACCGCGGCAACCGCATTTTGTCCCTGGTGGAACAATACGCCAAAGAATCTTCACAGAAAGCCACCGACATTATCGAAGGACTTATCGGGCAGTATGATCGGGAAAGCCGTAACATCCGCCACAGCAATCCCGTCAAGTCCCGCAGGCTCGCCGCCGATGCCGCAACCCTCATGCAGCAACTTATTAATTATCTCAAAAAAGCGCCCAATCCCAACACCGGCGAGATTTACGTTTACTGGCAGCTTTGTGCCGACGAGTTAATTCGCGCTGGTCACGGCCACCATGCCATGGCCATTTTCAAAAAACTTGAACATGAAAAACCGCAGGATCTCGAAAATTTCATCGGCGTGGCTCGATCGGCCTATGCCACCGGTGACTATAACTACGCCCACAGCCTGTACGTGCGAATTATCCCGCAACTGAAGCCCGGGTCCACCCTGTTTTGGTCCGCCTACCTCTACCTCATTCGCAGCAATCAGGCCATGGGAAAAAATCAGGAGGCAACACGATCGTCTCTGAAATCTTTAAATGCCATTTATGGTGCCACCATCGGTGGCAAATATTTCCACCAGCAATTTGAAAAACTGCTCGCCAGCTACACCATCAATTAACTCGTGGAGCGTTATAATTACAAGCTTATTCCCGCCACCGCGGAGAGCCATTCCCGGGCAATAATCCACTGCCCCGCCGCATGGGGATGCACGCCGTCAAACAGCCAGTAGTCCGGCCCGGTTGTGGCTGCTGCACGCTCCAGCGGTTCCTGCAGCGGTACAAAAAACGCCTGCCATTCTTCCGCCAATTGGCGCACCTTGCGCTGGCAAGGTCGCAAGCGAGAACACAACTCCGGCGCAACGGCCGATGGGTCCGCCACACTTACCCCCGCCGCCGCGGATGGCAGCAGGAAAGGCTCGCATAAAACCAATCGTATCTGCGGAAAATTCCGTCGCGTCATTTCCAGCAACTGCCGGTAATGCAACTCGAAAGCCGCCATATCCACCGCCGGGCGCAGACGGTCCCGCAGCACCTCGTTGACCCCCACCAGCACACTGAGTATGGTCGGTTTTAACGCCAGGCAATCCTGCTGCCAGCGTGCCAATAAATCGGTTAAACCATTGCCGCTGACTCCCCTATTCTCAAATTTGAGTTGCAACTCCGGAAATTCCGCCTGAAGCTTGGCCGCCACAATCATCGCCCAGCCTGATCCCAGGCGATAGCTTGTACCCACCTCCTCCGGTTTACGGAACGCATTGGTGATGGAGTCCCCCTGAAACAAAACCAAACTGCCCGGAGCAAGCGTTTTTATCTGCAACATAACAACAATCCATGAACAAAGTGCCGATTCAACTTTCCGGCTTCCACTGGTGTTAGACAACACGAATACGGCACACCCTGCGCTTGCCAACCTGCAAAACAGGATCACCGTCAAGCGATACGTGTATCCGCGGATCCGAAATCTTCTGCCCGCCAAAACTGACCGCGCCAGATTCCACCATGCGCCGCGATTCCGATGTTGAATTCGTAAACCCTATCTCTTTGATCAGGGTCAGAAGACCGATTTTTCCATCCTGCAGCATCGCGGAAGCTATGGTTCTTACCTCCACCTCCGCGGGCAATCCGCCATCCGCAAAACGCCGCCGAAAATCCTCCGCTGCCGCCTCCGCCGCCTCCGCCGAATGGAATTGCTCCACAATAACGCGGCCTAAAATATCCTTCGCATCACGCGGATGCGTGATGCCGGCATCCAGCAGGGACGCGATGCGATCCGACCGCAGCGGGGTGCAAAGCCTAAACCACTGTCCCATCATGGCATCCGGAATGCTCATCACTTTGCCGAATTGATCCACCGCTGAATCCGCCAGGCCAATGTAGTTGTTCAGAGATTTGCTCATCTTCTGCCGGCCGTCCGTGCCCACAAGAATTTCCATGATGATCACAATTTGCGGCGCTTTTCCCTGACCGCATTGTAAATCGCGTCCGACGAGATTGTTAAACGTCTGATCCGTGCCGCCCAGTTCAACATCCGCCTCCACCATGACCGAATCCCATCCCTGCATCAGGGGATATAAAAACTCGTGAATGTAGATCGCCTCGCCGGCCTTATAGCGATCACTGAAGGTATCGCGTTCCAGCATCCGCGCCACTGTCATCTGCTGCGCCAACCGCAGTGCGTCTCCAAAATTCATCTTCGAAAGCCATTCGCTGTTCCGCCGGATCTCCAGTTTGTCCGCACTGGTGTCGAGAATTTTCCCGGCCTGCTGCAAATAGGTCCGCGAATTCTCGTCCACCTGCTGCGCCGAAAGCACCGGCCGGGTCTTCGCTTTGCCCGTCGGATCCCCGATCATGGCGGTAAAATCACCGATGATCAGCACCGCCTTGTGCCCCAGGTCCTGAAACTGCCGCAGTTTGCGCAGCACCACTGCGTGGCCCAGATGCAAATCCGGCGCGGTGGGGTCCATTCCCAGCTTCACCCGCAATGGCCGCCGGGCAGCCGCTGCGGCTTTGATCCGATCCTTGAGTTCAACGGCCGAATAGACATGGTCCACATCCGCCAGCAGAAAGTCCACCTGCGCATCCAAGTCCATGGCAACATTCTGATTCATCCCAAAGCCCCAGTACCAAGTTGCGTCATCTTAGCCACATCACAAAATTCATCCCGCTCCTGCCATGCAGCGGCGGCAGGCGGCGGACCTGAATCGACCTGACAGGTCAATCCCGTAATTGCAATAATACGCTTGATCCACCCTTCACGCTCATTCCCACCTGAACCATGGGTTGCCATTGATCGGGATGCGGAACGATGAGTTCTGTACGGCTGCCAAAGGCTATCATGCCGATGCGCTGCCCACGGACCACCGATTCTCCCTGATGCAGCGGGCAAATAATACGGCGGGCGATGGCTCCCGCCACCTGCCGTACCACGGCCACCGGCACATCAGCCGTCGTTTTTCCCGGACCCGCAAGCAAGATCGTGTTGGACTGGTTTTTCTTTCCTGATTCCGGATGACGGGCATCCAGGAATAACCCGTGCTCAAACCTGGTGGAAATCACGGTCCCATCACAGGGACTGCGGTTGATATGCACATCCAGCACGCTTAAAAAAATCCCTATTTTTAACGCCGGACCGCCAAACCATGGCAGATGATCTACCCGCGTGATTTCCGTTATTTTTCCATCCGCGGGAGCCACCATGATCCCCACCTTGCCCGGGATGCTTCGCGGAATATCTCTGAAAAACGCCAGCAGCGCCAGAACGATAACGGCATCCGCCACCATCAGCGGCCAATACAGGACGTACGAAATTAAGCCCGCCGCGGCACCCACCGCCAGAATCGGCAGCCAGATTTTCCACCCATACAGCGACAGCGGAAAATAGGGTAATTGTGAACTTCGAGACACGTACTACAAACCTTTCATGCTCGCTATATCTCCACCGCCGGCAATTTTTGCCGTATCGCAGTTCGCCTTTTCGGCCGCCGGATCAGATCCCCGCGTTTAGCGCCGAGATGCTGGGCGGGCCGGACGTCCCGTGCGGGCCGACTCGTAAATGGCATCCATCAATTCACTCTGCGCGATGCCGTTGGCTGTGGAAGTGCGCGGCTCCGCCCGCCCCAGGATGGCATCGACAAAATTGTCGTTAGGGGTGTTGGCGGTACCGGCAATAGGCGGATATTTGATCCTGTCCCGTCCCTTAAAGACGTTAATCCAGGATCCGCCCCAGCCATCCACATCAATGCGACCTTCGTCAAAGATAAAATGCATCGAAGCCCCATCGGCGGGACAATTGCCACTGACAATCAGGCTGGCCATCACCCCGTTTTCAAAGCGGATATTAATGGAGGAGTTGATGTCCACGCGAGTCCCGTGGTTGTCCACAAAGGCAAACACCTCCGCTATGCCGGATTCCACCGACCAGACCAGGCTGTTGAGCAGATGCGCCCCCGAATCATACGCCTGGCCACCGCCGGAAAGCGCCGGATCCTGCCGCCACTTGCCCACGGTACCACGCAGCCAGTTCTGGCTTAAGTAGCCGGAAACCAATTCCAGCCGCCCCAGGCTCTTAGTTCTAATCTGCTCCCGCAGGTAGGCAAACTCCGGCGTGCAGGGCGTGTTATAACCGATCACGAATATCTTTTTTGAAGCCTTGGCTTTGGCATCCAATTGATGGGCCTGGTCCGCCGCCGTCACCATCGGCTTTTCCATCAGCACATGACAATGAGCGTCCAGCGCCTCCATCCCCTGGGCAAAATGCAGCGTATGCGGCGTGACAATCGTAACCGCATCCAGATGGCTCTGGCGGTACATGCTGGCCGTATCGGTATAAACGGCCGGCTTGGGGTCCAACTGCGATAAATGGGCGGCGATGAACTTTTCAGCAATCGCCGTCGTCAGATCACAGCATGCTACAATGCTCACCTCCGGATTTCTTAAATAGCGCCCGGCATGGGCCCCCGCCATGCCGCCACAGCCCACAATACCCATTCTAATTTTCGCCATACGAACGCTCCAAGTCAGGCTGCGCAGACTCTAATCCCGGTAATCGAAATGACAAATCCACGCCTGCCATCGGCCAAACTATAAGGCCCACCAGAGATCAACGTCAACTATCGGCACCCGCGGCGACTGGCAGGCGGGCGGTCCATATACTTCAACTTTGCAACTATTTAACCACTGCTGCGTAGAGCATTGAAGTGCGGCAGCGCATGTTTTAAGTACATCGGCCTCTTGCTTATGAGGTGCCTGTCGTTTGACTTGCACCATGGAATCAAGAAAAAGGTAGCAGCGGATATACTTTGGTTATGAAACTGGTTTCCAGCCAAACAAGGCCACCAATAACAGGCACCACGCCCGAAGATGTGGCTGTAGCCCTGCTGACCCTCATTCCCAGGATGATGGCCACGTTGCGGCAACACCTGCGATCCACCGATGGCCTGGAAGTTCGCGGCGGACAATTTCGCCTGCTGATGATCATTCAGGCACACAATCAAGTATCCATCACCCAAGCCGCTGATCTGATAGGACTCACGGTCCCGACAACCTCCAAAATTGTCGATGAACTCACGCAGCAAAAGTTGCTTTCCCGCCACTCCGACACCGCTGATCGCAGGCGAGTGCTGCTCTCTCTGACGGCCTATGGCGAATCGGTTCTGGAAACTGCCTCCCAGGTGGCCCGCGCACATCTGGCCACTCTGCTTGAACCCTTAACGCCACCGGAGAGATCCTTTATCCTGTGCGCTGTGGAAACCCTGCGACCTTTATTTGAACAGACGCCCTGGGAAAAATCTTCCCGGAACCAAAAAACCGTTATGTCCGGTCTTGTTTTTACGAAAGCTCGGGGAAAATCATGAAATCAGCCTTAACGTGGTTACTCGCGGTCGTTATCGTGGCCCTGATCGGCTATTTCGGCTGGCATTGGTGGACCAGCCAGGCCAAGTCGCGCACCATGTTCAACACCGCACCCGTCCGAAAGGGCAACCTGCTGGCCACCGTCAGCGCCACGGGTACTCTTGAACCACGCGAAGTGGTGGATATCGGAGCCGAAGTCAGCGGAACCATTACCTCCTTTGGAAAAGACGCCGCCGGCCACGAAGTGGATTACGATTCGCCGGTACGCAAAGGAACCGTGCTGGCCCGCATTGATCCTGCCCTCTTTGCCGCCGCCGTTGCGCAAACAAAAGCCTCTCTTGCCCAAGCCCAGGCCAATGTGAAGGTGGCTCAAGCCAAGCTCCAGGGTTACCAGGCAGCCTATGTGGATGCCTTGGCGGACTGGCAGCGGGCCCAAAAAATCGGCACCGCCAATGGTGCCCTGGCCATTACGCAATACGACGCCTACAAATCCACCGCCGATCAAGCCAAAGCTAACGTCGTCAACGGCCAGGCGTCGCTGGTGGCGGCCGAGGCGGCGGTTCACGCCGCCCAAGCCTCCCTGACCACCGCCCAAATTAATTTGGCTTATTGCACCATCACTTCGCCCGTCAATGGCGTGGTCATCGATCGCCGCGTGAACATCGGCCAGACCGTTGCCTCCAGCTTCAGTACGCCCAGTCTCTTTCTCATCGCCGAAGATCTCAATCGCATTCAGGTCTGGGCCTCGGTGAATGAGGCCGACATCGGCAGCATCAAAATCGGCGACCCGGTCACCTTTACCATTGACGCCTTCCCCAATCAGACTTTTCGTGGAACGGTTGCGCAGATCCGGCTTAACGCCACCATGGTCCAAAATGTTGTAACCTATACGGTCGTGGTTGATACCGCTAATCCGGGCGGCAAACTGCTGCCGTACCTGACCGCCCAAACCGATTTTCTCGTGGCCCAACGAAAACACGTGCTCATGGTCCCCAATGCGGCCCTGCGCTGGGTTCCGCTGCAATCACAGATTCTTCCAGCCGCTGCCACAACAGGCCACTCCACCACCACCAAAACCGCGTCCATCACCAAAAACGCGGCAGGCCGGGGGACGCTATGGGTCGTCGATGGTGCTTACGTACGTCCCGTCAGTGTTAACGTCGGCCTGTCTAACGATTACGACACCGAAGTGATCTCCAACCATGTAAAACCCGGCATGGAGGTGGTGATCGGCGAGCGGCAGGTTGGTTCTTCCTCTTCGGCCGGCACCAACCCCTTTATTCCGCATCCCTTTGCACACAACAAAAAAACTCCCTAAGGCCCCATGTGTTACGGAATACCAGCATGAATTTAATCACCGTTGAAAATATCATGAAGACCTACCATCTTGGCAGTTCCGACGTCCAGGTGCTCAAGGGCGTTTCCATGGCCATTCAAACGGGCGAAATGGTAGCTTTAATGGGGGCTTCAGGTTCCGGTAAGACGACCCTGATGAACATTCTCGGCTGCCTGGATCGCCCTACTTCGGGCAGGTATATCCTTGATGGCGAAGAGATTTCCAGAATGTCCGCCAACCAACGCGCCAGCGTACGTAATACAAAAATCGGTTTTGTCTTTCAAAATTTTAATCTCCTGGCTCGAACCTCCGCCCTGGATAATGTGCTGCTACCCACCACCTACGCCGAAAACACTGTCTCCACCAAAGCCCTGTATGAACGGGCCAAAGCACTGCTGGATCGCGTGGGCCTCGGCGATCGCATGCATCATGAACCATCACAGCTTTCCGGTGGCCAACAGCAGCGCGTTGCCATCGCCCGGGCACTGGTGAACAACCCTCGCCTGGTGCTGGCCGACGAACCTACCGGCAATTTAGATTCCCACACCAGTGAAGATGTGCTGCAAAGCTTCGAAAAACTCAACCGCCAGGAGGGTATGACCATTTTACTGGTAACCCACGACCCCACAGTGGCCAGCCACGCGCAGCGTATCATTCATATTCGCGATGGCCTGATTGAAGCCGGAGCCTTCCAAGAGCCACCTGCCGCCGCGAGTGCCGGGACTATCTCTGAGTCTGCTCAAACCACACGGAAAAAGAGGTGATCCATGCTCAAACTGGCGACAACCCTAAAAACCGCTCTGCGGGCCTTACGCCGCAATCCTATGCGTTCGGCCCTCACCACCCTGGGCATCATCATCGGCATCGCCGCAGTCATTTCCATGGTGCAAATCGGCGAAGGATCTTCCGTCGCCATCAAAAAAACCATCGAAAATATGGGCGCCAACACGCTGATTGTTTTTCCCGGACAGGCCGTCAGCGCCGGCGTAAGTTTCGGTGGTGGCAGCGCCGTCACCCTGACCTCCCCGGATGCCGCGGCTGTCGCCCGCGATTGTCCATCGGTTCTGGCCGCAGCACCACAGGTGAACGGTCGTATGCAACTGGTGCGCGGCAGCCAAAACTGGGTCCCACAGTTTATCGCCGGCACCTCACCCGCTTATTTCACTATACGCGATTGGCCCATCGTCGAGGGACGAGCCTTCAACAACAGCGATGTGCTGGGTGTCAATCAGGTTTGCGATGTGGGCCAAACCGTGGTGAAAGAGCTATTTCCCAGCGGCAAACCCCTGGGAAAAACCATCCTGGTGCAAAATGTGCCTCTCAAAGTTATCGGCGTATTGGCCAAAAAGGGTGCCAACATGATGGGCATGGATCAGGACGATATTCTGGTTCTGCCCTGGACCACACTCAAATTCCGCATCTCCGCCAAGGCCCTGCAAAATCAGAATCAAAGCACTGCCGCCACGAGCACCACCAGTACCGACCAGCTTTACCCGGAAACCGCGCAAAACCTCTACCCGGTGCCCTCCGCTTCTGAACAAACCGACACTCCGCAGCCCGTCAGCTTTCCCAACATAAATTCGATTCTCGTAGCCGTGCCTTCCACCTCTCAAATTCCCCAGGCCATCGCCGAAATCACCGCACTGCTGCGCCAGCGCCATCACCTGCAACCCGGCCAGCCAGACGATTTTAACATCCGCAACATGGCTGAGATTTCCAACGCCCTGGGTTCCACTTCCCGCATGATGACCAACCTGCTGACCGGTGTAGCCCTGATATCGCTGCTGGTGGGTGGAGTGGGAATTATGAATATCATGCTGGTCAGCGTGACTGAACGCACCCGCGAAATCGGTCTGCGCATGGCTGTCGGTGCCAAGCCGCGCGACATCCTCAGCCAGTTCATCCTTGAGGCCATTGTGCTGTGCCTGTTCGGTGGGGCTTTGGGCATCCTCACCGGCCAGGCGCTTTCCAGTGCCGTGCAACATCTGCTGCATTGGCCCATTGAACTTTCCATGCCCGCCATGATTGCCTCAGTGGCCGTTTCCGCTGCCGTTGGCCTCATTTTTGGTTATTATCCCGCATGGAAAGCTTCGCGGCTCGATCCCATTGACGCGTTACGTTACGAATAACTGCGGTCAGTGCCGCCGCTGTCCATCGCCAACCGCTATCAGGAGATACGCCCCATGTTCAATAAAAAATTACCGCATCGCTTGACCTTCTTGGCTGCGGCCACCATGGGTTTATGGCTGGGTGGCTGTACCGTCGGTCCCAACTTTCATCCACCCCAAGTGGCCATGCCCAAACATTGGGCCGGCGGAAAAATAAATGCCGCCACACCGCCGGCCGCCAAACTCCAAAGCATCATCACCACCAAACGCGCCCATCTGGCCACCTGGTGGACGAAGTTTCACGATCCCGAGCTTACCGCCCTGATTCAGCAGGCCGCGACCCGCAACCTGACCATCCTGCAGGCCCAAGTCGCCATCCGCCAGGCCCGCTACGCCCGCGATATCGCCGCGGCCAATCTAGGCCCGTTTGTCAACGCTAATGCCTCCTACCAGCGCAGCGGCACCAGCAACAATTTAACCAAAGCCGGTCATACCCGCTCCACCAGCAATTTCTATCAAAGCGGCTTAAGTGCCTCGTGGGAATTGGATATTTTCGGCGGAGTAAAACGTGCAGTCCAGGCCGCCAACTATAATCTCGCCGCCGCCGATGAAAACTCCCACACCGTCATGATCACACTGCTAAGCGAAGTCGCCACCGACTACATCACCCTGCGCGGCGTGCAGCAGCAATTGTTTGTCGCCCGCACCAATATACATCTACAGCAACAGACGGTAACGCTTACACGCCGCCAATTCAAAAACGGCTTGAATACGGAATTGGCCCTGGCTGACGCCGAATCCCAATTAGCCACCACCGAAAGCCAGATTGCCCCCCTGCAGACCCAGCAGCAGCAGTTGATTTACGCCCTTAGTGTGCTGCTGGGTCAACCACCCGCGGCACTCCTGCGGCAGCTTTCCACTCCCGGGACGATTCCGCCCGTTCCGCCCAGCGTGCCCATCGGCCTGCCCGCCCAATTGCTGTTGCGCCGGCCTGATGTGCGGACCGCGGAAAGCCAGCTCGCCGCCGCCACCGCAGAAATCGGCGTAGCCACCGCCGAGCTTTATCCTACCTTCGTGATCAATGGCAATCTGGGCTTTTCCTCGCAAAACGCCGCCAACTGGTTTGATTCCAATTCCCTGAACTGGGGTATTGGCCCCAGCGTTTCATGGGCCATTTTCAGTTCCGGACAAATTGAATCCTCCATCCATCAAAATGAAGCGATTCGCGATGAATACTATCTGGCCTACCGCCAAAGCGTGCTCACGGCCCTACAACAGGTGGATTCCGCCATAGCCGCCTACACCCATGAACAGGAGCACGAAAAAGCCCTCCAGGCTGCGGTAAAAGCCAGCCAACAGGCCACCAAACTCTCCTTGGAGCTTTATAAGGCCGGCCTGACCGATTTCCTCAACGTGCTCCAGGCCCAGCAATCCCTTTATGCCGCCCAAAATTCCCTGGTGCTTAGCAAGCTCGCCCTGTCCAACGATCTGGTGTCTCTCTACCAGGCCCTTGGCGGCGGCTGGCATCATCAAAAATAAAAGCTGGAGCGGCAGGTCGGCGTGGCCGCTGAAAGAAGCAGTCTGTAGAACACGTAAAGCCGCACAGCACGGATCTCATCTTAGATCAGAGCTTTGACCAGCAGGTCAATACCCTACACCGCCCGGGATCGCAAGGCCAGGAAAAGCGGAATTTCCCGGCGGCTGCGATCCACCGCAGTGAAACGTTTGCCCGCCGGCGGAGACTTGTGGCTGATCCATTCATCCACGTGATCCACCAGCAGGTCGGCGGAAGCAAGCGTATTGACATACGCCTGGAGTGGCCGATGAAACGTCAGCGTGGTGATGTCCGGGCTGCTGCCAGGGTGCATCACGATGGGTATTTTTTCTGAAGTCAAATAGGTATCAATACGCCGGTACTGCGACAAGTTGTGCTCATCCCATTGCCAGGAGCTTTTACGCGGCACGCGAAAACATGGGTGTATCATCACCACCAGCAAATGGCCGCCGCCCTTGAGCAGCCGCCGGCAGCCCTGCCACACTGGAGACAGCGGCGTCATGTTCTGAATGGCCAGAATACAAACCGCAGAATCAAAACTCTCCGGCAAAAGCTCCGGTATTTCTACGAGCTTGCGGGCGTCGCCGCAAAAGTACGATTCCCGATCCGGATAGCGGCACCGCCGCCTGGCCATCGCAATAAGGTTTTCCGAGGCATCGACTCCCACAACGTTCGCTCCCGCTTCCGCCATGGCCCGGCACACCACACCCTGTCCGCAGGCAATATCCAATACACGCCGCCCAACCGTACAATCAAGCAGCCGTGACACGCCCGGAATAATAACCTTGCTGTGGTGCGATGGACCCTCGGCTTGCAGTTGCTGGTCATACCAGCCGGCAACGTGATCCCAGTCTGACGGTGGAGGCAATGGACTCGGTGTTTTCATGCATGATCTTTCCACTTGACCCGCAACTACTGCGCCGCCGCCGACAGCTCGGCGGACGATCTGTTGAACTCCGCCCCGATATTATCGACAGCAGGCTTGTAGCGGTTGGCAAAAAGAGCCTCCAGCACCGCCAGAATCAGCACGACGGCCAAAACTCCCGGCATCAGGGAAGTCCCCTGGCTGATTTTAGCCAACTCTTGAAGCAACTCCGTCACCGACGAGGCCATAAACACCGGCTGCCCTTTCGGCGCTTCTTGGGCCAAATGATCCGCCGGCACCGGCAACAAGTTGGCTTCATCTCCCGGCGGATTGACCACAAATTCACCGGCATATTCATGATTGAAACTATGCCAATGATATATCCCGGTACGCCGGGTATGCTTAAATATCCATTGTGGCAGACCGGCAGAGTTTCTAGAGCAAGCCACATTCACCGGCCCGGCATGGCGGG
This sequence comes from Planctomycetota bacterium, assembly GCA_021851715.1. Classification (GTDB taxonomy): domain Bacteria; phylum Planctomycetota; class Phycisphaerae; order WQYP01; family WQYP01; genus JABEVA01. The sequence goes on from JAJZCR010000031.1 coordinate 27,101, forward strand.
GTATATCGACTTCCACAGACGTGCCGGCGGCGACGGCGGGCATGGGAATCGCAACTGCCTGTCCCGGGCCAAAGCTGGTGGTGCCGGCTGAATCAGAAGCATTGCCCAGGGCTATACGTACCATCATCGGTAAAAATAGCGACGTATCGGCCAGGTTGGTCCAGCCGCCGCCAGGCGCGCTTGCAAAGGTGTAAATTCGTCCCTTGCCCAGCCGATGTTGGGCCAGAAAGATTGCGCTATTTTCCAGCTTGGAAAGCACGTGTCCCAGCGGAATACTATCGCTGCCAAGACCCCACCGCCCCACCACCACAATGCGCCGAAACGGATCCTGATTTTTAAACAGCCCCGCAAAAATATGACTGCGAATGTCGATCCAATCCACACGCAAACTGGTCTGGCGTACCACCGGCCCGACAAGTGCCGCCGGCAGCAAATGCCGTGTTTTCCAGATGACGCGGTTATATTCAACGCTGTCCACCGCCGAACCCAGCAACCAGCAGATTCTTCCCCCGGATCGCACGTATCTCGTCAGTTTGTCCGCCAGGGCAATACTCAGACGCGGAACGTCACATATAAAAATAGTCCCATACCGGGCCCAAGGCATCGTGGCCGCGGTATTTGCCGCCGCATAGGTTGGCACAATGCTCCATATGGGATGGCCTAAATGACCCGCAGTCCCCGATCCCGAGAAAGGTGCCAGCGCCGAATCCACGTAAAATGCGGTGGAATCCACCTGCAGCGTCGGCGACGACCCGATCACCAGAGCGTTGACCTGATCAGCCACGTTCAACGAAACACTGCGCTGATCCGCCCATGACAAAACTTGGCTGGAGTGCTGCAAGGCCAGTGTGAACACGTGATAACCGGCTTGTGTCAGCAGGTACGCAATTTTAATCGTTCTCCGCGAGTCTTGACTGCCGGCCGGACCAAGTTCCACCTTGGCCTGGCTGTGCGCCACGGGGACAGCATCCACCAGCAGATGAAACCGGGGGACCACCGCGGTTTCACCGTTGTTAATGATCCTGCCACCAAGATATATCCGGCTTCCCACCACCGGCTGGCCGGAGATAATTTTGATGCCCGAAATCGCCACATCATCCGGGCGACTGAACTCCTGCGGCATCAGCACCAGCGCAATGGATGGATTTTGCTTGAGTGCCGCAAAGGCCTGCACATCCGAAGAGGACGGCCCGGCAAAATCAGATAAAATCAGCACCATTTTGTTGGGCTCTTTGCTTTGATCCAGCAACGCCACCGCCCGCGCCACAAGCTCCCGCATCGGCAAAGCACGCCCGATGCTTGTCACACGCAGCAATCCCGTCAGTACGCCCAGCCGATTGGCGGATAACGAATCGGGAATGGGGTTGGATCCGGGGTTGGTCAGCAGTATCGCCATCTGCACCGGCCGAATGACCTGGTTGAGCAGGGCGCGGGTTTGGCGCACGGCATGTGTCAGACGGGTTTGATTGCCATCGCGGGCCAGCATCGATTGTGAATTATCCAGAATAATCACGCATGCGGTGGACGCACCGTTATAGCTGCCACCCATCGCTGGAAAAAATTTGTTCGTGCTCAGGCCGAAAAGCCCACTCAGCGCGGCCATCAGGGCCAGAATCATCGCCAGCGCCGGAAGCCCCAGTTGCCTCAGGCGGCTTTGCGGCTTGAGGGCCTGGCTCAAAGCCGGGGGCACTGTCGGCGCGATTCCATCGGCGAGGGCCTGCGAAACTGGCCCCTTCGGCCGTTCCAGCGCCGACACCAACAGGACTGCCATGATCGCCATCACCGCCAGCCCCACCAACAGCAGCGATAACATGCCGTACGCCAGCAGTGGACTGCCGCCATGCACCAGGGGCCCGGCAATAGCCATCGCCATCAGAGCGAACACCGCCATGCGCATCAGCAACAGCAGAAAATGCTGCACCTGGCGCCGCCGCGATGTTTTCTGGGCCGTCACACGCAGAAAACGCAGCGTAGGAAATTGCACCACCGGTGCACGCACCCGGTTCAGCAGGTGCAGCAATACCGGAATTCCCGCCGCCAGCAGGCCAATAAGCATGGTGGGATCGGAAAAATTGATGGCTGCCAGTGTCATCAGCAAGAGGTTTTCTCCAACGGCAAACCGGTCAGGCTCGCGGGGCCGGAATGCAGAGCTATCTGCGCCGGCTGGTTCGACTCAAGATATCCCGGATCTGAACATCCCAGGGAACATCAGTAAACGCTGTTACATAATCAATTCTGAATTGGCCGCAGCGCTGTTTCATCAGATCCAGAAATGCCTGCACTTCCCGCCGATAATCATCCCGTATCAACTTCGGATCAATCTGCAATCGTGAACCATCTTCCATATCCTGAAATGTGATGGGCCGGTTGTAATTAAGTTCCGTTTCGCCGCGATCCAGAACCTGAATCAGCACCAGTTGATGCCGGGCATGACGCAGATGCTGCAGAGCGGTCAGCAGCTTGTCCGGATCATCAAAAAAATCGCTGATGACAATCACCAGCCCACGCCGCGGAATTTTATTGGCCAGCAGATGCAACACGCCGGAAATGTCCGTCGTTTTGCCGGGCGTAAGCTTTTCCATGCTCACAAACATCTGGTGCAGATGCGCGGGCCCGTTGCCCTGGGGTATTTCCACCCGAAAGTTATTGTCAAACGCCATCAGCCCCACCATATCCTGCTGATGGGAGAGCATAAACGCCAGCGATGCCGCCAGCGTGGCACCATATTCAAATTTCGTTACATTCTCCCGCGTGATCCCACGGGGATCCTTGAGCGATGCCGTGCCATAACGCATGGAGTTGGAAACATCCAGGCAGATCGTGGCCCGTAAATTGGTTTCCTGTTCATACTGCTTGATGTAGTAGCGATCAGTCTTGGCCAGCACCGTCCAGTCCAGGTGCCTGATTTCATCACCCGGTACATATTCCCGATGCTCGGCAAATTCAATGGAAAAACCCTTGTGCGGGCTCTTGTGCAGACCTGCATACACCCCCTCCACCACGCCGCGCACCGTCATTTCCAGACGACGCAGTTGCGCCGCCTGCGCCGGACGGAAATATTTATACTCCTGCAGGGCCATGGTTTTCCTTTAATAATGAAGCTGCAACCGGGATATTCTTACGCCACAATTCAGGTTCCCGGCTGGCCCCCGCTTTTCAGCCAGGTAATCGCCATGCTACCGTATTGTAACCGGCGCACAATCCGTCGGGCCAGCGCCATCTCATCCAGATCTGTCGCCGCCGCATGGCGTAATACGATCAGCCCTCCCGCCGCCACCCGCCCACTGGCCAGCGCTTCCACCAGGCCCTCCAGCAATGACCGCGTACGAGGCTCTTGCAGATGGACATACGGCGGATCCACAAACGCCACGCGTAGATCGCCCCAGTCTTGCAGCAAATCCACGGCGGTGCGCCCCATCCGGTAGGCATCCATGGCCAGCACCCGGCATTGAGATACAACGCCAAGGGTATCGATATTCTTGCCCAGACCCTCCAGTGCATCGCGGTCACGCTCTATAAAAATCGCCCGCCCCGCTCCGCGGGAAAGGCATTCCAGACCCATCGAACCGGTACCCGAAAAACAATCCAGCACCGTGCCTCCGCTTAAGTCCACGGCCACGGTTAAGGCATCGAACAAGGATTGTTTGGCTCTATCCGTAATGGGCCGGGTGGTTCGCGTCGGAGGCGAAATCAAAATCCGATGACGAAATTCTCCAGCGATGATACGCATGAACTTTTATCCACCATCGCCTCAGGATCGCAGGGCGGCTATCACTGCGTCCGCCACAGCGGAACAGCTTGCCGTACCGCCCAGATCCCCGGTTAAAACTCGGCCTTCATTGAGTACCGCAAAAGTCGCATTTTCAATGGCGTTGGCTTCCGCCGAGAGTCCGAACGTATATCGCAGCATCATGGCGGCAGTCAGGATGGAACCTACCGGATTGGCCTTGTTTTGTCCGGCAATGTCCGGGGCGCTGCCGTGGATGGGCTCGTAAAATGGTACCGCGGACTTACCGTGCGCATCCGGCGCACCCAGGCACGCTGACGGAACCAGCCCAATGGAACCTGCCAGCATCGAAGCTTCATCGCTGAGGATGTCGCCAAAGGTGTTTTCGGTAACGATGACATCAAATTCGCTGGCCCGCCGTAATAATTGCATGGAGGCATTATCCACATAAATATGCTCCAGTTGAATGTCCGGGTAATCCTTGCCCATGGCGGTGGCCGTTTCACGCCACAGTTGGCTGGTGGCCAGAATATTGGCCTTGTCTACACTTAAGAGCTTCTTGTGACGCTTGCACGCGGTTTCAAAGCCGACTTTCAAAATTCGCCGAATTTCGTGCTCGCTGTAGGCCATGGTGTCCACTGCAGTGCGATCCGGCGAGCGGCCCTGGATCCCCTGCGGCTGGCCATAATACAGCCCCCCGGTAAGTTCACGAATAATCATAATATCTATGCCGTTTTTGATGAGCTCGTTTTTCAGCGGGCACCGGCCGACCAGCCCCGGTGGCAACACCACATGGCGTAAATTGGCAAAGAGTCCCTTGCGCAGCTCCAGCAGGGCCACGCGTTCGGGGCGTTGGGCCTGGGGCAGGGTTTTATCGCGATCCGGCAGCCCCACTGCCCCAAAAAAAATCGCCTGGCTGGTCAGGCATACCTGCCGTGTTTCCGCCGGCAATGCGGTACCGTACTTATCAATCGCCGCCCACCCGACATCCGCATAATTGGCGGTAATTTGATGGCCGAAGCGTCGCCCAACATCGTCCACCACACGCATCGCGGCCTTAATTACTTCCACTCCAATACCGTCGCCTGGTAACACCGCAATTGAAATATTCATTGAAACTCCTGATAAAACCCTGATGAAAGCCAAAGGCTATCGCCAATTTGCCCCAAGAGCAACCAGGCGAAAACCACGCTAGTACCGTCGCCACCATCGCCCGGCCTGCTTACCGATGTGCGGCTGGATGCCTCCTGAACCTGCCTGCTGGCAGGGCCGCCCGCCCAGCCGCGGAGCGGTAAAGAGTTACCCGCAGTAGCCGCCCTGCTCCACGTTATGGCGCTGCGCAGAGATTTCTTTCGCATTTTACGGCTTGGGCCACGATCATGGGATCAACCATGTTGCCATCGTTTCCATGAGCTATACTGCTACCGGGGGCTGGCGATACATCGCTGGTCGTGCGAAAGGGCCGCCTTTACGGGCAAATCGTATCCCCTTTTGTATCAAACCCCGACAAACAGAGTATATTTGCCTTGCTTAACGCGACCATTATCGCCTTTATCGCTGGCTAAAATATCATAAAGAGAGTATGATAACTCATATGGATGCTCGCGTACAAAGGCGAAGGGGATGTTCAGTGGACGCCAAGAAAAAAGCCAAGGAAATTCTCGTGGCCATTGTCCGCGAGGCGGGAGGAAGTTTTAACGGAAAGACTCGCCTCTACAAGGCGTTTTATGTAGCACACCTGTTCCACTTTCGCGACAACGGGGCTGTGCTTTCTGATTATCCGATCATCCGAATGCCCCGCGGGCCGGCGGTTGACTCGGGAGATCGCCTGCTCGCAGAGTTATGCACCGAGGGTGTATTGCGTGCAGGCACTCGGCCTAACGGGCCATACACCGAGGAAGTTTTCACCGTCGCGGGAGAATCAGGCACCCTGCTCCCTGCTGAGATCCAATCCATCCGTCGCGCCGTGGATTGGATCGGTGAGCGATCCGCGCGAGAACTCAGCGAATGGACCCATGAATTTAGCAACACTTGGGTGGATACCCCGGACGGCTGCCGGATGAATATCTATGCGGATTTGCTCGGCGAAACGGAATACGCGGACATGAAACGGCGGCACATCCAGGTGGGAGAAATGGTTCATGCCGTCTTCCGATAACATCACCACGGGCCGCCTGCTTGAGCAGCTGGCAATTGAACTCATGCAACAGTTTCCGTCCGCAAACCTCCGCACATTTGGATGGTTCGATTTCCGCGCTATCGACCGACCCGACACCCCAGTCCCCACAAAGTTTGCCGCCGACGCTTTTTGCTACCTAAGCTTGGACGAGGATGGAACGTGGCGGCGAAACGTCGGAGTCCTTACGGCAGTTCTTGCTTTTTTAAAGAAATTCTACCCAGATGGTTCATCGGTCCATGATTTACAACAGCTCAAGCCAATACTCGAAGCCACGCCGGTTCAACAATCGGCGCTCATCGCTTGGTTTTTGGCCGTGTATCCGCCGGATTGCTCCGCTCGCAACTGATCCTGTCTACGAGTAGTAACTGTTTACCGCGGTTAGTCAACAAGCGGCGGTTTTTCGGAGCATTTTGCTCTGCCAGGATGACCCATGTGTCCCCGGCGGCCACGCTGCCACGCCTGTTTTCCCGCCCAGCCGCGGAGCGGTAAACAGTTACGGTTTCCCCAGTTCCCCGCTTTCGAAAATGTTCTTCAAATGCTTGGAAATCGCGGGTGCATTCACGCCAAATAGCTCCGCCATCGTCTTCTGGGTCAGCCAGAAATTGTCCCGCGCAAAAAAGACGTCCACCGTCACCTTACCGTCCGCCGTCCGGTAGAGAACGATGGTGTTCTTGCGGGTAGGATCGGTTTCCTCGGCCACTACAGACTCCTTACATTGGTCAGGCCGTTCTGCTGGAAGATTGCCGTCAGGTTGGTCTTGGCCACATCATCGGCAAAGGCGCTATCGCGGATGGAGAAGACATTGGTTGTCGGTAGGCTGCGAGGCTTTATGAATGTATGTTACCTGCAATGGCCGGGCTTAACTAAATGCCATTCGTCGCTGCCCCTCGGCACCCAACGCCGCCCGGAGGTAACCGGTCACGACCACACCGATTAGCCAGCCCGGCAGCGGCCCACCGCCTCGAAATTCGCCTTTCCGGTGAGGGCCCGCACTGTGGTGCAGGCTTCCCAGCCAGCCCGACCGTATCTCCGTGAACGGTTACAATGGAAGGAGGGGACAACGGCGTGGCGGAGGAACGGCTTCTTCGCCCTTGTTGCGTGAGCTATCCCGTCGGGTATGATGGCCGGGAATATGAGTGGACGAGTTGGACATCGCAAACGGCTTATCTGTGTCAACGCGGCCAATCTGCGCGCCAATCACTTGTACTTGACTGGCCACGTGGATTTCTTTCCGGCCGACTGCTACGGCGCTCCGTCAGCCAAGGGGCCGCCCGGCAAGCCTATCCGCCTGGACGCGGACGGAATCATTAAGCCGGTTATGACGGACATTCCAACCGATGCAAAATCCGGCAAACCCCGGCGGTTCTTTTGCAAGCGGGCGTGGGTCCGCGAATTTTTCGAGAGGCACGGAATCAAACCGGGCGACACAATAAGCATCGAACGAATAACGTCGCATCACTACCGCGTCACGCCATTTGAGGCGAAGGAGCAGCGCGATTGTCCGACCACGTTCATTTTCACGACTGAGCCGGAAGGCAACGGCCCCCGCGTCATCGAGCTGTTCGCCGGATGTTGCTATGTTGGGGTCCGCCCAGCCGCATAAGGAGTCTGATGCTCGCACGGCCTGCTAACGACGGTCAACCGTGGACGCGAGAGCAACTGATCCTCGCGTTCGAGTTGTATTGCCGCATCCCCTTCCAACGCACGAAGGCAACCGATTCCCGCGTGAAGGAACTCGCGCTATTATTGCACCGCACACCGGCATCGGTAGCCCGCAAACTCGGTAACTTCGGGGCCTTTGATCCGCAGCTCGCGGCCCGAAGCATCTCCGGCCTGACGCATGGCGGCAAACTCGACAGGGCGATCTGGGATGAGTTCCATGCCGACTGGAACGGACTAATCGTCCACGCGCATGACCTCCGCCATAAACACGAACCGTTGCGGCACGACGACTGCAGCACCGGCGCGCCGACTGGTCCGTCAGAAAAAATCGTCACCGCTAAGCAGCGATTGCACCAGGCGTTTTTTCGCGACGCGGTCATCAGCAGCTACAACAACCGATGCTGTGTCACCGGCCTTCCGCTGGTGGAGTGCTTGGTTGCCGGGCACATCGTTCCGTGGAGCGTTGACGGTCTCCGCCGGGCCGACCCGACCAACGGCGTGTGCATGTCGGCCACGTTCGACCGCTTGTTCGACTCCGGGCTTGTGACGATCGAGGACGACCTGACGCTCCGCGTTAGCGGGCGGGTTCGCAAGCTAAAGGACCGATCCGCCCTCGAGATGATCGCAGCGAGGCACGGCCAGAAGATCATTTCACCCGCCCGGTTCTACCCCGACCCGGTGTGCCTGCGCTGGCACCGCGAGAATCGGTTTGATGCAGCCTGACCAATACCTATCTTATGGAGACACGACCATGGCCGAACTCATTACCGAAATGCTCGTATCGGAATACGAAACGATAATCGCCAAGCTGGGTGATGCTGCGACCGACAGGCAAATCATTTCCGCCCTCGTGCGCGACGGGGACTGGTCCGAAACGGGCGCACGCGAAATACTTCAACTTGCCCGGGGATACGGAACGAGCCTCCTCCGCAACGCACTCGCTTTGGCGGCGGCCATGCGTGTAGAGGATGGGGCTCGCGGTTTTTAGACCCTGGCTGCAAATTGCGTGTCGAGGAGGGGATGCAGATACGTTCCCACAACGACCGGGTGGACCTCAAGTCAGATGAGTATCTACTCGAGACGTTGGAACCGCGCCCGGTCATCGCACGTGAAATCTCGGGCAAAATGCGCCGCCAAATTCTCGCGCCTAACGGATACACCTGCCAAGTGTGCGGTGCCGGTCCCAACGAGGATTCCGGGTGCGAGCCGGGAAGGAAGTGCCGTCTTCAAATCGACCACGTCGTCCCGATCAGCCAAGGTGGGACTGACGATGAAAAAAACCTGCGGGCGGTGTGCGTCTATTACAACAAGGACAAAGCCAATCTCAAAGTACCAACTTCCCGCGATGCCATCAGCGCCATGGCCCTGATCCGCCGCCAGCCGCGCCACGTGCAGCAAGAGGTCTACAAGTTCCTTGCCGGGAAGTTCGGCCCCAAACCCGGCAGCAAGTGAGGGCCGAGCGATGGCCGACACGCTCACGCCGGCGCAGCGCAGCAAGTGCATGGCTGCAATTCGATGCAAGGATACAAAGCCTGAAAAGCTCGCGCGCAGCATTGTCCACGGCTTGGGACTCCGCTTCCGGCTGCACGCACCCGCTCTTCCGGGAAAACCTGATCTTGTGTTCCATTCACGACGCGCGGTTGTGTTCGTACATGGCTGCTACTGGCACCAGCACGGCTGCAAGAGGGGACGTAGCACCCCGGTAGTGAACGCGGCATTCTGGCGAAAGAAGCGCGCCGCAAACAAGGCCCGCGATGCGGCACAACGCCGAGAACTGCGCCTGCTCGGCTGGCGCGTGCTGGTTGTATGGGAGTGTCAAGCACGCGACCCGGTAGCGTTGCGAGCGCGGCTGGGGAACTTCCTTGGCGCTATGAATCCGCAATGGGCAAGACCAGCGCGGACGCGGCCACGGCGGACGTGGAAGCGCCGACCCTTGGCACAAAGCCCACGGCGTAAGCGGACATAAACGGATATTGCGGGATTGTGCGCTGCTTTTCCGAAAGTTGTCGGCATCTCGGGCCAAGGCGGCACCGCCGGACACCGGCGCAGGCCCCGGCGTCGGGCATGTCGCGCCCAAGGCAAAGGCTCTTGAGGCGGTCCAAGATGTTTCTGGCTTGGGTAAACGGCAGCACGGCACTGCCATCTTCGCCAACATGCACAAAGTAATGCGGGGCCAGGGGATAGCCTGGCTCGATAGCCTTTTTCGCCGCATCCCCGACGGCCCGAAGACAAAAAATAACGCCGGATGGAATCGCGCCTTCGCCGCCCTCGCCCGCCGGCGCGGTAACCACTGCCATTGTGCCCAACGGCAGGGCCTTGAGCAGTGCAGCATGTTCTTTCAGGAATCGGGCCATCGACA
>JAJZCR010000107.1 GCA_021851715.1 Planctomycetota bacterium
CGATAAGCCGCTTGGCCACGCTATAACGCACCAACTTACAACGAATTGGCACCGCTGCAGCCTTCGGCTCCATGAGCCAATCCGATTTTGTGAATTTTAGGGCGCGACAACGCAACCGGCTCACTGGCGGCGGATGTTTTCACGGCATAGTTCCGGCAAGAGAGTGTATAAAACGATGCAGGGTGCCTGGCTCGCCAATCGATCCAAAAAGGCACCCCTTTGGATATTCCCCGGGGCAACCCGGAAAATACCACTCCCTTGTCATCCATCGGCCGGTGGACCAGCGAAGTTGAGAAAATCACTCATATTTATTGCCTTAATCAGAGTCTGGCGATGCATTTCCGAAGCTGGAAAGTCGGGACAACGGACTGATTGTACAGGCAACCATTACATTCACCGTTGTTCCCCATGTCTGCGCGGAGTATAGGAGCATATTGAGTGCGATAACGGTGCTGTTTCAGGCATAGGCCAGCGATCTGAGCGAATCCGCTGATGCTTGGTCCGGCGAGTCAAATCTGATCGTGGGTGTTGGACCGGGTTCGCGTGTGGTTAACGCCACCACGAATTGACCGGTGCGGCCGTTGGCCATTTCGGACAGGATTTCCGCGGATTCCTTCTGATCCGCCGCCATCTGGATTCGGCATTGAATCTGGCTGATGGCACCATTTCCGGAAATACAACAAACTTGCAGGCGTAAAGTGTGCGCAGTCGGACTGGTTTTAGGTTGTACCGTCCACGACCATACGCTGGTAAAGGTCGTGTCGGCCACAGTGCGATCTGCCCGCCCGTTCGGATCACAGGCTCTTGGCAAGAGCTGATCAAACGTCCACTCCACCAGGGTATCTGCGAGAATGCAATCTGAATCCGCGCTGGCCATGCGCAGCAGCGCTGATGTTTTATTTAATTCCAACGAATTCGCGGCACCATCCTCCATGAAATGAAACGTAATTGAGACGGGGGCTTTGCCCGCCTGAACTGCGCAGGCCGCCGAACCACTTGTTGATGGACTGATTTCCACGCGGCCTTGGCGAAATGCGACCTGCACCGAGTTGACTGAAGATTCCGGGGTAATGCCGTGGCTCCGGGAGGCCAGGCGAAAACTGCAAGCGCCGTCCTTAGTACTTCCACCGGAGTTGGCCAGCCCAGCGCAAAGAGCGGTGCAAACCTGCACCATCCGATTGAGCTTTTCATCCACGCGCATGTTCTCTCTCCTTTTTCCAAAAACTACTTACCTGCTGAAAATCGAGCCATACCGTCCATGCTCGATTTCATCTAAACCCGCTCGCCGACCACAACGCATCGCCGATGCTTCGCGGATCACACAATCTTGTTTGGTGGCGATAAATGTTCAAGAAACGCTAGACCTGCTCGCCACAAAGATCATCCAGGTGTCGGTTCCATCCAGACATTTCCTTCTTCGGCGAAATGATCGCAAAGAATGAGAAATTACGCCCATCTGGCGATTCATGCCGCCGATAATGTTTTTTGTCGACTTTGCGCGTAGCTGCCAATTGCCACACCCCTGACAATTCGTTCGGGGCGGCTTTGTGGATGAATGGGGTTTTCTGCGATAAGATACGGTTCAAGAGAGCTTGGGAGGCAGCACCGGTCGCTCCAGGCCGGCGAAGTTTGCGCCAGCCGGCCGTTGGTCTTGGTCATGGCGCGGCTAATAAAAAGTCAGCAGGGCCGGCAACGGTTGGACGCTTTTATAAAGGCTAAGGATGTTTGACAATATCTTCAAAGCTTACGACATACGGGGTATTTATCCTGATGAACTCAATGAAGAAATTGCATGGAAAATCGGTTATGCCACAGCTCAATTTTTGCAGATGAATCTGACCGGCCTGGATAAAGCGGATCGGCGGAAAAAAATGGTTATCGTCGGTCGGGATATGCGCCCCAGCAGCCAGTCATTAAGTAAAGCCCTTATTGACGGCATTCTTTCCACCGGATCCAACTGCATTGATATCGGGTTAATTGATACTCCGATGATTTATTTTGCCATCAATCATCTGGGGTGCTGTGGGGGCATACAGACCACAGCTTCGCATAATCCGGCTGACTACAACGGGTTTAAAATAAGCGGCCTGCTGGCGAGGCCTGTCGGTGTCGATACCGGATTGCAGGAAATAAAACGGATCGCATCCACACTGCGAAAAAATACTCCAGTGCAGATGGGCCAGGTGGAATTTCACGATCTTCAAGCCGCCTACCGCGCACACGTGCTCAAGTTTCTGCGTCTGAGTCGCAAGTTAAGGGTGGTGGTGGACGCCAGCAATGGCATGGCCGGCAAGTTCATCCCTGAGATCTTCATAGGCCATCCAAACCTCGACATCATTCCCTTGAATATGGAAATTACGGGCCGGTTCGCGCATGAGCCCAATCCGCTGGTGGATGCTAACCTGCGGCAATTGCAGGAGGCGGTACTTTCCCATGCTGCGGATTTGGGCGTGTGTTTTGACGGCGATGCGGACCGCTGCATTTTTGTTGATGAGCAAGCCCGGGTCATCCGTTGCGATATTGTTACAGCCCTGCTGGCCCGGGATTTTCTCAAGACCAATCACGGAGCTGCGGTGGTGTATGATCTGCGCTCCAGTCGGGTCGTGCGGGAGGAAATTCAGAATGCCGGCGGCGTGCCACGGCGCGAACGCGTGGGTCATGCGTTTATGAAAAAAGCCCTGGCGGACAGCAAAGGGGTTTTTGGTGGCGAGCTTTCCGGTCATTTTTATTTCCGTGACAATTTTAACACCGATTCAGGGGCGATTGCCTTTGCGTGTTTGCTTTCGGTGCTGTCACGGTACGACACTCCGGTCAGTCATGTCTTTAAGCCGCTGATGCGCTGGCATGGCAGCGGCGAAATAAACTATGAAGTGCAGGACAAGGATGGTACCGTGCGGCGGCTGGCGGAGCGCTATAAAGATGCCGCCATTGACTATCTGGATGGAATTACGGTGGAATACGATACATGGTGGTTCAACGTGCGAAAAAGCAACACGGAATCTCTGTTGCGTCTGAATTTAGAGGCCAATACTTCTGACACCCTCAAAAAGAAACTGGAGGAAGTGGGCCAGCAACTGGGTTCACCGGTAGCTCATTGAGCGGAAATTACGAGCAATCGCCAACTTTTGGACTGAAGTGATCGTATCAATAAAATGGGGTATTATTTTATCCTTGCCTGGTGACCAGCGGACTTACCGGTGAGAATGTTCGATGTCTTTCATTCACAATGCACCCTTACAAGGAGGTATGTGTGCCTGGATTCCTGAAATTTCCGGTTCATCATCATCAAGTTAGCAGAGTTTTTATCTATTGCCTGGCTCTCGCGGCCACCGTTTGGCTCTCGGTCAGTGCCCGTACGGCCGCGGCGGCAAGTCTGGCGGACCGCATCGGATACCTCCTGCGGTCTGATCCAGCGCAACTCAACGGCGCGCAGATCAGCATCAGTATCGTACAAATTGCCCACGGCACAGCGACTCCCATTTATGGTTATCACCCGAATCTGCCCCTGATGCCCGGCAGCAACGGGAAATTGCTGACTACTTCCGCCGCTTTTGCCAAACTTGGCCCTGACGGTGTGCTGCACACTTATTTGTACCGCGTGGGCGATGATTTGGTGATGATGGGTGGCGGCGACCCGGCGTTGGGTGATCCGGTGTTGTGCCGCCGGGTCGGCTGGACCGTTACAACTGCATTTGATAACTGGGCAGCCTATCTCAAAAGGACCGGCCAGACCAATTTTCATGATGTGGTGGTGGATGACCATATTTTCAACCAGAATTTTTTTAATCGGCAATGGCCGAAGGGGCAATCTCTGGATTGGTACGAAGCCCAGGTGTGCGGGCTGAATTTTTCCGATAACTGCCTGAATTGGCTGCCGATGATTCAACCCAACGGCGCGCCGGGAGTGCGGATATTTCCATCTACGCCCTATACGCCGGTCACGATTCAGGCTCGTCGTGGTTCGGTGCAAAGTGTATGGCTGTATCGCCGGCCCAACAGCAATCATTTTTTTCTGCGTGGACAAATACGCTATTCCGATTCCAATTACCCTTTGCAGGTGACCATCAATAACCCGGCTCTTTATACCGGTGCTGTGCTCAAGCAAAGTTTTCTGTCCCATGGAATCGCTATCAGCGGGGTGGTTCGCAGTGAGGGGATCACCGCCCTGGCGGCGCAAAAAAAAGTCAGGCCTGTCCTGCTGGCCTCGTATGGAACACCACTGACCGATATTCTGAAGCGCGCACACATTGACAGTTTTAATTTAATGGCGGAATGTCTGTGCAAATTGCTGGGCCACGATGCCACAGGTCAACCTGGCAGCTGGGCCAATGGTACCGCGGCGGTTAAGGCGTATCTGGGTACCATTGGTGTGAACCCTGCCCTCACGCACATGGTTGATGGGTCCGGGCTTTCGCACCATGATCGCGTGGCCACCTCTGCAATCACCACCATATTGGCGCGCATTGCCACCGAGCCGCACGGCCAGGTGTTTATAGACACCATGGCCAAGCCGGGGCAGGGAACCTTCGTCAATCGCTTAACCCGCTCGCCCGCCCGTGCGTTTCTGCGCGTCAAAGATGGTCACGTAACCGGGGCCTCTACACTCAGCGGGTACTTGACACTGGCCCATGCGCGGTTTGCTTTCGCCATTTTCGTCAATCATTACCGGGGTAATGTGAACGGTTGGGAAGATCAAGTGGTAAACGCCCTGTATAATTCCGTTCGCTGAATTCTCCGGCGCTGCGCCGGACACCTGGCACGGGAGTCTTTGGCCATGCCATTCTGTTCGACGGATGTGCCGCGATGGCAAATGTTTGCCGCCGATGCTCTGATGACGCATCCTGGTGACATAATTGCCCACGCGGGCATGGCCGTTGAACATGGGCGCATTATGGCGGTGGGGCCGGTTGATCAACTCCGATCCCGGTTTCCAGAGATGGCAGAGCAGCATTTCCCTGGTCACATTCTCTGCCCCGGTTTCGTCAACGCCCATACCCACCTGGAATTAAGCTTTTTACGTGGAAAAATACCTGGGCCGATCGCATTTCCAGACTGGGTGCTGCAACTGTTTGCAGAAATGCCGCAATCCTCCGATGCGGCGGACGTCATCACGAACGCTGTAAAAAATGGAGTTGCGGAGTGCATGCGCTTTGGCGTTACGACCGTCGGCGATATTACCCGCTGGCCGGAGTTCACACGGTCTGCACTGGCCGGCGGTCCGCTGCGAGTGGTCAGCTTTGGCGAAATTACCGCTTTAGGTAAACGCCGCGACTTCCTGCAAGCCCGTCTGAATGCCGCGTTGAATAATCAGGCAGCCGGTGAATACGTTTCCATTGGCGTTTCTCCGCACGCGCCTTATTCGGTGGAAGGTCCGGCCCTGCAGCAGGTGGTAACTGCGGCGGAAAGTCATCAGGTACCGCTGGCCATGCATCTGGCGGAAAACATCGAAGAGGGAGCATTTTTGGCTACCTTGGATGGTCCGCTGGGTCGTTCCTGGCCGTTCATGCAAAAGCTCGATATTTTGGATGAGCATGTGCCGCGCTTTGTCGGTGGGCCAATTCGTTGGGGCCGGCAGTATGGATTGCTCGCTGATAAAAACCTGAAAAATAAAGCTGGCTTACGCGCAATTCCCATTGTGTTGGCGCACGTCAATTATGCCGACGATGCCGAACTGAAAATTCTTGCCGACAGCGGTGCCAGTGTGGCTTGGTGTCCACGCACGCACACTTATTTCGGTCATCATCGGCGAGGAGAACATCCGTGGCAAAAGATGTTGGAGCGTTCTATCCCTGTGTGCCTGGCTACCGACTCGCTGGCCAGCAACCCGGACTTATCCCTGCTGCATGAGGCCCGCCATGTGTGGCAGTGCCATCCACAAATTTCGCCGGTGGTGTTGATGGAGATGATCACCACGCGCCCAGCCCAGGCCTTGGGACTTTCTGAACACATAGGGCGTTTGGCGGCAGGGTTTTCCGCTGATGCAGTGCTACTGCCGCTGGATCCTTCCACCGGGACGGACAGCGCAGCCATCTGCGCAGCCATGGTGCATATCGCTCCTGAACCCGCTGCGGTATGGGTGATGGGCCGCCAGGTGAAATGACCGGGAACCTGATTGCGGGACCATTTACATGCTGTTGCTGCCGGTACTACTGGGCTGTGTGGGCGGTGCCCACAGTGGGGGGCTTGGGAAATCTTAGAAATGGCAATAATTCAAGGCTGATCTTCCTGCCTATCCCGGGCACTTTTCTTACATCTTGGATGTTTCGGAAGACCAGCACGTCGGGGTGGAGCTTGAGTTGGCGGGTGCGATAGGCAAGAATTCGATCGGCCCGGCCTGATCCAACACCCGGCAAACGCACGATCGACGCCCAGGTGGCGGTGTTTAAATCAATCCGGTTTTGCAGCACGGCATGGCGCATGTGGGATTGTTTCACCGGCGATCCCAAACGAACAGGATGTCGCCAGAGTTGTACTGCTAAAAACACCAGTAGACAGAACGTGAGCATGGCCAGACCAATCTGGTGCCGATGGGTCCAGCCCCATTCATCCGAAGCTGCCGGCGCGGCCGAAGGCTGCTGGGACGTCGCGTCTGCAGGGAAATCGCCAGGATCATCTTGATGAGGACTCATGATTTCATTATTCCGGACCGTCTTGGAATCGTGGTGCCAACCCCAGGGGGCAGGGGGGGCTAGTGCCAAAATCAGCCGCTTACGGGCTTAGGCTGGTCGCCCGTTTTGACGCCCCCCTGGCGTACCACCATGACCGCCCGGCGCATGGAAATCCAGGTAGCCTGCGCTTTTTTTGGGGTTAAATCCACATTGCAGAGGCCGGAAAATGGAATGGCATTATCATTCCGATCCATCACATTGCGCCAACAGACTGCTTCTACAAATGGTTTGCTTAAGACGATATTGGTGACGGCCTCCAGCCATTTTGCTTGTAGAGGCTCATTCCATGGCTGCCGCCATACACCAGCGGCAGCGGCATCGTCAGCAGGGTGGCTTGGCACTTCAATACGGTTGATGGCCACTGGTTTACCCAGTGCTGCAAAGCGATCGATAAGTGCGCTGATCTGGAACAGATCACGCTGCCAACATCCATCGCGCGGCACCCCAAATGAAAGGGCCAGTCCAAACATATCAAACGCCACTCCGCTTTGCACCACCATATCGGCATAAACCAGAGGCGGTATGCTGCGCTGGTTGCGAGCATAGTACTCACCCCACGGCTGGGTGATTTCAATCATGGTTTGGGCGTTGGGCAGTATACGCTTGACCACGCCGATGGCCATGCGCGTCAGGTCCATCAGTTGGTCGAAGGTGAAGGAAAAATGGGCATTGACATGAAGTCCACTGAGCACGTTCCATAAAACCACCTGCGCTCCGTAGCGGGTAACCGTGCGCTCAATATGTTCATAAAGCAGTCCGCGAACCTGTTCATAATCGTGTTCCCAGATATAGAGCCAGTCAGGTATGGACAGGTCGGTAAAGGAGACCAGGGGACCGAATACTACCGGCAGCTTGGCTCTGCGCAGAAATTCCATCCACTCGTCCACCTGGCCCCAGGTGAAAGATTGTTCCTGGGGTTCCACCGTTTTCCAGTGGACCGGCAGCATCACAAAATCCGAACAGGCCATGAGTTTCTTGCGGTACTGATCGTTGGTGATTTGCGGATCGACATGACAACCGAATACATTGCGCGGAAACGACTTGGTGGTGATACGCCGCTGCAGGAGCAGTTCCGCATGCACGACCGCCGCCTGTTCTGACAGCGGCATCACCAGCGCCAGACATCGGTCGGCCAGCCGACTGGCCGCAGGTGGATCATCCTGCTGCAAGATGGCCTCCACAAGTAGGTCGCGAGCCTCATTGAATTTGTCATTAATCCCCTGGGCTTCCGGCAGGTCAAAAAATCCCCATTCCTCCCTCTTTTGGATCAGTCGCATCATGCGAGAGCGAGCCAATTCCAGATTCAGTATGTAAGGTTCCGGCCGCTCCGGAAGCCGCGTGGTTTCCAGCAGCACCGCGCCGAATCCCTGGACCTCCCAGAGCAGGGCTAGCGCCGACGGACCGGCGGCGCGTTTTCGACAGCGTAGCTCTCCACCGGAATAACTAAGATCGCCACGAATGGGAATGCTGTCTGCACCCGCCAGGTAGGCAGAGGACAGATCCAACTCCAACGGTGGTTCACCGTCGCGAAATACTTGAAATTTCAGCATTTAATCTTCCAAATTTGGTATCGCCACGCCGCCGACATTCGCAGCACAAGCCTTTGTGCCTTATGGGGCCAGGTCCGCCCTGATTCCACGGTGGCGTTTATAGCCAGAGTCAATCCACCGCGTCAACTGACCGGGCCATCGTGGCCGCGACTTGGGAGAGCCGCCGATTTTTTTGTTCAGGATCGCCTTTCGCTGGATTCAATTTCTGACAGATAGGCCATGGTCCGTTCCAACTGACCCTGTAAATGTCTGACCCGAAGCAGACTTTTCACGCGTGTAACCAATTCAAGCTTATTGATTGGCTTGGAAAGAAAATCATCCGTGCCGCTCTCGACCCCTTTTTCAATATCGCCGATTTCGTTCAGGGCGGTTACCATTAAAATGGGAATTTCACGCGTTTCCGCCGCCGCCTTGATGCGCCGGCAAACCTCAAACCCGCTCATCCGCGGCATCATAATGTCCAAAATTATAAGGTCGGGCCTGGCAGTGGCAACCTTTTCTAAAGCCTCAACTCCGTCTGCGGCGACGTCCGTGGCGCAATTTAACCCTTCCAGATAGGCTTGGATCAATTCCACATTCTGTGGATTATCATCTACCACCAGGATCATGCTTCGCGGCGGATGGCCTTCTGGGAGGGTAGCATTTGAATCGGGCATTGCAACATCCTTCAGTTCAACGCTCCGATTATAACCGCACTCGAAGAAAATCCGCACCTGTCAACCGGATGATCCGTCTGATGGTGGGGGCGGTTAAAAAACATGATTCGTTCGGCAGGAACAATGCGGCTTTTAACGATTTCGAAACAGCAATTGCTCAAGACGGAGTCTATGGCCAGAGAAGGCGCATATTACCAAGGTTATTCGGCGATAAGCCGAGGCACATCCACCAGCAATCGCTTGGCTTCAAGACGAGCCTGCTTGCGATGCTGAAAATGAGCTTTGTTAAAACCGATCTTGTGGGAACGGACCTTCGCGCCTGAGGTTCGACGATGGGCCATAACGAACACTCCTTCTAAAAAAAGGACTCGGTTCAGTGCTCTATGCAAATTCATAACGTCTTTCATCGGTCAATGCAAGAAAATAACTTCCCTTTTTTTCATGGAGAACCTTTACTCTCGCGAGCCTGATTGCCTGGCCGGCACCAGCCCGCAAGAAGTTCATCAGAAGTCACCTTCCGAAAGCGGCTACGCCTGATATTGATACGATCCAACCCGATGATGGGTTGGCTGCCGCTTTTTTTCAGGCGGTGACTCTGCGACCGCTTATGTAAAGAGTAAAGCAAATGTCGGACCAGTTGAGTTTCGATGGAGATTTCCTGCTGTTTTCGCCGCTGAATGCCGGTTCTGGCGGTTTCACGGGTACTAAAAAGGCGGGATTGCCTTGATTTCGGTCATTGCCACGATTCACAATCGGCAAAGCGCCAGAAAGTACGGCCAGGATGTAATATTGTGCGGTGTCGGCAAGAGAGAAGGATGGCCCGTTGGGCCAACAAAGCGGGCGAAGGGATTTGAACCCTCGACATTCACGTTGGCAACGTGACGCTCTACCACTGAGCTACGCCCGCAGGCGAATCGGTCGAAATTATACACCATTTTGGCTGGCGTACAACCAGGTTGGGCTACTGTCAAAAGTGGGCGTGGCCATTTTTCCGGGCAGGGTTTAATTGTTATGTAACATGGCGAGTTTCCAGTATTGAGGCCACTGATTACTCTGTTCCATGGCTTCTAAGGCCATGACGGCTTCGGCATTGTCCGCGGCCCATCGCATGCCCGATCCGCGCACGCGATCAGACCGCACACGGCACTGGCTTTCCATCGGGCCACTGCCGATCTGCCAGCCCTTGGCGATGAACTCCGGATACCGAATCATTTCCCGCCGATCCAACACGTAGGTAATCAGCCGATCGACCTCTTTGCGTTTGACGCCGCGCGTGGTTTTCCGCAAGTCCAACAGATCATTCCATAACCGTTCGTAGCCCTCATGCTTGACGTTGTGCAGAATGTCTCCAACCCATTTTTCGCCCGATGGGTTCTTCTCTCCAAACACGATGGTCTTGGTTTTATGCACGTTCTGTCCAAGGTGGTAAAAGTCCAAACCTACCGCGCTGGTATTCAGCCGCTGGTCGAGTTGTCGGATGATCCAAGGCCCCCCATCCACATTGCCCACCCGTTCTTCCGCGCGGTGGAACTCCAAATTCTCCGCGTCACGTCGCATCCGTCGCCCCAAGCCATCGCAGTTCCCCTTGGTTATCGAGGTTTGACGGCATTTCATGTCTTCACTGTAAAAGGTCACCGCCTTGATCTCTTTCCATCGCTGATCCGAGCCTTGCTTTCGCCGCCCCAATGGGCACGCCTTTTTTCCCCGTTTTTGCCGCTTTCCACCCACCTTGCCCCTACGCTTGTTCTTCTCATCATCCGTTATCAACGATACCATATACGCATCGGCACCCACATAGACACGCCGCACACTACGCCCGTCAGGACTCGAACCCACCCCAAAAACTCAAGCAAACCCACCATTTTCAAAATTGTGCGGCACGAAATCCGGCACACTTGTACTTGATACCAGTGGCTTACCGCCCGAATTGGCTACCGTTGTAACCGCCTGGCCCACGCTGTCCATCCAT
>JAJZCR010000032.1 GCA_021851715.1 Planctomycetota bacterium
ATATTGAACGTGCGGTACGAGGTCCTTCAACCGATGGAGAACCAACACCGCTCAAGGCGGCACAGAATCCGGCACAGCAAGGGGCGGCAAACGGTGGAACAGGCAGGCAAACGGCACGGACCACTGAGGAGAAAACGCCGATTTTGCAGGGGATTTCCGATGTATGCACGCCTATGCATAACTCTCAACTGCGCCGGGCGGGAGTCGAACCCGCAACCTTTGGCTTCGGAGGCCAACGCTCTATCCAATTGAGCTACCAGCGCGACAATTAACCCATATTAACAGAAGTTACGAATTCCGTCCAAATGTTGCGGCGGTGCCCCTTTTCATTTTATGGGTGGCGCGGTTAGAATTCGTAAGCGTGTTTTTTAGGAGTAACCAGCAAGTATGAAAACGCATCGTGTGGGTATTATCATGAATGGCGTCACCGGCCGGATGGGGGCCAATCAGCACCTGGCCAGATCCATTGTGGCTATCATGAAGCAGGGCGGCATTAAAATTAATGATTCGGAAACCATCATGCCGGATCCTATTCTGGTGGGCCGAAATGCGGCCAAACTGGAACAACTGGCGGGGCAACATGGCTTAAAGGCTTGGACTACGGACTTACAAGCAGTTCTGAAAAATTCCGATTACAGTGTTTACTTTGATGCCCAAACCACTGATCGACGGTTCACGGCGGCCCAGCAGGCCATTGCCGCCGGCAAGCATATTTATTGCGAAAAACCCGTAGCCACCAATTCGCGGGAGGCGGTGGAATTATTTCGCCTTGCGAATCGCAAGGGGGTTAAAAATGCTGTGGTGCAGGATAAGCTTTTTTTGCCGGGAATGTTGAAGCTCAAGCAGTTGCTGGATACAGGTTTTTTCGGAAGAATTCTTTCCGTCAGAGGTGAATTTGGTTATTGGGTTTTTGACGGCGAGGTCATCGCCGCGCAACGGCCGAGCTGGAACTACCGCAAGGAAGATGGCGGCGGCATTATTCTGGATATGCTTTGTCATTGGCGTTATCTCATTGATAATTTATTCGGGCCGGTCGCGGCGGTGTCCTGTCTTGGAGCAATGCATCTGCCGCAGCGCTTTAATGAAGCTGGTAAGGCCTATAAGTGTACTGCGGATGATGCTGCGTATGCCACGTTCGAATTGGCCAACGGTGTGATTTGCCAGTTTAACAGTTCATGGACTGTGCGCGTACGGCGTGATGATCTGCTGACTCTTCAGGTGGATGGCACTCAGGGGTCCGCGGTTGTCGGACTGCGCCATTGCGTCATTCAGCAGATGAACAGCACTCCCCGCGCAGTGTGGAATCCGGACATAGACAGTCCGTTGAATCATTTTAACAGTTGGTCGGACGTGCCGGCTCAGCAAGTGTTCGATAATGCCTTCAAATATCAGTGGGAGTTGTTTTTAAGACACGTGGTCCTGGATGAACCATTTCGGTGGAATTTGCTGGAAGGAGCCAAAGGCGTACAACTGGCGGAGGCAGGTTTGGAAAGCTGGCGCAAGCGGGCGTGGGTAAAGCTGCAGGCCATCAAAGCTTAGCCGCCGGAAATGGTCTGTGATCTGTCCCACAGGCTTGGGTTATTGATGGGTAACTTATATAGTGCGGCCTGGATGCGCCGTCGGAGACCATGGCATGAAAATCGTTCGATTCCTGGATTCCATCGGGCATACGCAGCAGGGCGTACTGGAAGCGGATGGGACTGCCTTGCGGATAGAAGGCGACATGTGCGGCAACTATACCGTTACGCGGCAGAAAACGGCCATTAAAAAACTGCTGGCACCGATTGTGCCGCGAGCGATTATTTGCGTCGGATTAAATTATCGCAGACATGCTGCGGAGACGGGGGCCAAAATCTCGGAGTTTCCGGTGGTGTTTTTCAAAAATCCTGGAGCATTGCAAAATCCGAATGATCCAGTGGAAATACCATGTCATCTGGCCAGCACGCAGGTGGATTTTGAGTGCGAACTGGCGGTGGTCATCGGCAAGCCGGCCAAAAATGTTCCCGCGGCTAAAGCCCTGGATTACGTGCTTGGTTACACCATTGCCAACGATGTTTCGGCCCGCGACTGGCAGAAGCAGTGGGGCGGGTCGCAATGGTGTCGAGGAAAAAGTTTTGACACGTTCTGTCCGCTGGGACCCGTTATTGTTACACCGCAGGATATTGCCAACCCCAACCACCTGGCGCTGAGAACCACGGTGAATGGCCGGGTCATGCAAAGTTCCAATACCGAAGACATGATTTTTTCAGTGGAAAAAATCATCGAATTCCTCAGCGGCTCGACCACACTTTTGGCGGGTACGGTTATCCTCACCGGCACACCGGAAGGCGTGGGCATGGCCCGTAATCCGCCTGTGTGGCTGGCGGCTGGAGATCACATGGTGGCGGCCATTGAAGGTATTGGAGAACTGGCCAATCCGGTGGTGAAAGAAGGGATGGGTGGCGGATGATTGCCGCTCTGGTGACGGATATGATATTTCGCTCCCGGATTACGGCAACGGCCGGGGCTGCTCAGGTTACCGTGCGAGTCGTTGGTCAGTTGGAGGGGCTGGCCGGGCTGTTGGCGCAAGAAGACCTGACGCTGCTGATTGTAGATATGGAGAGGCCCGATGCGCAGGCGGCTATTCGCCTGGCGGCGGATGCGGTGCCCCGGCCACGCATTGTGGCGTATTTTCCGCATATTCAAACCGAGCTTTCCCAGGTGGCCAGAGAGGCCGGTGCGGATACGGTGCTGCCGCGATCACTTTTTGTCCAGCGGTTGCCGGAATTATTGACGCCTCCCGGCCATGAGTCCGTCCTGAAATAACGAGAAACAAACGCCATGCTTCACCGGGACTCTCTGCGGCATATTTTGGAGTATTTGGCTTCGCCGATGGTGGCGGTGCGGTTGCCAACGACCAGCGAGCCAGCCGTCGTGGGAGAGCACCCATGAGCCTGACCTTGGGCCTGGAGACGACCTGCGATGAAACCTCGGCGGCGGTGGTGGCCGATGGTGTGCGGGTTTGCTCGACGGTGGTGCGATCACAGATTGATTTGCATGCGAAATTTGGGGGTGTGGTGCCGGAAATTGCGGCGCGGGCCCATTTGGAAATACTCAACGCTGTGATCGCCCGGGCCATGGAAGAGGCGGGTGTTACAGCGGAACAACTCAATGGGGTGGGGGTGGCCAATTGTCCGGGGTTGATTGGCTGCCTGCTCGTGGGAGTGGCCGCGGCCAAGGCCCTGGCGTTTGCGTGGGAGAAACCGCTGGTGGGGGTGAATCATGTTCACGCCCATCTTTACGCGACAAGGTTACAGCAGGGCACGGAGATTGACGTGCGGCCGCCGGCGGAGTTGTGGCCCGCACTGGGCCTGGTTATTTCCGGTGGTCATACGTCCATGTATTGGATGGACGGATTCACGCAAGTCCGGCGTATCGGATCCACCATTGATGATGCCGTGGGTGAAGCGTTTGATAAGGTCGCGCAGATTTTACAACTGGGGTATCCCGGCGGGCCGCTGGTGGAACAATTGGCCCGCTCCGGTGATCCGGGAGCAATTCAATTTCCAACGAGTTTGCTGGGCCGGGAATCACTGGATTTTTCCTTCAGCGGACTCAAAACCGCGGTGCTGTATTACGTTAACGGCAGTAAAGGCATACAGCGTGATGCGTCAGCGCTAAGCCGGCAGGAACTCGCGGATGTGGCGGCGTCCTTTGAACGGGCGGCCGCCGAGGTGCTGGCGGCCAAGTGCCGACGGGCGTTGGATCGCCAGCCCGCCAAATCGTTGCTGGTGGGCGGTGGTGTATCGGCCAATGGAACCATTCGCACTAAATTGCTGGACTTAGGCCGGGAATTGGGGCTGCAGGTGTTTTTGCCGGCCCCGATATTCTGTACGGATAACGCGGCCATGATCGCCGGTTTGGCCGCACACGAACTGCAATCAGGCCATCAACATGGCCTGAACTTGCCTGTGCTGGCCACGGTATAGCAGCGGCTGACAGGACACCAGGCATACTATTCAATGCGGTGAGCGTCCGAGTCGCGATGTTTTGGACGCAAGAAGCCCCGGGATGGTTACATCTCTTCCAGAACGCCAATGCCCAGTAGATCGTGCAAACCGATGCCCAATATGGTTGCGGTCAGCTCGCAGAGTATCAGGCGGCTGGTGCGGAGATCAGCATCCGCGGCTTTGACCACCGGACAGGCCTCGTAAAACGCCGAGAATGCACTGCACAACGAATACAAATAGTTGCATAAGTGATGGGGCTTTAATTCCCGCTCCACCGACTCCACCGCTGCCGGAAATTGCAGCAGTTTGCGGGCCAGGGCCATTTCCTGGGGCGTTTCCAGCTTGATGTCTCCATGCGGGGTTAATTCTGCGGGCCGCAGATCGGCCTTGCGGAATATGCTGCGAATTCGAGTGTAACTGTATTGGAGATAGGGTCCGGTATTGCCTTCCAGAGCCAACATGCGCGGCCAGGAAAATGCGTAATCGGTGGTGCGATCCTGCTTAAGATCCGCGTATTTTACGGCCCCAATGCCCACCGCCCGCGAACCATCCGCCCGGTCCTGGGCGGAAAGGTCTGGATTTTTTTCCAGCATGACGGCGGATGCCCGGTCCAGGGCTTCCGCCAGCAGTTCGCGCAGCTTCACGGATTCTCCGGACCGGGTTTTGAACGGCTTGCCGTCTTCACCCAGAATGGATCCGAATGTAGCGTGATCCAGCCGCACGGACTTATGGCTTTGCGGGTTGATGTCCCATCGGGCGGCTCGTACCGTGTCAAAGACCATGGCAAAATGCTGCGCCTGGCGGGCGTCGGTGACATAAATCACCCGATCGGCATGCCAGTCCTGATGCAGCGGAGTTTGATCCTCCGGCGCAGTTTTATTTTCAATGATCCGAAAATAGAGTGCCGCCAAATCGGTGGTGGCATACAAATAAGCCCCATCGCCTTTTTGAATAATCAGCGGAAGAGGCGCTTTATCCTTGTCTACGTAGCCGGGCAGAAAGACACACGTCGCGCCCTGGGATTCAGCCACAAAAGCCCTGACTATCGGCGTGGTGCTGGAGGCCTCCATCGCCCGCTGCATGCCTTCCGCAGCAGCCAGTGCTCCCCGAGCTTCGTCGGCATCTCTCGGAGGCACGCCTGTGAAGTCGACCGGGCCGTGCGTGCGCAAGTCTGAATCAAACACCTCCGCAATACCCGTGGCCGGGCCGCCACCGCCATAGCTCAAAGCATATTTTAATCGTTCTACCACCGAGGAAAGACGATCGCGGTAAAAACTCTCCCCACGTTCATCGGCATCGGTGAGTTGTACGCCCAACATGGCAAAAAGCTCACGCGAGTGCCGCCGGCTTTCATCCACAATCCAGTGCCAAAGCGCAGTGGCCTGGGGATCTTGATGTTGCAGGGCCACCACCGCCTGTCGAGCCTGACGCGCGAACTCGATATCGGTTTTATCTCGCAAAGCCGCTTCTTTGTAGTAACCGTCAAGATCGGCGATCTGCGGTTTTGATGAGGTGGACTCATCTGCTTTGAGTTTGAGATCCTGGGCGTGGCGAATCAACATGCCGAATTGTGTGCCAAAATCCCCGACATGATTCTGGCGAACCACGGTATGGCCGAGAAATTTGAGCGTTCGGCTGATGGCATCGCCCAAAATGGCGCTGCGTAAATGACCGACATGCATTTCCTTGGCGATATTCGGGCCGGCGTAATCCACCACCACAGTCTGGGGCTGCGGGACCGGATCTACCCCGCCGCGGACCTTTTCCGCAGAATCACAAAAAAGCCTGGTCAGGCGATGGGCCACCCATTCCGGTTTGAGCCGCAGATTAATAAAACCCGGACCGGCAACGCGCGGCGGATCGCACAGGTCGGCAATATCAAGATGGGCTATTATTTTTTCCGCCACCACGCGTGGGGGCAAGCCCAGTTGTTTACCCAATGCCATGGCGGCATTGCACTGATAATCCGCAAACTTTTCGTCGCCCGGCTTTATCATGGGATCGTCGAAAGATTCGGCTCCAAATGCCAGGCCCAGGGCCGTTGCAAATCGTTGCCGCAGAATGGAATCAATGGGAATCAACGTGATTTCCTCCGCAAGGCCGGTTTTTTATTCGCGGCAGAGCGCTTGGCCTTACGGGGTGGGGATGTTGTTTCTGGCCGGCTCACCGTGGCGGCTTTGGTGCGACTCTTCGGAGGTTTGCTGCTATCTGTTGAAACTCGGCGAGTTTTTCTGGCGACTGACTTTGCCGGGGGGACTTTGGCCCCGGCTTTGCCGACCGCCTTTTTTGACTTCGGTCCGGTTTGACGGGGTTTATTTTCGACTGGAGCTTTTTTCCGCGGCCTGGCCGCGACGGACCGCCGTTTTGTCAGCGGCTTGCGAGGCTCAGGAAGGTCGGCAGGGCTGGGAATTTCATCGACTTGAGCGATAACTTCGATGGCAGCTTCCTCCATGATCTCGCCAGTTTCGGAGGCTTTGGGCGCGTCAGCCTCCGGGGCCTGTGTGGCATTGGCCGGGGAGGTGGCTGCATTGGGGATAACTGCGGCATCGACACTTGCCGTGGGCATGGTCACAGCGGTCGGCCGGGTGTTAAGTTCGGTGACAGCCTGGTCGTGCGACTGAGCCAGGGCTTGCCAATCGATCCGTGGGCAGCCATCCCAGAGTGTTTCCAGATCATAAAAGGCTCTGCTGGATTCATTGAAGATGTGGGCTACCACCCCGACAAAATCAAGTAAGATCCAATTAGCGGATTCATCTCCGCTACGGCGAAATGGCTTAAAGCCGCACTGCGCCCCATGGTCCCCAAGCTCATCACCGACGGCCCGCATTTGCCGGTCGGAGGTACCAGTAGCCAGAACAAAAAATTCCGTTACCGGCGAGCGTCCGCGCATATCCAGCACGACC
Organism: Planctomycetota bacterium; assembly: GCA_021851715.1. GTDB lineage: Bacteria > Planctomycetota > Phycisphaerae > WQYP01 > WQYP01 > JABEVA01. The sequence continues at coordinate 6,893 of JAJZCR010000032.1, forward strand.
ACATCGCGGCATCGGGTTTGCGACGCCATAACGGCCAAACTGACGGCCAAGTCCTGCGTACTCATCGACTGCGAATTCATCCGTTGCTCCAATTTGTAAAATCATCGCGGCTCGGCGGGCAGTCGCCAAGCCACGCCGGCCTCGTCCAAGCGGACCACTGATAGTTTCGTCGAAAATAGCAAGGTAATCCAGCAAGGTTGTTACCATTGAGCGCTTCGTATTCGTTTAATGCGGCTGTGCATCTTTTTGGATTCAAGTCTGCGATGTTGGCTGCCGCGCGTGGGTCGTGTATTTCGTCGCTGGAGTGGCTCTACCTGGGCCGAAAGTACCAGTCCCCGCAATCGGTCTAGGCAAGCGGTGCGATTGGCCTCCTGTGTGCGCTGGCGTTCGCTGATGAGCAGAATATCGCCATTGGCGGTCAACCGTCGTCCAGCCAGCTTGGCTAATCGTCTGAGGGCCGTTTCAGATAAGCCATGAATAGCCCGCGCATTGACGCGAAGTTCTGTTTTGGTGTTAACTTTATTGACATTTTGTCCGCCCGGGCCGCTCGATCGGCAAAAAGCGAAGCGCAATTCAGATCGGTCGGTCCAGATTCCAGGAGCCAGTCTAATGCCGGGCAAATTGTTTTCATGGGCAGGCATAATGTGATTATACCATAGAATAAATGTAATCGTTCACAGGCCTGAAGGAAGAAGCGAGGGGGTAGGCATTCCGGCGAAGTGGTTGTTTACAGTCCGATTCAGGAATTCAAAGATGCTGCGTTGCTGCTGGCTGCATGTGGTAATGGCGGTCCAGATGCGCTCGCACCATTACCCTCCGCGTTCACTGCGTGTGCCTTGTGTGACATGGCGATTTAAACACCACACGGCGGATGGCTTATCCCACCAAATTATTGGTTGGCTTAAGATCTGGCGTGTTGATAAAGCGAAAATAGTAATCCCTGATTTGGCGACACCCTGGATCACCTTGGCCAACTGTTCCCGCGAGATCGGCGGCGCGCGGCTCCAACACTTCATTTTTCAATTTCACGGCCACTATACGCTGTTGGTATGCCTATTCGGTACGTATATCCATGTCGTTTGGCCAATCCTGAAATTTTATTCCCAACTTGTTCGTGGGACGTTATTTGCTTTGGGTCAGAGGGTGGGTAAACTTTGTCCATCTTCAGGCTCGTTGTTATCTTGGCAGGCCGGAAGGCCGCGAACGGCTACGTTTAACTTACATGAGAATCCCCACAATTTGAGACGATTTATGATTGTGGGGCCTTCTCCGAAGACACGTATGAGCACAGAATCAGAGAGCCATTCAGCAATTGTCGAAAGCGTTCGCGGCAAAGCACGTTACACATTTAGCCGCGTGAATATGGCGAATCTGCCTGCGCAGCTGATGCCCGGATTGATAATGTCCAAGTCTGGCATCACTATGCGACTGAGCCTCCGACTGGCACTCTTTGCAGTCGCTCTGGGTGTGGGGATACTGGTGCGACATGCGGGCGGCGACGATATTCTGGCGACATTTTTGGCTGGCGTTATCGCTGGCGGGGGCTTTCTGTTTGCGGCAATCATCAGCGATCAACCGGTAAGAGACATCATTGTCACGGTTTCCAGCGCCAGTGTGAAAGTGCAGCGAAGCCCGTATTTCCTGGTAGCTCCAGTCTGCGTGCCCAGAAATGATATGCTAAGCGTCATGCTCACCCTTTCGTTTCCCGGAACATTTACTGCCGATGGCTCCGGGTCCGCAATGCGGCTTTCCAGCGCTATTGTGCTGCAGCGACGTTCGATGGCACCTTACGTCTTGATCAGCGGCTGCTCGCGGGAGAGCTTGGCTCCCCTGGCTCGCTACATTGCAGAGCGATTCAATCTTACTCTGGCTGATACTGGAAGTCCGCCGGCCGAAATTTCGCCTGAGATGTATCCCAGTGCGAGTCCCTGCGTGCACCCGTCGCAACAGGTCGAAACGCCAAACCCCACCCGTCCACATGCGCAGCCAGGTTGCCATACCATAAATAATGCGAGCACGCCAGGACAGTGGATAGATCACCTGTGCTACCCAACCGACGGCCCTGACCGGCGAATCAGCATAACGTCGCGTGATGGAACCTTGTTCCTAAAAGTGCGCCGAACATCCACTTTTTGGCAACCTACCACCCTCGTTGCGGTGGCCCTCATCGAGGTGCCGATTTTGACGCTGGCCTTGGCGCTCGGAGGCTGGGCCTTGCACGGGATGATAGTGGACCTCCCTGGGCGATACACAGGCCCCGGATTGGGGGATACCATCATGCTGCTTGGCCTTGCATCGACCATTCTGATTGTAACAATATTGGCGGCAACAAAGGGCACTAGCATCATCGCCAAGCCACAAGATCTCACAACGTTTACTACATTTTTTTGGCGTAAACGCGCGTTCAGCCTTGCAGTTGCCGACATCGTTACATTCGGCGTGCGCCAATCCACTATCTCCGACCTATTAGGCGGAAATCTGGTCATCCATGATCTTGTGGTCGAAACCAAATCGCGAGTTCCGCGCTCTCTTTTGAGCACTACGCGCCTGTCGCAACAGCAAATAGGCGCATTGGCAACACACCTGCGTCGATTTTACAGCCTCTGATGATTAACGCTGACACTTGAAGACGCTGTCGGATGGTTCTGATACAAGCTCCGGCCGCCTGCATTTTCACGTCCTGGAGCTTTGGCGTGCATCCCGGTACGAACTGTAAACCAGCGGCCGTCACGAAGCGATTATTTCTGTCGGGCCAAGCACGACGCCTGAAGGCATCAATTTCTCACCACACACCGTGGACGACATGGGTGGCCGTGCCGAGCACGGTTATGAATAAATGGAGTGCGTGGTCTGGGGATTACACGGTGCTCGTGCTCGAAACTTTCAATCTACGCTATTATAATAAAGACACTGCGGCGGTGGATTGGCCACTGGGCTGGCGACTCCGTCGCCGGGGCGCTGGCTTGAGGATGCCGGAGCTTCGTTTGGCCACCGTGGAAACGTTGGCGGCCCGTTTTGGTACCTGCGCCTACTGGAAGTTTATCCCTTGCCTGAAAATACATATGACTTCAGGACGAGCCGGTCTTCAAAGGATCCCGTGGTATATCTGGTGGGGGCGGGGCCTGGTGATCCGGGATTGATTACGCAAAATGGCGTTGCGGCGCTGAGGCGTGCGGCTGTGGTCATTTATGATTCGCTGGCGAATCGGGCGCTGTTGGATTTATGCCCGGGCGATTGCGAACAGATTTTTGTCGGGAAATCGGCCTCTCATCATACGCTTACCCAGGATCGTATTAACGATTTGCTTGTCGAGCAGGCACAGCGGCTTTTATCTGTCCGCGGCTCCGCCCAGCGCGTGGTGGTGCGCCTGAAGGGCGGAGACCCGTATATTTTCGGGCGTGGCGGCGAAGAGGGGAAATATCTGGAGGCAGCGGGAATTTCTTTTGCGGTAATTCCTGGCATTACTTCAGGTTTAGCCGGCCCGGCATATGCGGGTATTCCCGTTACTCATCGGGAGCTAACCAGTACGGTCACCCTGATCACCGGTCATGAGCAGGAAAAAGCGGGGGTGGCTGCGGAAGATGCCACGCCACGGGTGAATTATAAGGCGCTGGCATCGCTGGGAGGGACGTTGGTGTTCTACATGGGTGTTAAAAACCTGCCGGAAATCTGCGCTTCATTGATGGAACACGGACTTTCGGGACAAACGCCTGCGGCAGTTATTCGCCAGGCTACGCTGCCACAGCAGCAGGTGGTCGTGGGTGTGGTGGCGGATATTGCCCGACTGGCCCGGGAGGCGGGCATCAAGGCACCCGCGATTACCATTATCGGTCACGTGGTAAGCCTGCGGGATACACTTAATTGGTTTGAGCGGCAGCCGCTGTTCGGCGTAACCGTGTTGGTAACGCGTACTCGGCAGCAGGCGGGGGCACTAACCGGGCAATTGACCCAGCTTGGGGCCAGGGTCCTGGAAGCGCCAACCATTGAAATTGTGGAATCGGAAGAAGTTGCGACGGTTGACGCGGCATTAAAGAATATAACCACCATGGATTGCGTGGTATTTACCAGCGCCAACGGCGTGGAGGCGGCGTGGAATCGGCTGCGGATGTTGGGACTCGACAGCCGGGCGTTACCCGCAAAAGTGGCGGCCGTGGGTACAGCTACGGCTGCTGCGCTGGAACGCATCGGTATTATGGCTGATGTTCTGCCGGAAGAATTCATCGGCGAAAAACTCAGCATTGGCCTGCAACAGCACTTCGGGGCCGGTGGACTGGCGGGCTGCAAGGTGTTATTGCTGCGGGCGGATATTGCCCGTCCGGTTTTGAAAGAACAATTGGAACACGCAGGGGCCAAAGTTGTAGATGTGCCGATCTATCAGACCCGCGCTCCGGCGGCATTGCCCGCCGAGGTTCTCACGGCGCTGGCGGCTGGAGAAATCCAGTGGATTACTTTTACCAGTGCTTCGACGGCTCGCAATTTACACGCGCTGCTGCCGGACCATATCCGGCCGATGGTTCGCGTGGCCGGGCGTTTGTCTATCGGGCCGATTACCAGTGCGGCTCTGCGCGAATTGGACTGGCCGCCGACGGTGGAAGCGGCGCAACATGACATTGCCGGCATGGTGCAGGCCCTATTGGTGGCGATAGGGCATTGAACGCGGAGGTGTACGGCCCAATTTTCTGGTCATCTGCTGCTGATGCAGCAAGATTCCGGCCTTCTCCGGTGGGGTCGGTTGCACGAGTGCCGTTTGCACCCGGCAACGCCGCTATGGCCGCCAGATGGAATTGATGGTGCCAGCATCGCCGTTTTGATGGAAAGAGTATAGAATCTGCTCCTATGAAGACCATTGCTTGTCAAAAATGTATGAATCCGGATTGCGGCGGTACCTTCGACGTGGGTGAATCGCTGACCTCATGCCGGCGCTGCGGCGAACTGCTGGATATTGATTACGACTGGTCCAAGGCGGAATTGCCGAAAACCCTGCGCGATTTTCAGGCCCGGTGGCAAAATCGGCGTTTTCCGCTGGATTACTCGGGTGTGTGGAGATTTCGTGAGCTTTTACCCTTCGCCGCCGATGCGATGGTCTGCACCATCGGCGAAGGGCAGACTTTTCTGCAAAATGCGGTTTGTCTGGGCCATCAGTTGGGGATGTGGCCCGGTCAGTTATGGCTGCAGTATGAGGGCATGAACCCCTCGGGCAGTTTTAAGGATAACGGCATGACTGCCGCGTTTACCCATGCACGCATCGTGGGGGCTAAGCGAGTCGCCTGCGCCAGCACCGGAAACACGTCGGCATCCGTGGCCTTGTATGCATCGTTAAATGGTTTTCAGGGGATTGTCTTTATCGGTTCGGGGAAAATCGCTTTTGGCAAGCTTTCGCAGGCGCTGGACTACGGGGCGAGGACCTTGCAGATTGAAGGTGATTTTGATACGTGTCTGGCACGCGTGCGGCAAGTCAGCGGTCAACTGGGGCTGTATTTAATGAACAGCGTCAATCCGTTCCGCCTGGAAGGGCAGAAGACCATCATGTATCGCATACTGGAGGCCTTAAGCTGGGAAGCCCCGGATTGGATTATCGTGCCGGGTGGAAACCTGGGCAATTGTTCGGCATTCGGCAAAGCGTTTCTGGAATTGAAGATGCTGGGGCTGTTGAAGCGAATTCCGCGGCTGGCCATCATCAATGCGACCGGTGCCAATACCCTGTACACCCTGGTGGGAGAAGGGCTGAAGTGGAATGACGGCCACGTGAATGATGCTGCCATTGCCAATCACTATGCCCGGATGGAAAAGAATAATATTCATCCGCATACCATTGCCTCGGCGATTGAAATAGGGCGGCCGGTGAATCTGAAAAAATCGTTGCGGGCTCTGGCGGTGATGAACGGCGTGGTAGCGCAGGTAACCGATGAGGAAATTCTTGAGGCGAAGGCTTTGGCGGGCAGGTTCGGCTTTGCGTGCGAACCCGCCAGTGCCGCGACCATTGCGGGGTTAAAACAGCTTTTAACCAGGCAGATCATTTCTCGCCACGAACGGGTGGCATGTGTGCTGACCGGGCATGGCCTGAAGGATCCTGATGCGACGGTGTATTATCACACGGGTATCAAGACCAAAGATGCCCGCCAGCCGCCGCCGGAGCCCACATGGGGCCAGTTGGCCAACAAACCCCTGCAGGTAGCCGATGATTTACAGGCCATTTTGCAGGGTCTGGGTTTGGATGCAGGCACGATCGGCCAGAATGTGGGAGTTGGGTACGTGGCGACTCCCGGCGATTGGCCGTTTGTGGAGTATTAGTCGGCGGATCGGAGGAGCCCCCACGTGTTGACGCAACATTATTGTCAGCAGGAATCAAGATGACGGAATCGACGGAAAAACTTTACAGCGTCGGAGAGCTTGCGGCTCATGTGAGCGGTACAGTGCTGGGCGATGCGGCGCGGCCAATCGTGCGATGCCATGGGCTGATGGGCGCAGAGCCCGCGGATATCAGTTTTGTCTCCAACGTCAAATACATGCGGCAACTGGCCACGACTGAGGCCGGGTGCGTGGTGGTGGGGCGGCAGGTGAATGAAAAGTCCATTGGACGCGATGGCAAGCACCCGTTGACGTTCATTCAAACCGACGATCCGTATTTTGCCTTTCGGCAGATTGTGGTGCTGATTCATGGCTTTCGGCGGCATGCCGCGGTGGGCATCTCGCCGTTAGCAAGTATCGCTTCCTCCGCACGCATTGGTAAAAATGTTAACATTCATCCATTCGCTTATGTGGGCGAAAATGTAACCATTGGCGACGGCTGTAACATTTACAGCGGCGTGACGATCATGGACAAGGTCATCCTCGGTGAGGACTGTATTTTGTACCCTTCCTGTACGATTTACGAGCAGTGTGTGCTGGGCAATCGGGTAATTTTACATGCCGGAGTGGTCATCGGCAGCGACGGATATGGGTTTGCCACCCATAAAGGTGTGCATCATAAGATTCCACAAATTGGCACTGTAACGCTGGAAGACGATGTGGAAATCGGCGGCAATTCGGTGGTGGAAAGAGCCGCGATGGAAACCACGCGCATTGCGATGGGTACCAAACTCGGCAATAGCGTGGTCATTGGGCATAATTGCCACATTGGTCAGCACAATCTGCTGGTCAGCCAGGTAGGCATTGCCGGTTCCACCAGTACGGGCCATCATGTGGTGTTAGCGGGCCAGGTGGGCGTGGCTGGCCATTTGCACATTGGAAACATGGTAACAGCGGCGGCGCAGACCGGTATCGCGGGGGATCTAGCCGAAAAGCAAGTTGTGTGGGGTACTCCGTCGATTGAAATTCATCAGGCCAAGCGCGTGTTTGCGCAATTGGCCCATTTACCGGAATTGGTCAAACGCGTACGGGCACTTGAATTGCAGTTGGAAAAGCTCAAATCCGCCGGTGGCGACCATTCGGAAGTTGGCGGTTGATTCTCAGATGAGCCCTGGCGCAGGCCTGACTTTGTTTCTCAAGAGATGAGCTGTTCCAGTCTCCCGATCGTATGGCTATGGATTGCACACTTAAGCCAGATCTGCAATTTCAACCGGGTGGTCGCAGGGTAAACGATCGGCAGGCTGACTCAGTGATTGTGCGATGTGTCCGGAATGCTTATGGTGAAGAGCTGGAATGACGTGGTGATTTGCTTCCATTTCGGCCATTCGCGGCGCGGACATTGGCAGGTGAGTTAAGGTATATGGCAAATAACAATGTGCAAAAAGTTGTGGTGATTACGGGAGCGTCATCCGGAATCGGTGCAGCCACAGCCGAAGCGCTGGCCAAGGCCGGGGCAAAATTGGTCCTCGGGGCCCGGCGTTTAGACAAACTCCAGGCCGTGGCGGCGCGGGTCCTGGAATTGGGCGGTCAAGCCGAAGTGATGGTGTGCGATGTGGGCCGCAGGGAGCAGGTAAAGGCCTTGCTGGCGTTGGCGCAAAGTCGATTTGGCCGGGTGGATGTGGCGATTGCCAATGCCGGATTCGGTTTTGTGGCCCGGGTGCATGACACCACCGATGAGCAGATGGAAGAGATCTGGCGGGTGAATTTGCTGGGCACGTGGTATGTGTTGGCTGAGGCCGCACCACTGATGCTGAAACAGCGCCAAGGCCATATCATTGCAGTGTCGTCGGTGGTGGCGCGAAGGGGGCTGCCGGGAATGGGGCCCTATTGCATGACCAAGGCGGGGCAGCTTTCGCTGGTGGAAGCCATGCGTGTGGAGTTGCGTGGCAGCGGGGTGTATGTTTCAAGTGTGCATCCGGGTTACACGCAGACGGAATTTTTTCAGCAGGTATCGCGGCGGAGCGGCAGTACGGTTCGTGGCGGCGGAAAAATGCAAAGTGCCGATGTCGTGGCCCAAAAAATAGCTTCTCTGGTGGAGCGACCTCGTCCGGAGTTATGGCCTCTGAAAATGCTTCGATGGGCGACGTTATTGACGGCGATGCTGCCGGGCATCAGTGATGCGGCGATTGCCAAATCCATGCGGCCGCGTGGTCGGCTTTCGTGAAATTGGTTGCCGGTGGCTGCGGGCTCATTGTGGCCGCTCGCCGGCACTTTTGCCGATAACCATGCTGCGGGTGTTATCTGGAAATTTGAATTAAACAGGCAGGCCGACATTGGCAAAAAAAATATGGATGTTTGTGGCTCTGGTGGTCGTGGCGGGTGGAACCCTTCTGGTGTGGAGATCGCGATCTGGGTTCTTCCCGGCGGCAGCGACGGGGCCGGCGCACGTGGTGAAGATTCCACTGGCTCATCCAATAAATCCACGCACGATTTCGGTGATGACGGCGAATATCGCCCTGGATACACCGACGGAATCACAATATCCGTGGGCCAGGCGACGCGCACTGGTGGTGCAGGTGCTGCGGAAATATCATACGGATATCATCGGTACGCAGGCGTGCAGTCCGGTGCAAACCGCGTATCTGTCGCACTATATGACGGGTTATCTGCATTATCCTGCACATGCGAACCTGGGAGCCAACGTATTTGCCAGCCTGTCTGGAGCGCTGGAAACATGGAACCAGATCTGGTTCAAGGCGGATCGCTTTACCCTGGTGGCCGCGGTCCACGGACTGGTGCGGCCTCATCATCTGCAGGTTAATCCGACGGAAAATACCTATTACTCGCTGGTGGTGCTGCATGACAGACTGGGGATTTTGCCGGACATCATTGTTATTGATACGCACCTGCGTCATGGAAATACCAACGCGGCCCTGTGTGCCCGAAAATTACACTGGATTTTGGCACGGTGGGAGAGAAGATTTCCGCATGCGCCGGCCATGCTGATGGGCGACATGAACCATCCTAAATCTGATGCCATGGTCTACACGGGCTTGTGCGGAAATCCCGGCCCGGGCATTCCACCGGGCACGCGACTGCGGGATACCTTTGATTATCAGGCCCGGCCCAAAGGGGTGTTGTGGGGTACTTGGCAACAGTTTAAGGGCCGGCCGGTGATTGCACTGCCCAGCGATCTGATTCTGGTGAGTCCAACGTGGCGGTTTACACCGGCGCAAATTATGCGCGATCATACCCCCACGGGCTTATATCCCAGCGATCATTATTTTGTGATGAGCGACTTAACTTGGCCGGGCCCGCGGAAATCAATTCAATAGCAAGAGTTGCCGGTAATGCACGGCATTGCTGTTGGAGGCACTTTTTCCAAGGCCATGGGAACACCCGGGAGAGGTAACACCCATCGGGGGCCGCTGGTGAGCAGGGGCATCAAGTGTAGAAACATGCGGGATGGGAGGGGGCAGGCGGATCAGTCGGGTTCGGGTGGCCAATCCCGGCTTGGTTGTGGCTTTTGATCCGCCTTTGGGGGGGCGGCCGCAAAGCCCAGACTGCCATGGTGCATGGCTTGCTTGCAGGACTAAGGTATTGGGATAGAATGCTCAGGTTAGCGGACCTTAGACGCGCAGGATTGGCGCGGAGGCGATCGCGGATTTGGAGATATTCAATATGTTACGTTCAACTCGCTGGGTTTTGGTATTGTTGGCCGCGGCAATTTTTGCCGGATCGGCTACCGGATGTGCGGATAACAAGCTTCGCACCGAGCGCGATCAATTGATGAAACAAAATCAGCAATTGCAAACGCAATTGACTGCGGCCAAGGCTCAGGCTACGGCGGCGCAAGCTCAGCTTCAGCAGGAACAAACCGCCATGCAAGCTGCGGCTTCGCAACCCGCTCCAGCACCGGTTCCTCCAACGCCATCCACATCGGGTTACAATTCTGTGCTGCCGAAGTTTTCGCATCATGCCGGGCATAGGACGTACCACCATGCAGTGGCCGTGCGGCGTCATCATCATTACCGCGGGATGACGGTGGAACATCGCCGTGGAGAAATGGCCCGTTTCATTCTTTCCAGCGATTTGTTATTTGCGTCCGCCAGTGCCCGGCTGAATCCACGTTCCGAGCATGCGCTGCTGCATGTGGCGTATATGCTTCGCCACCGTTATGCCGGTCGTAGAATTTTGATAGAAGGCTACACGGATGATCGCCCCATTCATCACCCGTTCAAGAACAACTACCTGCTGGGCTTGGCTCGGGCACGGTCTGTGGAATTTTTCCTGGCGCACCACGGTGTGTCACGTCGCCGGATGCGGGCGATCAGTTTTGGAGCCAGGCATCCTCGTTCCCGCCACGATTTGGCTCTGAATCGCCGCGTGGAAGTGGTGGTGCTCCGTTAAGCCGCTGCTGGCCAGAATATCACCGCGATTCACCGCTGCTGCCAGTATGTGAGTTCAATGACAATCCCATTTGAGTGGAACGGCCGCAATGCTTGCCATTGTAGACTATGACATGGGCAATTTGCGGAGTGTGCAGAAGGCTTTTGCCTTGCTGAATTGTCCGGTCCGTATTGTGACTCAACCGGAAGAAGTGCTGCGGGCGGATCGCCTGGTGTTACCGGGTGTGGGAGCGTTTGCGGATGCCATGGTCACGCTCCAGCAGACGGGCTTGGGTGAAGCGGTACGCGACTTCATCCGCACCGGACGTCCGTTTCTTGGTATTTGCCTGGGATTGCAGTTGCTGATGGATGTCGGTTATGAAGATGGCCGGCATGCCGGGCTGGGTGTTATCGGCGGAGATTGCGTGCGTTTAACGGTGGATCAACCGCCATTGAATCTGAAAGTGCCGCACATGGGCTGGAACTCCCTGAACTTTGTGCCGGGCGTGCCGCTTTTCAAGAATGTTGCCGTCGGCAATTATGTTTATTTTGTGCACAGCTATCATGTACAACCGGTGGAGCGCAGCCTGATTGCGGCCACGGCTGATTACGGCGGTCCGTTGGTGGCCGCCATCTGCCGCGGGAACGTCATGGCGACGCAATTTCATCCGGAAAAAAGCCAGGGGGTGGGGCGCACCATTCTCCGCAATTTTGCTGAATTTTCCTGCTAGAGGCTTTGCGCAGATGTCCACTGAACTTATTCCAGCCATCGACTTACGCGAAGGGAAAGTAGTGCGCTTGCTGCAAGGCGACTATGCCAGGCAGACCAGTTACGCGGTGGATCCCGTGGATACCGCCAGACGGTTTCAAGATGCCGGCTGTCGGTGGCTGCATGTCGTAGACCTGGATGGAGCCCGTGACGGTCGGCCGGTGAATCTGCCCATCATTGAAAAAATTGTGCAGGCCACGGATCTGCAGGTGGAGGTCGGGGGAGGAATACGTACACAGGAGACTATGGAACAGCTGCTGGCATGCGGTGTCAATCGGCTGGTGCTGGGTACGCGAGCTGTCGCGGATTTCAATTGGTTTGAGATGATGGTGCATCATGCCCTTTTCCAGCAACGGCTGATACTGGGGCTGGATGCCCGCGATGGTCGCGTGGCCACCCACGGTTGGACGCGGCAGCAGCAGCAAGCCCCTAATGCTGTGGACATCGCCCGGGAGGTGCGGGACTGGCCATTGGCGGCCATCGTCTATACGGATATTGCCCGTGATGGTGCCCTGATGGGGCCGAATATTTCCGCGACCCGGCAACTGCTGGAAGCGGCAGGAGAACTGCCGGTAATTCACAGTGGCGGAATAACGACCCTGGAAGACATTGCCGCGCTGAAAGCTCTTTCTTTGGCCGGGATCATCGTGGGGCGGGCGTTGTATGAAGGGCGTTTGGAAGCCAGGCAGGCAGTTGAACTGTTGGCGGCGACTTCCTGAAAACGCGGCTATAATGCCGCTGTTGGAGGCCTTGATTTGGCACAAGTGCATGGACAATCCGATCTCTCCCGGTTGGCGGAGGATATTATTGCGACGTATCGGGAATTCCCGGCCACGCAGTACATTGGTACCAATTCGCTGCCCAGCCGGGACGTCATCATCCACTTGATCGGTATGATCCGCGAATTGCTGTTTCCCGGATTTTTCGGCAAGCAAAGTCTGTCCGATGCGGATTTATCCTACCATGTGAATTCCATGGTCAGCGGTGTGCGCGATGCGTTGTTTGATCAGATTCGCCGGGCCATCCGCCATCAGCAGCAGCGGGGTGGCGACACGGAGTGTAAAGACTGCGATGTCACGGCGGCGGCGGTGACGGATGCATTCCTGGGATTGATTCCGAAAATTCGCCGTATGCTTTCCACCGATGCGCAGGCCGCCTTTGACGGCGACCCTGCCGCCGGCAGCATTGACGAAATTATTTTTTCGTATCCCGGGTATCTGGCGATCAGCATCTACCGTATCGCCCATGAGCTTTTCTCCCTGCAGGTACCGCTTATTCCGCGCATTATGACGGAATACGCCCACAGTGTCACCGGCATCGATATTCATCCGGGGGCAGCGATCGGGGAATATTTTTTCATTGACCATGGCACGGGAGTGGTGATCGGCGAAACCACCAGCATCGGTCGCAATGTCAAAATATATCAGGGGGTGACGCTCGGGGCGCTGTCCACACGCGGCGGGCAACAACTGCGTGGTTCCAAACGGCATCCCACCATTCAAGATGATGTGATGATTTATCCCAATGCCAGTATCCTCGGGGGAGAAACTGTGATTGGAACCGGGGCTACCATCAATGGCAATGTGTTTATCACACAATCGGTGCCGCCTAACACCCGGGTAAGCGTCAAGCATCCGGAACTGCAATACCGCAACCGTCCGCCGCGGGAATTTGTGCAGGAACTGCCCAACGATTTCCAGATATAAGCCGGGCACGTCATTGGCGCAGCCACTCTTTATTCAGATGGGTTTGACACGCTTCTGGCGGAAGTACGCTTCAACCGCTTTGAGCCGGGCGTTGATGCTCTGCTGGAGGCCGGCGGTCATGGCGGTGTGGCCGAATCGGAGTTCGTAGAATAGATGCACCAGTTCGGCTGCTTCCGGCGCTACATCCTGGCGTGTATGGATGACCTGGTTGACATATTCGAGCGGCGTTTGGGCGTTGGTTTTAAGGCTGCCGGTTTTCTGCAAAATCCGCATCAGCCGGTCAAAAAAGGCCAGGTCCCGCCGAAGTTGGCGATGAGTTTTAGCGTCAAGGCCCTGAAGAATTTTTGGCAGCACACTGGTCCTGCGCTGACGATGGCGATAGACAAACCATCCGATGAAAATGAAGGAAAGCAGGGCGATGGCTGCGGCCGCGATTTTGGTAAACCAGCCCGTGCGCTTGTGCAAAAGCCAGTTTCGCAGAGCCAGAAGTGCTGCGCGGATATCATTGAGTGCCGCGAAAAAGGTGGTTTTCACCATGAACACCACGTAATGAATGATCTGTGTCCGCATGACGGCGTTAAAGGCCACGATATCCTGCAGCCATTGCAACCTGATCCACTGGAAAAAGTCCGCAATGCCGGAATACCAGCTTTGCGCGGTCTCCACGCTGGTCAGCGAAGACGCCGGTGAGGGGTCAAAGGTTTTCCAGCCGAGTCCGGGAATCCATGCCTGGACCCAGCTATGGGCGAATTTTTGCCGCACGACGTAATATCCCGCAATACGGTTGTAATCTCCACCATGATAGCCCGTGACCATGCGTGCAGGAATTCCCACGCTGCGACAGAACATAATCATGGCCGAGGCAAAATATTCGCAATAACCGCCGATTTTCTGTTTGTTGAGTAGAAAATCCACCGTCGGGTCCAGCCTGATATTGACCGGTGTCATATCGAAGGAATAGCGATAATGGGTTTTGAGATAGTTGCAGAACCTCGTGGCGATTTCGTCGTCGATGGTGGCTTTATTGGCGGCTTTGCGGCGCTGGGCCAGCAGTTTGCCGACGATCTTTCGCGCCATCTTCGCCACCACTGCCGGAATCGGTGAGGATTGAATTACAAAGGTGGCCTGTGGTTCAAAAGGTTCGTAGGAATAGTAGGTTGGAAATAAATGGGGGCGGCGCGCACCCAGAATTCGCGGATTATACGCACGCGGGCTTCCAACGGTGTATTGGAGATGGCGTCTGTGCGGGGAAATGCTCAGTAACATGCCGTTGGGTTGGCGCACCACATTGCGAATATCCGGGGAGGAAAGTGAAATCGCCGGACATATCGCGAAAATATTGGCGTTGCCGTTAATAAGATTTAAGTGAACCTTTTGCTTAATGATGTGATCTATCGAGTATGTATACGGCCCGGGTGGAATCAAGACCAACGCCCGGTGCGCACGCACGGTATAGGTTCTGGGGCGTTGTTCCGTCGGCGTGGAACGCATCCATTCCCTGGTGTGGGCATCGTAGACGTCCAGGATGGAGCCGGCAAAGTAGGGCTGATAAGCAGCCCGGCCGATATTTTTTCCGTTTTCCGACAAGCTGATTTCCGCCACAATGGCATTGCTCTGATGCAGGGTTCCACTGCGGCCCAGACGAACATGATTTGTAAATCCGGTTTGAGTTTGCGGGCCATGAATGCGCCAGTTTGCCAGTATTCCAGGCGCACCGCTGCGGGGAAACAAAACAAACACGAACGCAGCGAAGACAAAGAGCGTGACGGCGGATCCCCAGAAAATACGCCGGATGTCCCGGGCCATCACCGGATTCTGGCCAATCATCAGCATGGCCCGGTCCGAAGCGGCATGTTGCAGCAACGCCCGCTGGGTTTCACAGCGCAGGTGAAAAACGAGACTCACATAAAGCCCCAATCCCAGATAGCACACCAGGGTCATGGCAAAAATCGCCGAGGTGGTCAAGATGGCCGTTGAGAGTACCAGCAGCAGCGTCAGGATAAGAATCTGGCCATAATCGCGGTTGGTTTTTACTTCGTAGAGTTTGCATAAAATCAACCCGACAATGAAATGGCCCAGCGCCAGGATCAGGTTGGGCTGATGAAAAACAATCAGTTCGCACGCCAGAATCACCGCATCGACCAGCACCGCCAGGGTAATGATCCAGCGGGGAATCGGCGGTCCGTCACTGGATTCCACCAGCCACCAGCTTATTGCCGTGGCCAGCAACGCGAACGCCATCAACGGAAAGTTTTGGGTGGCCCAGGTAAAACCGAACATGCTCAACAGCGCCAGCATGTAGGCTAGAAATGGAAATCGGCGTAAAAGATCCATGGCGATATTGTTCCCGGTCAGGCACGCCTGGCAACGATCATCGGTTGCCGCTGCGGCTGGGGATTGGCTTACACTATCCCCACATGCAACTCTTCAAGTTTACGCAACGACAGCGGTAATTCAAAGTGCATATCCTCATTGGTAACGTGCCGCGATTCCACACTGGCCCCGTAGCGCTTTTGCAGCATGGTAATAATTTCCTGCACCAAATCTTCCGGAGCGGAAGCGCCGGCGGTGATCAATACGGTTTCAATGCCATCAAACCACGCATGGTCAATATGAGAACAGTCATCGACGAGGTGGCCCCGTGTTCCGCGATTTTCCGCCATCTCCACCAGGCGTTTGGAATTGGAACTGTTCTGACTGCCGACCACCAGCACCAGGTCACATTCACTCGCCAGTGTCTGCACCGCTGTCTGGCGATTGGTGGTGGCGTAACAGATATCTTCCTTGGGCGGGTTTTGAATGCGTGGAAATTTGTTGCGCAAGGCCGCAATAATGGCCGATGCATCATCAAGACTCAGGGTAGTTTGCGTCAGATAGGCAATGCGATGATCGGAGGGTATTTCCAGATTGCGGACATCATCCACGCTTTCCACAATGCGAATGGAATCCGGCGCTTCGCCCAGCGTGCCTACCACTTCATCATGGTCCGCATGGCCGATCAGCACAATGGTAAACTTCTGGCGGGCGTAGCGAATTGCTTCGTTGTGCACCTTGGTGACCAGCGGGCAGGTGGCGTCCACCTGGATCAGTCGCCGTTCATCGGACTTTTTGCGTATATCCGGCGAAACGCCATGGGCACTGTACACGACCGTGGAACCTTCCGGTACCTCATCAATCGAATTCACAAAAACCACACCCTGGTGCGTAAAGCGATCCACTACGTGCCGATTATGAACAATTTCATGATACACATAAACGGGTGCCCCCTTGAGCAGCAGCACACGTTCCACGCATTCAATGGCCATATTGACGCCGGCGCAGAATCCCCGCGGGTTCGCCAAGAGAATTTTCATGGGGTGTAACTCCTGAAAACTGGTTGGTTCATTTTGCCTCGGGTGTCCTTCGGGATGGGCACCTCGGCTACCCAGGGGCGGCGGGCAGATGCCCAAACCCCCATTTATCATATAATAATGCCAGGCGGGAATTTCACCAAGCGGGTGGATTGCCAGGTGACGGCGGGAAATGTCGCCGCAAGGGGTTTTTACAGTGTCCATCATGGATAGCCATCTTGCTACAAATGTAGCTGTGCCGCCCGGGGTACCTGCCGGCGCGGTGGCGGCGTATAATCTTGTGCACGATCCGGTTGCGGCGGAGCAGTACACCCGGGAGCTGGCCCATAGCCATTATGAAAATTTTTCCGTGATTTCCCAACTCCTGCCGCGTTATCTCCGGCAGGATTTCTGCAATATTTATGCCTTTTGCCGTATCGCGGATGACCTCGGCGACGAGGTACATGATCCCGTGCTGTCGCTGAGCCTTTTGGCCGATTTTCGTCAGCGCACCCGGGAATGTTATAGCGGAACGCCGGCCTCGGCTGTTTTTATGGCACTGGCCCAGACCATTCACCGTTACGACATTCCCCCGGAACCATTTTTGGATTTAATTGACGCTTTCGAACAGGATCAAAAAGTGATTCGCTATGACAGCTTTGATCAGGTGCTTGACTATTGTCGGCGTAGTGCCGATCCGGTGGGGCGGCTGGTGCTGTATATGTGTGGTTATCGCGATCCGGAGCGGCAACGGCTGGCGGATAAAACCTGCACCGCGCTGCAATTGATCAATTTCTGGCAGGATATACAGCGGGATCTTGCCGAACGCGATCGCGTGTATTTACCGGCTGATTCCATGCGCTGCTTTGGCGTATCTGTGCAACAATTAAGGGATGGCCGCGCGGATGATAATTTTCGCAGGCTCCTGAAGTTTGAATGTGACCGCGTCGCCGATATGTTTGCCCAGGGACGGGAATTATTGCCGCGGATACGGCTGTCGCTAAGGCCGCAGATTGCGCTGTTCGGTCTGGGCGGTACAGCGGTTTTGCGAGCCATTCGGCGGGCGGATTATGATACTCTCAGCCATCGACCGGCGCTCTCCAAGGTGGACAAATTGCGTCTGCTGGTACCGGCTGTCATCGGGTCGCTCATGGCGAGTTTGTTTCCCCGGAGATCCGCATGACACTGGTGCTTACCGACGCTCCGCAGACTTTGGTGGATTCACAGGCCTACTGCCGCCAGGTGGCCCGCACTCAGGCGCGGAATTTTTATTACGGTCTGAAACTGCTGCCTGAACCGCAGCGCTCTGCCATGTTCGTTCTGTACGCCTATATGAGGCGTGCCGATGATCTTGCCGATCAGACTGTCGATGCACCGCTGGATATTCGTCAGGCAAATCTGGAAACGTACCGCCATCTCACCCATGCTGCGTTGCAAGGCGATGGGTGGTCCGGGGATGGCTGGCCCGGCTGGCCGGCATTTGCGGCGATGGTGCGGCAATTTTCCCTGCCCGCCCATCTTTTTGATTCCATGATGGATGGACAAATCCATGATCTGAGCCCCGTGCGCATGGAAACTTTTCAGCAGTTGCGTGATTATTGTTATCAGGTGGCCGGAGTGGTGGGTTTGGCCAGCGTGCATATCTGGGGATTCACCGGAGGCCGGGAGATGGAGGAGTTGGCGATAGAGCGGGGTTTAGCGTTTCAACTTACCAATGTACTGCGTGATTTACGAGAAGATGCGCAATTGGGCCGCAGCTATCTGCCGCAGGAAGATCTCCAGCGGTTTGGAGTTTTCACGACGGATATCAGCGAGGGGCGCAACAGTCCGGCATTTCAGGCTCTGATGCAATTTCAGATTGGGCGTGCCGCGGACTGTTACCATCGCTCCGCGCCGTTGGATGCCGCTGTGAGTGTTCATAGTCGCCCAACACTCTACGCCATGACGGAAATTTATCGGGGCATCCTGCTTAGAATTGCCCGGAATCCCGCACAGCCGCTCTATGGCAAGGTACGCCTGAGCTCTCTGGCCAAGACCGCCATCGTGATTCGGGCGTGCCTGCGCAGGACGAAATAATTTGGTAACTAAAGTGGCCGGATGCTGCTGGGAAAGCCGCTCCGCTTATCGAGGTGATTAAACATTCATGCAAGGGGATAAAATATCTGAAAAATCGCTGGCGCAGCGATCGGTACTGGTGGTTGGCGGGGGCTTGGCGGGTCTGGCCGCTGCCGTAGCTCTGGAATCAGTTGGTGTGCGCGTTACGCTGCTGGAGGCTCGCCGCAGCCTGGGCGGCCGGGCCAGTTCATTTGAGGATGCCCGGAGCGGGGAAATTCTCGATAATTGCCAGCACGTGCTGCTGGGTTGCTGCACCAATTTAATCAATCTCTATGCGCGGCTGGGGGTGGCCAAAAAAATTCGCTACGCGTCCACCGTTCATTTTCTCGATCCGGCCGGGAAACGCTTTGATCTGTGGGCTACCCCCGGCTTACCGGCTCCTTTGCACTTAGGGCCCGCCATGGCGACTTTTTCCGCCCTTACGCCGACGGAACGGGCCGCCTTGGTCCAGGCGATGCTGGCTATGCTGCGCCTGGGGCGCCGTGGCCGCGAAGAACTGGAGAGCCAGCCGTTTGGCCAGTGGCTGCGGCAGATGGATCAACCGCCACGGCTCGTGCAGCGTTTTTACGACCCGGTGCTGATCAGTGCCCTTAATGAGCAAACCGCTGCGGTTGGCAGTAAGTACGCCATTCAGGTATTTCAGGACGCCATGCTCGTCAACCGCACGGGTTACGTGCTGGGGCTGCCGGCATGTCCGCTGGCGGAACTTTACGCCCGGCCACCTTGCAGGGATGTTCGGTTGGGGGCCCGCGTGGAGGAAATCATCTTTGACGCCGGTCGCGCCGTGGGAGTTGCCCTGCAAACAGGCCAGAAACTCACTGCAGACGCCATTGTGCTGGCTGCCAACTATCACGCGGTTTTGCGTTGGGTGCCCGAGGCGATGCTGGTCTGCGATGCGCGGTTTACGGGCATAAATCGTCTGGAGAGCGTACCCATTCTGGGCGCTCATCTCTGGTTTGATCAACCGGTAATGACCCTATCACACGCGGCCCTGATGGAAGGGCCTTTACAGTGGCTTTTCCGCAAGGATGATTCAGGCCGGGTTCTGCATGGGGTAATCAGTGCCGCACGCGATTGGGTCCATGTGCCGCATCAGCAATGTCTGGAGTTGTTTAAGACTCAGATCAAGGCACTTTTTCCGCACGCGGCCGGTGCCCGATTGCAAAAAGGCGTGATTGTCATTGAAAAACGCGCCACCTTTTCACCCCGTCCGGGTGTGGACGCGCTAAGGCCTGCACAGGGGCCGTCACCGGGCGGAATTGCCAATTTGTTTTTAGCTGGCGATTATACCCGTACTGACTGGCCCGCGACGATGGAAGGCGCGGTGCGCAGCGGCTACCTGGCTGCCCATGCCGTGCTGCGGCCATGGTTGCCTTCTAAGAAGCAATGCCCCGAGTTTTTGATGCCGGATCTTTCCGTGGAATATCCGGCCGAGCTACTGGCTGAAAACTGCTGATGGCACCCGTGCGATCGGTACTGATGAAGGGCCGGCGGGAAAACCTCTGGCGGACTCTGGTGAACAAAATAAGTGGACCACACGACTATGATTGAATCGACGCAGTCGGAAAATTGCGCACCTTCCAAGACTAAATTAACTCTGGGCGTGGTGCTTATTGCCCTGTTATCGCTGGTGTTGGCCGCCATTACACTGGCCACCGGTCTTGAGTTGCTATTGGATCCGCATGGCTGGATACTGCATCTCAGTTTGACGTGGCTGAATCGGCTGGGTTTTATTCCACATGTGGCTGGTGGTGCCTTGCCTGGCAAATTCGTTCTATTTTGGGCCATGATTATGTACACAATTATATTTCTGCTGGAAGGCGGAGGCATGTTGCTTGGGCAGGCGTGGGCCGAATATCTGGTGCTGGTGGAACTCGCACTGCTGTTGCCGCCGGAAATAGTGGAAAATTGTGAGCATACGGACTGGCTGCGGCTGCTGACGCTGATATTCAATCTGTTTATTTTCGTCTATCTGGGCTATCGCCGCTGGCAGAGCTTCTGGCTGAGAAAGCGGGCGCTTCCATAGGGTCGGCGGTGTGGTGCCCAGGCTGAACGCCTGCTGCGTGACGGCAATCGGCGGAACGGCACGATTGAAAGCCACCTGCTGACGGGTTCGCACACGTGTGGTGCCAGTCCGGATGTTTTTTATGTTGAGATTCGTGCTGGGTGCATCTGGTACCGCCCGCTAACTCTGCGATCGTTCGCTGGCCATGGAGAGCCTTCCACGCGATTTTTTAGCTACCGACACCGACTCGGGTGCCGCACTGCGGTACCGGCTCTCCGCGTTGATACCGGCTGATGGTGATGCCGGAATTGGACGCGCTGCTTTTGAGATCGCAGGCATGAGCCTGGGCACCCAGATCGAAGTCCGATTCTACCAGGTTTTGGATTTCCAGCATTTCCGCCTGGTTCAACAGTTTGCCATCACACGCTGAGGCAAATTCCCGCAGATCCGCTTCGGTGCTGATGTTCGGTTCGATGCTTGCTACGTTAGGCCAGCTGAGCAACCACTTGATGGCCAGTTGGCCCATGGTGCAGCCATGGCTTTTTTGAATGTGCCGGAGCATTTCCACTTTTTTCAATCCGTAGACCAGCCAGTTACGATCGCGGAACTTACGATGGTCATCAAAGGTGCTGTCCAGAGTATAGATATCCTGCAAAATGCCGGAACTGTGCGGTACCCGGCTGATGACACCTCCTGTGGCGGCCTGGTCCATGAGTTCGCAAAATTCACGGCCGGGATGCTGCTCCAGCATGTTAAAAACCGTTTGTACCACCGCAGCCTGCCATTGTTGAATGGCAATTACCCCTTCTTCCCGCCATCCGATGGCCGGTCCCAGTGCCACCCCCCAATACCGAATTTTGCCGGCCCGCTTTAGATTTTCCAGTGTTTCCACCAGTTCATCATTCATTTGATGCAGCTTGAGATTATGGGCTTGCCAGAGATCCAGGTAGTCGGTCTTGAGTCGGCGCAGCGATTCTTCCAAGGCCTTGGCCAGAAAGGCGGGCGAAAAGTCCTGCTTGCGCTCACGATGGGCACCCGTTGCCCCCTCATCAGAATAGAAGTCGTAGCCGAATTTGGTGGATAGAATAATTTTATCGCGACCGGCGTAGGAGATGGTATCCGTCATCATTTTTTCAGCCCGGCCATTGTCGTAGGCGTCGCCGGTGTCAAAAAATGTAACACCCAGATCAAAGGCCAGGTTTTGCAGCCGAATGCCCTCGGGCTCTTCCGCCGCCGTCTTACCCCACATGCTGCTGCCGAAAATAAAATTCCCGAAGGCCAGTTCAGATACCTCCAGGTGTGTGCCTTTGATTCGCCGATATCGCATGACTAATCATTCCTTTCAAAGAGCTTACACCCTGCCACTTTACTCATGGTGTATTCTAGCAGTTCACCAAAATTATTGAACCAGACGGCGGCTTCCGGTGCTGGAGTGACATGCAACATGGTGTGGGGCCGCGTGAACACTACAGCCTTGGTTACCGCTGGCTGTCAATCGTGGTCCCCGTCAACGCTTTCTCGCCGACTGCGCACTGGCAGCGGCAACTCCGTTGTGAGGCTCTGGCGCAAATGGAACCAGGAGTATTCCCTTATCGCGTATCGCCTGGCGGATGCGTGGATCGCACAGGGTGTTAACCTCCAGCAGGCGCTGGGCGGCATAACCAGAGTTTAAGGAACTGTCCAAACCGGGGTGGCAGCTCATCTCGGTGATACCGGGTTGCAGTTGATCCAGCATCTTGAGTAGATTGGCCACAGACACGTTTTCGGGTTTGGATTCGAAATTCTCATCCCAGCCAAAAAAATCGCCCCAGAATCGCACCACCGCGCTATCGCCGCGCAAAACGACGCCCATGGCGTCAGCCAGCGCCCGCATCACAGGTTTCACGGAACTGTGCTGGTGGACGTGCTGATGCGAATCCAGATGGGTGGGGTTGTTACCGGTGAGTTTTACAAAGGCGTCCACCTGGCGGTAAATTTCATCACGCACCGCCATTGGATGATGCAGCGGCACCACCTCTACGGTCTGCACCCATTCGCCGGCACGGTATTCCCACTCTCCAAGCTCCACATGCAAGCCGAGGCTGAAAGATGGATCGTCACCGGCATATTGCGCCGCCGCCGCCGCCGCGGGTGCCCGTACCATCAGGCTGGCACTGGTCAGGATACCAGCCTGCCGACATTGAATAATGCCGCGATTGGTTGCTGGGCTTAAGCCAAAATCATCGGCATTGAAGATCAGCCTTCTTGGTAAATCAGTCGCGGAAGAGGATTTCAACATCCTAATTGCCCCAACACATTTGTAAGTACTTTTTCAGCGGCGAAATATTCGACAGCGATCTCATGGGCCGTCCGGCAGTTGCCAGGATAATCCTTTTGAATAGCATCAACGGCCGCCAGAATATCGTCCATGGTTTGAAATGAAAAGAGTCCTCGCCCGGTAGGCAAATGATGGCTGAAGCCCGTTTCCTGATTAATCACCGGTCGTCCTGCCGCCAGATAACAGGCGCTGCGGTCGCTGAACCATCCACTTTTCAGACGAATGTTCTGGTCTTTGGCTACGCTGAACTCGCCTCGTGATTGGCGAATGTACTGATTGTAACGCTCCATGTCCCGGGAGATATGCACCGGATCCGCCAGGTGCCAGCGATTCGTCTGGAGTCGGTGACGGGTGGGTGTATCCACGCCGACGGCCAATTCAAACCTGTCCGATCGCCGTTGTGGCAGATCAATGAATTTCAGAAATTCCCGATCTTTCGACCAGTAATAGGTCTCGCCTTGGAACACAATGTCTCGTCCCACGTTTTTCCAGGTGGCAATGGTGTTGTAGGCGGCTTCGGGCATCGGCGGCAGAGGTTGCCAAAAATCCAGGAGCACCGGCTGGCGCGTGGGCCGCCATTGATAACGCCCGACCGGAAGAAGGCAATCCGGACCGCCCAGATTTTCTCCATAGGTAAAATGATGGGTGTGTTGATCGAGCGCGGCAATGGTATTTTTGTCACCTTGAGCAATTTGAATCTGGGAGACCACTGGATCCGTTTCCAGATATACACGAACGGGACATCGCAGGTGTTCTTCCCGCAGCTCTTGTGCTCCCGTGACGTTAATCATGACATCTGCGGTGGCATAGAGTTCCGCAATCTGGGCTTCGGTGCCGCCATAGCATTGGCCGCCTTCATAATGGCCGCGGAAGGCCCAGCGGTCCTCAAAGCCGTGGGCTTTTAGTATTGGGGCAACGGTGTCGATATTTTGCCGGGCGTCGGGCGAAGAATCACCCAGGTTGGGATTGTAGATCCAGCGGGCGGAATCCTCCACGTAGTAGGGATCATATCCCAGTTTGCGCAGCCCCAGCAGGAAATGCAGAAATTGATACGTGACACCCGCCAGAGGATACCAGAAAAGAATGCCGAAGACAATAATTTTAGGACGAGCGGTTCGCGACAACATGATTCTCCTTATTCAGGGTGCGGATTAACCGGGCTGGATTGCCGGCGGCAATCGTATAGGGAGGCACATCCGTATCGACTACGGAACGCGCTCCAATAACCGCACCTTCGCCGATATGCACGCCGGGAAGTATACAACAATCAAATCCCACCCATGCATTATTGCCGATCACCACCGGACGCGGTGCCAGCGGGGCAAACACTTCTGGTTTACGGCAGGTGGCAAATATCTCCAGCATTCGCCGGCGCTGGGAAGCGTCCGTTGAAGCGCGAAAATTATCCATGATGACCACGTTCCAGGATATGAGGCAATGGGTGCCGATGACGACGCTTTGATCGGCAATCAGCCACAATCCATTCAGCAGCGTATAGGCACCAACCCTGAATTGGGCCTCCGGTCCCATATCAAACATGCAGATATAGGCGGAACTGTTGGTTCCAAACACAATGCCGGTCGGGCGGGTGCTGCGGTACAAATGAAAGCTATACGTGGTTTCAATATGCGCACCCGCGTCCAATTGCACGTTTTCCGGGATGGTACCGGGATGCCAGTCGCCGGCGATGGTGCGGGCAGTCATGGAGCCTCCATGGGGCGTGCCGGATTGCCGGCGACCTGTGTGCCCGCGGGAACATCGCGTGTGACCACGCTGCCCGGCCCGATCCACGCGCCGCGGCCCACATGCACGCCTTTGAAGATCGTGACATTCGGACCGATCCACACATCATCTTCTATGATCACCGCTACGCTTTCCACAGGCGGGCGGGCCTGGTCGCTGCCGGCAGGCGAACAGGCCACGGCATCGGCAATACGCTGGGCGGGTGCCAGTGGGTGAAAATCACTATCGGCAATGACCGTGTTCCAGCCTATCAGGACATAATTGCCGATGGAGATGGACAATTCGCACATCAACACGGCTGCGGTAAAGCAGCAATAATCCCCGATGCGAATCCGGCCGCCGGGACCGACGGAGAATTGTACGCTGTCCATCGTGGCATTGGCACCGATGACCAAGGCTTGGGGAAGCTGGCCGCGAAATCGGCGAAAAGAGGAACCGCCGTGAATGCGGGTGTTCTGGCCCGTGCACACGCCTGCCGGCAGTGGGCCGTGATCCCACACGGCCATTGACGCTGCTGGTTCGATATCACTCATAAAACCTCCGCAGCCGTGCGATGCGGCTGGCTTTGCAGGTCGTATAGATGGCGATACAGGCCCTCCATTGCCAGCAGTTGCTCGTGGGTGCCGCTTTGTATGACCTGGCCCTGCTGCAACACAACAATGTGATCCATGTAGCGCACCGTGTGCAGGTGATGGGCGATGACAATGGTGGTGCGGCCGGCCATTAATCGCTTGAGGGCCGCAAGCAGATCTGCTTCAGTTTGCGCATCCAGACCGGTCGTGGGTTCATCAAGGACTATAATTTTGGCATCTTTTAAAAACGCTCTGGCCAGGGACAGCCGCTGACGCTGGCCGCCGGAAAGCATCACTCCGCGTTCACCGATGGGGGTGTCAAAGCCCTGCGGCATGGCCTGAATAAAGTCCCATGCTCCGGCGTGGCGGGCGGCGGCGTGGAGTTGCTCCGGGGTGGCGTCCGGACGCGAATAGGCGATATTTTCGCCGATGCTGGCGTCAAAGAGCACGGGTTCCTGGGGCACGATGGCAATCTGTCGGCGCAGGGATTCTATCGTGATTTTCCGCAGGTCGCACCCGTCCAGCAGGATCTGGCCCGCAGTCGGATCATAAAACCGGACGATCAGACTGGCCATGGTCGTTTTTCCCGCTCCGGATGGTCCGACCATTGCCACCGATGAACCGGCGGGAATAGTCAGATTCACATCGCGCAGGGTGCTTTGATCCGCTCGGTATCCGAAATTGACACGATCAAATTCTATTGTTCCGGCAACCGGAGACCCCAGCGGGCGTGCGGCGGGCGAGTTACGTATGACTGGCTCCTTATCCAGAATTTCAAACACGCGATGGGCACCGGCTACCGCGCCCTGGATGGAAGATGCCGTATAGGAAAGCGTTTCCAGCGGCTTAAAAAGCATCGCCGTGTAACTCACCATCAGCACAATATCGCCAGGAGTCAATTCACCGTGAATAACCCGCTGGGCGGTCATCCAGATCACCGCGGCGGTACCGCCGGCAAAGAGCACCGCCACGCCGCTTTGACCGGCGGTTTGCAGCAGTGTCAGTCGCAAATTGGCTCTCAGGCTTTCATTGGCCTGCCGGGCAAAGCGATTGGCTTCATAGTTTTCACGGCCAAACGCCTGTACGGCGCGAATGCCCGCGAGTGTTTGCTCCACACGGGTGCTGACGCGGCTTTCATTTTCATGCACGCGTGTGGAGAGATCCGTCGTGGGTTTCTCCAGTTGCCGCACCAGTATCAGCAGCAGGCTTCCAATCACCAGCGCCACCACGCCGATGCTCCAGTCCTGGCCGACCATCACCACGGCAATACCCGCCAGGGTCAAAGCCGAGGATATCGCCGGCACCAGGCCCGCGTTGAAAAGTGACTGCACAGAATACGTATCCCAGGTGATGCGGTAAAGCGAATCGCCAACGGTGGTGGCATCGTGAAACGCCGGTGGCTGCCTCTGGATATGTTCAAACACGCGGCATCGCAATTTGAAGACCATACGCAGGCCAGACGATATCAGCAGCCACGTGCTTAACACCGTCACGGCGGCACCGGCCAGACTGATAAGCAGCAAAGCGGCGCACAGCAGGATAATCAGCCCCATTTTATGGTCGCCAATGGGCAACGCATGGCTGGTAAACTTCAGCGTGGAGACAATGAATCCGGGTGGCGGTCCCTTGACGGTCAGGGCATCGACGATGAATTTGAGCGGCCACGGCTGCAAAAGACCCAGGCCGGACCCTAATAGCATCAGGCCCATGCCCAGAGTGCTTTGCCAGATTTCTCCCTCCATGCACAGGGACAGGAGCCTGGCCGCGGTACGAAATGCGCCGGGGCGGGCCACACGGGCTGGGTCCACGGAAGGGTCCATCAGTCATTCCTGATTTCAGTTTCACCGGGTTGATCGCGGCGGATGGACTTACATACCGTCGCCAGCGCCGCGCCGGCATCCATTGACATGCGAAGGAACAGTACTGCAGCCACGAGTAACATCGGAATGGCTCCCGGCCAGCTTCGCGCACCCAGGTCAAAAAGTCCCAGTCCGGTCAGCGTGCCGAGGATTATCAACATGACACTCGGAAATGTCGGCCAGGTGCGCAATCGCACCAATTGGCGCCCGTGGCCATGTTCCTCCAAGGCCATGCGCATGCGAAGTCCACCAAAAGTGCCGCTGCGGCAGGCAAGATCCCAGCGATCAAAATCGCCACCGCGTTGTACGCACAGCCCTTCGCTTTTCAAAAATGCCTCCAATGCAGTCAGACGTTGTTCGGAGCTTCGCCACTGTTCGCTCCATACCACAAACTCCCGTGGTACGGGAATATCCAGCCCGCCGGGGAAGCGCATTCGCCAGGGCGAAAGGCCACGCGATAACCGTCCGCGCAGCCGGGCTACCGGCTGAATGAGATAGCACCACATGGTCAGCAATCGTAATTTAAAAATTGCCCCGGTGGTTCGTGGGATTTCGTCAAAGCGGCAATAAAAAGCCCCAATGGCCGCTTGAGTAATCGTTGCGCCCAGGGCTGCGGCCAGCAATATCCCCAGCACCACCGGATGCCAGTAAAAGCCTGCCATGAACATAACACTTAACGTCAGTACGGCCAGATACCATTCGGGGGTCATGGCCAGGGAGGTCAAAATTCCCGGGGAACCATGATACACACTTTGGAACAATGCCCCGCCCCAGGATCCGTGATAAATACGGCGGCGGCTCCAATTGAGGAACTGCCAGAGTCCGCGGCCATACAGTCGGCCGCGCCAGGCAATATGACCGAACGCGTTGTATTTTTCCGGCCATTTGCGTTCCAGCATAGCTTCGGCTTTACCATAGTTAAGCTGTTGACGCCAATACGCCCGCAAGGAATTTCTGCGTTTGTGCCAAACCACCGCGGCCGGGCTGAAGCCCAATCGGCGGACACGCGCCTGCAATCTCCAGCAGGCATCCACGTCATCACCGGCAATCCGAAATGTGGCGTCAAAACCGCCGATCGCGCGAAGTTCGCGTGTCAGAAAGGCCATGTTACAACCGGGAATGTGTTCGGCTTCGGTATCGCTTAACAGAACATGAATTGGTCCACCCGGCGCATGGGCCACCGCATCGGCCACGTCCGCATCGCCTGGTGGGGCGATGTTGGGGCCGCCAACGGCGGCAAATTGTCCGGTGCGGAAGGTTTCCACCAGGAAGTGCAGCCAGTAGGGATCGGGGCGGGCATCATCATCAAGATAGGCAATAATTTCGCCGGTGGCCGCTTCCAAGCCGAGATTGCGCGCGTGGCTGAGCCCTTTGTTGTCCGACTGAATCAACTTGACCGGGTACTCCCGCACGATATTCGCCAAACCATCCGTGGATCCATCATCCACCACGATGACTTCGTAATCCAGATACCGCAGCAGTGCCACACCTTCCAGGCAGAATCGGATGGTGCGCGAGCCGTTATAAGTACAGACCACTACGGAAACCTTGGGCCACGCGGCATCACGGCGGAACGGTACTTTTGAAAAGGCATCAGTTGTCGTTGCCAATGCCGGCTTCGGTTCGCGATGCCGCGTGGTCAGGCCAAAGGCCCAATCGGTGATCTCCTGGCCTCCGCGGTACCATTCATCGGTCCAGGCAAATACGAAGATGCCGGCACTGCCGCTTTTAAAAACCCTGCGAACCTGCCACGCCATCATGGCGGCCTGTTCACGCTCTCCCTTGGATTTACTGTCCAGTCCGATCTCCGCCAGCATGAGGGGCTTGTCGCCGGCGATGTTGTGCAGACGACTTAGATATCGTTTGAGCTGATCCTTGGATTCCAGGTAAACGTTCATCGCCATAAAATCTAGAAACGGCAGATACAGATATTCGGTGGTGGGGTAGTTGACATACGTCACCAAGGCTTGGGCATCCCCCTCTTTAGCAATGTTGTAAAGAGATTTTAGAAACCGTTCAATACGGCGATGGCCATACCAGCGGACAATAGAGGCGGGAATTTCATTGCCAATGGCAAAGCCCAGCAGCGCCGGATGGTCGGCACATGCTTTTACACCCTGTCCCACCCGTTGGAAAATAGATTCCCGGGTTCGCGGATTATCCAGAAAAGCCGTGTGTTGTTCCCAGGGCAGGCCGACCAGTATGCAAAGGCCATGTTTTTGGGCCGCGTCCAAAAGCCAGCGGGGAGGCACCGTATACAAGCGCACAGCATTTATGCCGTGCTCAGCCATCATTGCAAAATCGATATCCACCTGGTGTGGGGTATGATATTCACAGCCATCATCTTCTGGCCGAAATGGCCCATAAGTCACACCCTTGATAAAAAACGGTACATTCCCACGGTACAGAAATTTTCCGTGTACCGTTAATCGTTCGACCGTTTCTGTGGCATGCGTCACTGGAGACGGTGTTACCAATAAACGATGGGCTGTTTGAGTCACTTGTATCTGTACTCCGTTTTTTCCGCCGAGCCCAAGAGTCGCCATTGTACCAATTTTCCCAGCCCGAAGACACTGGGTTAAAATAAAACGGGGAGCCTTAGCGGCTCCCCGTCGGAGAATTTATGTCAAGGAGCGGGTCATACGACCAGCCCTGTTGCGCCGGTGAAAATCGTGGTCCGGCGGTGAGAAGACTTAGGCCTTGCGAC
>JAJZCR010000033.1 GCA_021851715.1 Planctomycetota bacterium
ATCGGCCTGCCGCCCTTATTTAAACGCAATAAAACGACCCGTTGTCTCATATCTGCGGGTAACGCCTTGGGTCGCCCATGCACAAGTCAGCTTCAGTCAAGCGGTTTAGGACAACGCAACCCGCTCGACTTTGGCGGACACTTTCAAATTCGACCATGGCTTTTTATAATCGCTCGTGGCTGATCGCCGGAGTGGCGGAACTGGCAGACGCGCCGGATTCAAAATCCGGTTCTCGCAAGAGAGTGTGGGTTCGATTCCCTCCTCCGGCATTGGCCCAGACGACAACGATGATAACAAGGAGTGTTCATGAAAACCCACCGGAAGGTGAAAGGGATCCCCACCGCCACAAGACACCTGACTGTCCAAACCGTTGTGCTTCCATCCGCCCCGCCCAGGGCCAATGAGCGACGCGTGCAGCAGGTTCGCAAGGAATTGGGGATGTCCCAGGCGGTCTTCGCGGCGACGCTCAATGTGTCCGTTAAACTTGTTCAAGGTTGGGAACAGGGATTGCGTACGTGTGGTCGCGGTGAACTGCGACTGCTGGAAATGATGGCCAAGCACCCTCAATTATTCCAGAATCTTGCCAAAACCTCCGGATCTCGCCGCTGAATCACCAGAAACATTCAAGCGGTACCCCCGGCAACAGCGGTTTGACGATCTCTGAGATCGCAGTCATTTCGTCAGGCGACAACGGCGCGACATAATTTTCCGCGGTTTTCCGGGCTACTGTATAAAGCTGCACCAGCTTGATTCGGCCGCCGGCAGCGATGATATCCGCAAGCCGCTGCGCGTAGGCGCGTATTTCTTCCGGCGGCGGCGGTT
This sequence comes from Planctomycetota bacterium, assembly GCA_021851715.1. Taxonomy (GTDB): domain Bacteria; phylum Planctomycetota; class Phycisphaerae; order WQYP01; family WQYP01; genus JABEVA01. Next base: position 823 of record JAJZCR010000033.1, read on the forward strand.
GACCATGAATTTTCATCAGCAAGGTTTGAATCACGGTGGGCCGCACCTGTGCACACCAGATGATATTGGCCAAAATCCGCGCAAAGTCCACACCCGGCCGATCCACCAACTGATAATACGCCGCGGTGCCCGCATCCAGTTTGGCCCAGATTTCCCCGCCATGTTGATCCAGATATTCCAAAGCCTCACGCACAGGTCGTCGGGCAAACATTGTGGCATTGGTTATCAACACCAGTTTTACCCCGGATAATCCTGCCCTTTGCAGTTCCTCCGCGGCAATGTGGCAACATTGCCCGAACACCGGGCAGGTGGTCGGTTCACCATCACCGGAAAAGGCGATGTCATTCAGGCGCATCAACTCCGGTCTGATGGATGCAAATTCCGGCAACCTGAAAATCTCCCCGGACGCGGCCAGTGCCAGCATGTGGCGCAGTTCCGTGCGAACCACTGCCGTCTCCACTCGCCTGGTCTTGCCGGGCACACTCCGCTCGACACTGCAATAGACGCAATCAAAGTTGCAGACTTTATCCGGGTTCAGATTGATACCGATGCTTAAGCCGCCGCTCCGTCGCGACACCACCGGGTACACATAGCGATTGTCGGCCCACGCACGCGAATGGCTGGAAAAAGCCCGTCGCGTAGCGTCTAATGTTCTCGAATTTTGGATATCTTTATCATCCATTTCAGACCCCTTTGGGGGTGCCGCTGAATCAGGGCCTGATGCCTGGCCCCAACCAATTTCGGCTCCCGATGCACCCATCGGCCGACTGCGGCCATTTGACGCAAGCCTATCCGCTCAACTAGAGTACGGCTTGGGAAATTGGCCCAACGGGCCAGAATTCCGCCTGAACCGGGAGGTTTTCCACCAGCCCGGCACATGCCCCGGGCTGGTGCGATCCGGGCGGGCGGATTTTCCCCGGGAACCAGCATAACGTTTTGCGGCCCGTTGTAGAAGACCCGAAGCAGGAATCACCGCGACTTTGGACGAAAAATCAGAACATCTCACCGGACTTTCCAGTATCCGTAACGCGCATGAAGCCAATTCTACCGATCCTGTGTCGGCCGCGTCCGCGGCACAGGCAGATTCAGGCAATGGAAATTCGGACTCGCTGGCGATTATTTCAGATATTCACGCCAACCTCGAGGCCCTGACCACTGTACTGGAGGATATTGCCAAACGGGGCATCCGGAAGATCTGCTGCCTTGGAGATGTCATCGGGTACGGACCCAATCCGCTGGAATGCATTGATCTGGTGCTGGAAAATTGCCAGTTTACCATTATGGGCAACCACGATTTTGCAATATTTTATGAACCTTATAATTTTAATACCGCTGCTGAAAACGCGGCTTTCTGGACGCGCCAGCAGTTTGAATCCGATCCCGACAAGCCACGCCGCAATCGGCGCTGGCGCTATCTGGGATCCATGCAAACCCGCATGCTAAACGACAAATTTCTGGCCGTGCATGGGTCCCCCCGGCGACCGATCAATGAATATATTTTCCCGGACGACATTTATTCGGCTACCCAAAAGCTGACCGGCATTTTTGACCGCGTGCCCCACTTGTGCTTCGTGGGCCATACCCACGTGCCGGGGGTATTTGTGGAACACCCTGATTTTTATTCGCCGGCCGATTTGGACAATCGTTACACCATCAGCAGCGAAAAAGCAGTCATTAACGTCGGCAGTGTGGGCCAGCCGCGGGATCACGATCCGCGGGCGAGCTTTGCCATTCTCCACGCGGATGCCGTCGAATTCGTGCGCCTTTCCTATGATGTCAACGTCACGGTGGAAAAGGTGCGCTCGATCGACGCACTCGACAACTTCCTGGGGCAACGCCTGCTGGAGGGCGTTTAGTGAATGTGTAAAAATAGTCCCCCGCCGCTGGCCGACAGGAACCCGGAGATCATCCGCAATTAGTACAATTGGTGCCGGTGGGTTTTACGATACGACGGTTGCCATGACCTGGCCAAGCCTTTGCCGCATACGTGACTGGAGGTTTTGATGAACGGTAAAAAACTGCTCAATTTTCTGATGATTTTCGCCGTGGCTTACCTGGCCATGATCCTGTTCACGCACTTCTTTTTTAAGCCCAAAGGTAAGCCTCACGCCCGCCCGCAAGGCGGCGCGGAGTCAACGGGAGGTGCGACTGCGGCATATCAAAAGGTGGTACCCGTCAACGTCGTGCAACCCACCCGCATTACCCTGGGTAGCGCAGTCAAGGGGCAGCCGTATCTGCTGGCGGTGTCGGTGAGCAATGTTTCCGCGGGTATTGAAAATGTCCAGCTCAACGCGGCCCAATATAGGCAACATATCGGATCGGATCAACCGCTGCTGCTGCTGACCGCCCGCCCGTCTTCGCCACTCCCGTTTGCCACCACGAAAGTCGTCATCAACGGCATCAGCTATCCGCTGGAGCACGTCGTGTGGGGCGTGCTGCCGACCCCCAAAAACCGCCGCCGGCTGAGTACCACGCTCAGCGTAACCGAGGCGGATGCCGCCGGCCATCCGCTGGCCCGCATCAACAAAACTTTCCGCATCAACCCGAAAACCTATGATGTGCGCATCACGCAAAGGATTTTCAACTTAACTTCCAAACCCATCAGCGTCACCGTGGATCAGCTTGGGCCTGTCAATCTGCCGCTGCAGGACCGGCAGGCAGACATGCGCACGTTTATGAGTGCCGGCTATCGGCAGCAAAGCCATTATCTGGATACCAGCGGCTTTCCGGAGGTGTATCAGACCGCCATGGCCGAGTCCGGTGCCAAACCGGTCAAACTCGGGCTTTTTACCGGGCCCAACCGCCTCTTGTGGATCGCCACGTCCAATCGCTTTTTCACCGCCATTGTAAGGCCTCTGCCGTATGGTCCTATTCACTGGGATCCACTGGATAACGGCCAGCAGATTCCGCGCATTACGTACCTTCATTCCGCCTGGGTTAAGCGCATCGGCTCAGAAAACAGCAGTGCTGAACCACGCGGAATTGCCGCAGTGGTGCTGCACGGCGCGCCTTTGCTTATCCCCGTGAGCGGCCACACCGCCATGCCCCTGAGCGTTTATTTTGGCCCGAAAAAACGCTCTCTTCTCGCCGGCTCATCTCATGCCCAACCGGGCACCTCCGCGTACGAATACAACCTGTTTCATTACCTGGCGGTCATACAATTTAATCAGGGAAGCTGGTGTTCTTTTCTGACGTTTGCGTGGCTGGCCCTGGCCATTCTTAAAATTTTGACCTGGCTGCACGCCTTGATTCCCAATTACGGCATCGCCATCATGATCTTTGTGCTGCTTATCCGTCTGCTGCTGCACCCCTTGACGCGCTACGGGCAGGTCACCATGACCAAAACCCAGCGGAAAATGGCGGCGCTGGCACCCGATCTGGAACGCCTGCGCACCAAATACGCCAAGGACAAGGCCCGTCTCCAGCAGGAAACAATGGCGTTGTACAAAGAACGCAACGTGAATCCGGCCAGCAGCATACTGGGTTGTTTACCCATGTTGCTGCAAATGCCCATCTGGATTGCTCTGTATTCAGGCCTGGCCGTGGACATAGACCTGCGCCAAGCGGGCTTTATTCCAGGTTGGATTACGAATTTATCCAACCCCGATACCATCTACAGCCGTCAGATCGGCTTTCATATTCCCATTCTCGGATACCAGTTTGAAGGACATAATTTCATCGCGTTTAATCTGCTGCCCCTGCTTTTAGGCGTGGTTTTCTATCTGCAAATGAAAATGCAGATGAAACTGGCTCCACCCCCAACCGACCCGCAGCAGCGGCAGACTCAAATGATCTCACAGTACATGATTCTGCTGTTTCCGCTGTTTTTGTACAACGCTCCCTCCGGGTTAAACCTGTACATCTGCGCCAGTACTCTGGGCGGACTGGTGGATTCTTGGCTGGTACGGCGTCACTTGCGAAAGATGGACGCGGCGGCAGCCTTGGCAGGCACCAAATGATGCGTTGATGGTGCCACAGCCCTTCGCGAGCCTCCATGATTACCACGGATACCATTGTCGCCGTCAGCTCGCCACCCGGTCGTGGAGCCAGGGGAATTATCCGCCTCAGCGGCCCGGACTCCCATCGCCTGGCGATGCAGGTCATAGAAATTCTGCAACCTTTGAACACCGGATTTTGGCTTGCGGCACGTGTGCGCAGTGTCGACGCCCCGGCGGGCGTCATTCTTCTTGAAAAACCGCGAAGCTTCACCGGCCAGGCCATGGTCGAAATTCATCTGCCTGGATCCCCCGTGTTGCTCCAGATGGTTATGGCGGAACTGCTCCTGGCTGGCGGCCGGAGCGCCCAACCCGGGGAATTCACAGCCCGGGCATTTTGCGGCGGCAAATTTGACTTAACACGTGCCGAAGGTATTGCCGCGACCATTGCCGCCCGCAATCGCCGACAACTCCGCGCCGCTGAAAACCTGCGCAACGGAGAATTGTTCCATTGGACGCACAACCTGGCGGACCAACTGGCCGAGCTTTTGGCTCTCGTTGAAGCCAATATTGATTTTACCGAAGAGCCGGATATCAGTTTTATCTCCGCTGCCGCCCTGCACCGGCAATTGGAAGCTCTGGGTTATAAAATCGCCGCACTGGTGGATAGCGCTGGCCGGTGGGAAGATTCTGATTTCCAACCGTCGGTGGTCATGCTGGGCCGACCCAATGTCGGCAAAAGCTCGCTTTTGAACGCTCTGCGCGGCGAGCATCGGGCCATTGTTTCAGACTTGGCCGGCACCACACGCGACGCAATCTCGGTGAGCCTCTGCCACAAGGGACTGCACTTTCACCTGACCGATGTCGCTGGCAAAAGTGATCACACATCCCCGTTGGGGCTGCAAATGGACAGGGCTCGCGAACAAAGCCTGCAAACCGCTGATGTCATTTTACTGGTAACCGCTCCACCGGAAGATCCGCAGTTGTCCGCGAAAGCACTGGCCGACACCGTGGAAAAATACAGCGTGCCGCTCATTGTGGTCCAAAATAAGGCTGATCTTCCAGCATTTTCCGCCGCGGATGCCCGTCATTTACCCTGGCCGACTATCAGCGTTTCTGCCCGCACCGGCCAGAATCTCGATTCGCTCCAGGACCTGATAATCAGCGCCATCAGCCAGGGACCTGCGCTGACCTGCGACCATATCGCGATCAATGCCCGTCATCGCGCGGTGCTGCAGCAGGCGCTTGGCTCCATGCGGGAAGCGGAAAAACTCTGCACCACCACCGCCGGTGATACCATGCCGGAACTGCTGGCCGGAGAACTGCGGCTGACCTTGCAGGCCCTGGGAGAAATTTCCGGGGCCATCAGCGCCGATGACCTGCTGGGTAAAATTTTCGGCCGATTCTGCATCGGCAAATAACGCATCTCTATGCCACCGCGGCCAGCGGAATGACTTGCTCGCGCAGAGCGGACACCGTATATTGCCGAGCCAGGTCGATCGCCACCACCGCACCGTGATTGTGCGACGAATCGATCAGAAACAAGCGTTCGGCCATTTCACCAAACCCCTTTTCCCGGGGTTGATGTCCACAGATAAAAATCTCCGCAAACCACATGCGGGAAAGTTCCCGGAGCACCCCCACAGTCTGATGACGGCCCCAAATCATGCGGTACACCGAGCCCATCCGGACATAATCACCGGTGCCAAGCGGCCGCGTGAGAATGCCGGGATCGAAATGGGCCATATCCGTCGGCCCGGGCAGCGAATGACTGACCAAAACGCCATTGATCGTAATGCACGCCAGCGGCAGACTCAGCACAAACGCCCGAAACGCCGCCGCCACATCAGCCGCCCGTGAGCCGAAATGCACACTTATCGCCCGGTTGAAGCGATCCGTGAGATCGTATCCATCCTTGAGAATAGGCATGCCGAAAATCTGCGCCCAATCGTGATTGGACAAGATGAAATGCACGCGCCCGGGAAACTTCAGAGACCAATCAATGGCATCCAGAAGAAAATCCAGACTGTTGTCCTCGCCGTGCGCCCCCAAGGCTCCACCATGAATTAATTCCTGCAGCACAACATGCCGCTGGGTGAAAGAGTCTAAAGCGGAAAGAGCGACGATCCGCTCAAAATTGCGGCGGTGATTGTGCAGATCGCCGGTAACCATCAACTCACCCTCTGCAGGTAAATGCAAAAGCTGGCCGTTTCGCCGCGGGTTGCCCGCGGCCTGGCGGGCGGCGTGCATCAATAAGTCAATCGTGTGATTGGTCTTCATATCAAGCGTCCGCCGCGAAGGTGCTTCAGGGGTTTTATACTATCAGACTAAGTTTATCGCCAACATCAATCCTGTCTGGCTGCACCCGGGTTCACACTTTCGATGTAGTTACGTGACCGTATCGTCCTTATTGCTGGTCACGGCCGGGCTGGCACCGCCCAAGCCCAGAGTATCATCCAGGCGCAGGGTGGAGCTCAAGCTTAATACCAGTTCCAACCGGGAAATCACCTCATCCATACTGGCCGGGCGATCCGATGGACGATTTTCAATGCATTCCAAAATGAGTTTGGAAAATGAAACAGGAATGCGCGGATTGATTTCATGCGGAGAAACCAGTTCGCGCGAAGATACCGCCGCCAACCCCTGCCGGCGCTTGGGGATGACCGTGGGAACGTGCCGATCGGTGACGCACCAGTAGAACGTGGCCCCGAAATTGAAAACATCGGTGGCCGGGGTCAGCGGGCCCAGGGCCACCTGTTCCGGAGCGATATAATCCGGAGTTCCCTGGATGCGTGATTTGACCGTACCGATGGTACAGCTCTGGCCGAAATCAATGATCTTGCAGTGGCCATCCGGGTTCACAAGAATGTTGTTCGGTTTGATATCCGCATGCACATAGCCCAGCTTATGCATGGCCCCAAGCCCGCGTGCGACTTGGCAGGCGATGGACAGAAGATTCCGTAAATTGGCCGGCCTTTCGGAGTCCAGCGAGGTACCATCCACCAGGTCCATCAGCAAATGCAATTCAACGGTGGTAAGCAGTTTGCGTTTTTTAATCAGCCGGTGGCTTTTACGCAGGGCTGGATGGTCAAACTGGCTGCTGATCTGATATTCCTGGCTGGCCTGCTCCAGGAACCTGTCATCTTCGGCACTGCGGCGTATAACCCTCTTGAGAGCATAGACCTGGCCCGTCCGGTTTTCGCACACGGCATAAATAGTGCTTCTTGCTCCGTAGCCGAGACACGAAAGCACTTCAAAATCTGATATTTCTGGTAACGGTTCCATTAAATTTCACAGGTCCTTTTTCCGTCAGGGCGGCGGCCCCCATAATCCATCGGCCAAAAGCAACCGGTAACATGCCGATAATTATCAACATCTGGGTCAATAGAACAACGCGGCAGAGCTAGGAGCATTGCCGCGGCGTAACTGTGATGGACTATGCCAAGCCTGTTTAACGGCCCAACAATCCATTGAATTGGCTGGAGATAGACGCTTCCTGCGGGGTGGAATCGTTGGCAATATCCCATTGAAACTTCACCCGGGAATCAGGAACATTGTACTTGCGCTGAAGTTGCTGAACCAGACGCTTCAAAGCCGCCACCTGATTCCGCGAGAAGGGCTGGACATTCACATTACCTATAAGACAAATACCAATGGCTTGCTTATAAACGGTATAATGATGATAACGAGGGTCGGGCCACTGGCTATAGGGTGCGGCGAACTCCTGACGCAGCCAAGATGTTCCAATTTCAACATTCCCATCCGCCTTATGGGCGCTGTTGCGCCCATTGTCAATTACAAAATGAAAATCAGCAGGTACCTCCTGAAGCACCCGGCCACCGGCGGCACCGGGACCATGGGTATCTTCCAACAAACGTCCACGCTCCAGCTCCGCCGCATCACCCGCGAAACTATGTGACTGATAAATAACGATGTATTTCCACCGCCGCGCTGGCACCCGAGGAGCCAGATGCCGCAAAGTCAGATAATCAAGGTTGATGCGCTTGCTTGCAGCCAGCAGGTTATACCGGCTGACCCCGGCAATCGGGCGGCCTTCCAGCAACAGCAGCATGCCGGCACACAACGAGAGGCTGAACACCAAGCTGACCAGCACTGCAAAAACACGGCTGTACGTTACAGGCCGTTTGCGTGATCGACTTTTACCAGTACTGGCGGCCATGGACTGAACCTTATGAAATCCCTAAACCCCACTATCGGACAATTAGGGGCATTTCCATCAATTTATCACAGCAACGGGATTAAATCCAGTCACATGGCCTCCAGTCCGACTTATTTGTTAATCCGACTGGCGTATAATTTTCGATATGCTATTGACCAAAGGCGTCCGGATGTCTACCATTGAGTGTGTTTGGCATTTCTGGGTGAGAAAGCCGGATGACGCTATGGGTGCTTCCGGGGCTTAGTTGGTCTTAAAAAAGTTCCACGCTGGCAAAGTAGCTGCGGATGCTGTGGAATTCAGCAAGCGGTATATTAGAGACAGGAGTATGAATTATGAACGTCGAAGCCGCCCTTCTCCACGCCAGACGAGTTCTGTTTGTATTCTTGGGTTTGGGTCTTTTAATCCTGATCCTGGGCATTGTTTGCCTGGTCATTACGCTCAAAGAAACCGCTGTACACGTAGGCGGCTGGCAGGCGTTTGACCAAGCCGCGCCCAGTCTGGCTATTATGCTTTTCGGCCTGCTGATTACCATCACCGTCGGCTTCATCGAGCCGTTGCTGGCCATTCGCCTGCAACAGACCGCCGCCGAACACTGGCGCTATGAACAGATCCGCGGTGCCATGGAAAGCCAGCGTCAGCAACTGGAAGCCATCCGTGAAAGCGTTTCGCTTTCCGATGCGGCCAAACAGGTGGCCTACCGCCATAAAGATCGCGAGGCCCTCCGCCATGCGATCCGTGAGGATATTGATAAAAATGATTACGAAGCCGCCTATTGGCTCACCAGCGAGATGGAGCGCCGCTTCGGCAGCAAGCAGGAATCGACCCAATTGCGCGACATGATCGAAAACGCGCGCCGCAAATTCATCGAAACTGAAGTACGTGAATCGCTGGTGCATTTTGATCAACTGCTCAAACGCTACGACTGGGCATCCTGTTACCGGGAAATGGAACAGCTCATGCGCATGTTTTCATCGCATCCCGATATCCAGCGGCTACCCGAGCGCCTCCAGGCCTCCCGCGAAGCCCACAAACGATCCCTGCTGCGGGAATGGAAGGATTCCGTCTCCAAGGATGATGTGGATCGGAGTGTGGAACTCCTCAAGCAGTTGGATCAATACCTTACCCCGGGTGAAGCGGAAGGTTACAAGGAAATCGCGCGTGATGTATTTAAAAAGAAGCTCCAGCAGCTTGGTGTGCAGTTTGCCCTGCACGTCAATGATAAAAACTGGCCCGACGCTCTGCGCATCGGCCAGCAGATTATCGACGAATTTCCCAACGCTCGTATCGCCTCGGAAGTACGTGACCGCATGCCCATTATCAAGGAAAAAGTCCAGCCGCCCCAACCGTCGCTTGTCATCTGAGGTTGCAGTGCCTATGTCGTCGGGCCAGTCGCGGATAACTGCGCCCTGGCCATGGGACGGCGCGCCGGGGGTTGCTCTCGGATGAACATTGTCTTTCTTTCTTCCGGTGCTTTTGGCATTCCCACCCTGAAGCTGCTGCTTGGCGGCCGCCATCGAATAGTAGAGGTGATTTCGCAACCAGACCGGCCGGCCGGCCGCGGGCGGCATTTTACACCCACACCCGTGGCGGAATTTGCGCGGGACTATGGTCTGCCCGTCACCACCGCCGCAAACGTCAACGCTCCGGAATCGCTTGCCAGAATAGCCGATCTGGCGGCAGATGTGATGGTGGTTATAGCGTTTGGACAGAAGCTATCGGATAACCTGCTGGCACTGGCCCCCCACAGAGGAATTAACCTGCACGCATCAGTACTGCCGGATTTTCGCGGAGCCGCCCCGATTAACCGGGCCATACTTGCCGGACTCACGCACACCGGAGTATCGGTGATTCGAGTCACCAGTCGCATGGATGCCGGCGATATTCTCGGGGTTTGCCATACACCGATTGGAGATACCGAAACCGCCGGCGAATTACACGACCGCCTGGCCGCACTGGGGGCACCCCTGCTGGTGCATGTTTTGGACCAGTTGGACAGTGGTGCCTCGCTCCCGGCCACCCCGCAGGATGAATCCCGCGCTTCCGCGGCACCCAAACTCAGCCGCGCCATGGGCTGGGTTGATTTTACCCGCTCCGCCACCGAGGTTTCCGCAAGAATCCGCGGCTTGTCGCCCTGGCCCGGCTGTGCAGTGGACGTTTTCACCGCCGAAGCGAAACTGCGCACCGGGGCCATCGTCCACAAGTGCCGCGCCAACGCCGATGCACCGGTGCCACCCGGCATAGCACCCGGAACCGTATTGCCGGACCTCACCATCGCCTGTGGTACGGGCACACTTTCCATCCTCACCCTGCAACCCACAGGCCGCAAAATAATGGATTTACCCTCATTCATCAACGGCTACGGCTTGGCTGCCGGCTACAAGCTCCAATCATTGCCGCCTACTGGCTGAATTTCGCCAACGACGTTATTTTATTGTCCATGAGTCGCGAAAATTCCATCCGGGTTCTGATTGTTGATGACGAGGTGGATCATGCTGATGCCATCAGCGAGGCCATTGCCCGTATCGGTTTGCCGGTCAAACAGGCTCACAATCTAGTCGATGCCAAGCGTTTTTTTACCGAGGATGAATTTGATCTGGTCATCACCGATTTGCGCATGGACAGCCTCCGCGATGGTTTTGATCTGCTGGAATTCGTCCGCCGTACGCGCCCCGGCACCGAAGTCATTGTGGTAACCGCCCATGGAGATGTGTCTACCGCTGTGGAGGCGATGCGTAATGGGGCCTGGGATTTTATTCAAAAACCTCTGGATCTGGATATCATCCGGGCCCAGGTGCGGCGGGCTGCCGAAAAAATCCGCCTCCACAAACAAAATTCCCGGTTTCAGATCGCCCTGGATCAGAAATTTGGCATGCAGGGAATTATCGGTAACAGCGAACCCATGCGCCGCGCCCTGCAGATGGTCCGGCAAATAGCCCCCACGGATATCAGCGTGCTGATTCTGGGGGAATCCGGCACGGGCAAGGAACTCATCGCCCGGGCCATTCACCAGAATTCCCGGCGCAGCGCCGGCAGATTCGTAGCCCTCAATTGTGCCGGCCTCAACGAAAGCACCCTGGAAGACGAACTGTTTGGCCATGTTCGCGGGGCCTTTACCGACGCCCGCGGAGATCGCGAAGGCCGCTTTGAATATGCCGACGGCGGCACCCTTTTTCTCGATGAAATCGGCGATATGCCCTTGACCATGCAGGCCAAGCTGCTGCGGGTTCTGCAGGACCGCCAGATTGTTCGCATTGGTTCCAATGACCCCATTGATGTGGATGTGCGTTTTGTGGCCGCCACCAACAAAGACCTTGAGCACGCCGTACGTATCAAGGAATTCCGTGATGATCTTTATTTTCGCATCAAAGGGACCACCATTCATCTGCTGCCGCTGCGCCAGCGCCGTGAGGATATCCCCCCCCTCATCAGCCACCTCATCGAGAAAAGCGCGCAACGCCTCGGCAAGAGCATTCACGGCATTGAACCCGATGCCCGCAAAACGATGGTTGCCTACGACTGGCCCGGCAATGTACGGCAGTTGGAAAACGTCATTGACAACATGATTGCCCTGGCTACCGGTCCGCTGTTAACCATGGCCGATGTGCCGGCGGAAATTGTCGGCCCTTATTCGGTGGAAACTCTGTCCACCACGGCGCTGGTGCCCGTGGATCACCTGGACACCGGCCCGGGCACGGCCATCACCAACGTGGTAGGCATGACGCTGGCGGATCTGGAAAAGCAGGCCATCGACAAAACGCTTAAAATGTTCAATGGAAATCGGGAACAGGCCGCCCGGGCGTTGGGTATCGGCGAAAGAACTCTTTACCGCAAAATCAAAGAATACGGCATTAACGAATAGGCTTTTTATGCATGAATATCGCGTTGGCCTCGGCTACGACCTGCACCGCACCCAGAGCGATCGCCCGCTGGTCCTGGCCAATATCACCATACCCCATGAAACGGGCCTGGTCGGCCATTCCGATGCCGACGTGGTGATCCACGCCCTTATTGACGCTATCACCGGCGCCGCCGCCCTGCCTGATGTCGGCGAAATGTTTCCCAATACCGATGCGCGGTATCAGGGAATTAACTCCGCGAACCTGCTGGACGCCGTGATGCTGGAATTGGCCAAAACTCGCTGGTGCCTGGTCAACGTCGATATTGTTGTCATTGCCCAACGCCCCAAACTTGCGCCACACAAACCCGCCATGCGCAACCGTCTGGCCGAACTGTTGAAAATTCCGCTGGATCGCGTCAACATCAAAGGCAAAACCAACGAGCTGATGGATGCCATCGGCCAGGAAAAAGCCATTGCCTGCCATTGCGTCGCCCTGCTGGCAACCGCGTAACCCCCTGCCATGGAGCGGCACATGCGAATTCTTGGTATTGACCCTGGCTTGCATCTCACCGGTTACGCACTGCTGACGCTGCACCCCCGCGGCCCGGCCCTGGAAGAAGCCGGCGTTTTGCGCATTGGCACCAAAGATCCTCTGCCCAACCGCCTGCATCAACTGCACCTCCAGATGTCCCAATTACTGATCGAATTTCCCTGCGATCACATGGCTGTGGAGCAGTTATACGCCCACTACAAACATCCGCGTACCGCCATTCTCATGGGCCACGCCCGCGGCGCGATACTGCTGGCCGCCGCCCAGGCCAATATCCCCATTACCAGCCTGTCCAGCACGCTGGTCAAAAAAATGGTCACCGGCAACGGTCATGCCACAAAGCGGCAGATTCAATTGGCCGTGACCGCTTTGTACCACCTGGCCCGACCACCTTCGCCCCCCGATGTTGCCGACGCCATCGCCATAGCCTGGACCCTGGCCGCAAAGCTCCAACGGCACCGCTGACCCATGAATCAGCCATTATGTCTCCATCTTCAACGGGCCGGTGCCCGGGCCAGCATCATTCCACTGCCGACCAAAATACGTGTTGGTTCTGTAAACCCCGTCTTCCATCCGTCATTGGACTATGAAAATCTGTCGCCGCCGGCAAAAGTAAAAAGCAATGGCCTTGGAATCCACTCCAGCCACTCATCCCCCGGTGGGTGGATAAACCAGCGGCGCTGGCTCATAATACCCACCATGCTGCCAAATCCCATCCTTACCGGCACTGCCTTATTTGTATTTGGGGCGTGCATTGGCAGTTTTTTGAACGTGATAATTTGGCGATCAGCTTACCTGGGCCAACCGGTAACATTTCAGGGCAAAACCGCCGGCCTTAGCCTTAGCTGGCCCCCATCGCATTGTCCGCATTGCAACTCTGCCATTCAGTGGTATCAGAATATACCGGTATTGGCGTGGGTGTGGCTGCACGGACAATGTGCCAGGTGCCACGAAAAAATTCCAGTCCGCTATCCGCTGGTGGAACTGGCCACGGGCTTGTCTTTTGTCGGACTGTACGTGGCCTATTTCCACACCGGGTGGGGCCGCCCACCGCTGGGCCTGGCCGGTACAGGGCAGATGATCGCGGCTTTCTTTGCCGTTGGTGGAGAAAACCAGCGATTTACCGGCATTTTCGATGGCGGCATTACCTTGGCGCTGGATCTGCTTTTGGTAGCCGTGCTTTTTGCCGCTTCCGGCATTGACGCGGATTGGTACGAAATTCCCACGGCTTTAACGAATATCCTTATCGCCGTGGCTTTGCTCGCTTCACTGTTTGGTTTACAGCCCGGTTTGCCGGCTCTCCATCCGTCGGAAACCGTGGGACGGATGACCGTGGGCGCAACGGCGGGTCTGTTGGTATCGTTGGGACTGCTATGGCTGGGCGTTTTGCCGCGAAGTTTTTCGCAGGTTGTCCCGGTTCTCTCCGATACGGACACTGCCGCCCCCGGCAGCCATATACCCCGGCGCCCCATTGCTCCCATGCCGGGGCCGCAAAAAACCTGGCCATCCGTGGTTGGCACCGTTCTGATTCTGTTGACGGTGGCTGCCAGTTGGCTTTGGACCTCCGGCCGCGCCGCCGCCCTGCTAACGCTGATTGCATCGCTGGTCATTTTTCTGCTGGGTGTGCTGCCCCGGTCAAACGAGGCGGCGGATGAAACCGAGCAGGTGCTGGAAGAATCGGCTGCGCCCAGGGTGCGGGTGGAAATTCTCAAGGAATTGCTTTTTCTAATGCCGCCGATAGTGCTGGCGCTGGTAGCAGCATCTATTCCATTTTCGCTGCCTCATCCGGCATGGTTGCAGCGGCTGCTGGGCGTGCTGCTGGGTCTGCTTTTTGGAGGCGGCTTGATATGGCTGACCAGGATTTTAGGCTCGCTGGCGTTTAACAGGGTGGCCATGGGTTTGGGTGATGTGCATCTGATGGCCGCCATCGGCGCAGTGGTGGGAACACGGCTGGTGCTGCCCATATTCTTCATGGCTCCCGTGCTGGGCATGCTGTGGGCGATTGTGTTGAAATTTATGGGCAAACGCAATGTTCTGCCTTATGGACCATGGCTCAGTATGGCAACCATTCTGGCGTTACTGATTGGTTGGCCCATTGAACATTGGTACCTGTTAAAAATATTGGGCACCTCCGCGGCACCCGTTGCCAGTCCGATAGATTGGCCCGGCACACCGTAAGGAACCACGCAAAAAGAAATTTATATCTTAATGGTACAGGATTTTTGGCTGCTGGCAGGAAGGCGTGAAGCTGTTTTTCCCAGTCCCTAAGCCAGAGAGTGCAACGCTAGCCTTTTTCTCGCCGGCGACGCGCAGCTACGGTTGGGCATGCGACTGGTCCGCGGACAGAGGCAGCGCATCCAACAATGCGGCGGTTTGGCCCGTGAGTTTGGCATAATACCATCCGGCCACAGCGCGAAAGCCATCGCTGCGGTCCACACTCCGGAGGCATACCCGGGCCAGAAAGGGTGCGGCCTGCCTGGCCCCTTCGCGGCCCAAAATAATTGCCGCATATTGCCCAATGCGACGATCACGTTTTTTTAACAACGACTTAAACACGGGCAGAATAAGCGGAGAAAAATTGTGCTGCCGACTGCGAAGCATACCGACCAGGACAGCTTCCACAATTCCACGCTGCGGGGATTTTACAAATCCGGCCAGCACGTGGCGATCGGCGGGCGAATCCGCCTGGGCCAGTTGCTGGGCGGCCAATACTGCGCGGGCATAATCCTGGGTGCGATCACCATCGACAATTGTGGACAATTTCACCAGTGCCGCCAGCAATGAAATTTTGTGGGGAGTGGTCGGCTCACTGCAATAACTGATAACCCAGTTGAGAAATATCGGCTGCCCCTGGTTGATCAGGCGTAACAAATCCGGGGTTGGATCTTTTCCGGATGCGGCGATGATGGCGATTTTGGATATTTTCTGCAGCAAAGGCGAATCGGTTTTTTGCAGCGGAGCAATATCCGCAACTTTGATCAGGTGCCCATATTGAATGGCGGTCAAACCTGCTTCGATGCGATCGACCACGCCCTTAGCCTCCCGGACGGCATCGCCGAAAAGCGGCCCACCGGTCGGGTCCTTCATGGCCAAAAGAGCCCGAATAGCGCTGAGCCTGGTACCGAACTGGCTGTGGGAGTTTTTGGCAATGCGTTGCAGCCAGGAAATGGCAGGGTGAATTTTTTCGCTCGCGGCACGTAACAGTAACAATCGCTTGATGCGCCGCAGCCGGGGACTATGGTGGTCAACCAATTCGGCCAGTACCGCCAAACCTTTGCGAATCTGGGCCGGATTATGCGTTTGCAGCAGGGTCATGGCGGCATAATAACGGACACTGGGGCGGCTGCTGGCCAGCGTTTGATCGAGAATAGGCAGCACCAGTTTTGGATGCTTCTTGACCAGCACCGCCGCTGCCATCATGCGTTGGGCCGGCTGCGGAGCCTTGGTCAGAAGATGCCGCAGTTGGGCCGTGGATAATTTGCCGTTCTGCATGGCTTGGGCCAGTGATGGGGTAATAAGCCGGGTATCCACATTGGCCAGCAATTTTTCCAGGTGCAGCAGCTTGGGATTATGGGTTACATAATTGGCGTCCACCAGCCCCAGCAGTTGCAATTGGGGATCTTTGGAGGCACTAAGCTTCAGAAAAAATGGAGCCAGAGCAGGATCGCGAGTGGATCGCAGATTCAACAGCACCTGGGCACCGTTGACGTTAAAAGTAAAGGCCTGATTAAAAAACTTTTGCGTTTGCAGGATAACCGGGTCGGTAGTCTTGGCAACGGGCGGCAAGGCCCGGGCGAAGCCGCACCACAACATGGCCCCGGCCGCAATCAACAGGCGCACAGCCACGATGCGGTCCCACAGCCTGGAAACTGCCTTCCGGTTATTTGTGTTGTTCGGTATTGCCATGGTGTTCACGGGCGATTCTCCTCTAAGCCAAACAGAGAATTGTCCCCGTGAACCGGCCGCACCGCAACTACCGGCCCGCAGCGAGCCGGCGCGGCGTTATGAACATCCCATGGAATTACCACAGTTCAGGCACTTGTAACAACTACCGTTGCGCACCGTAATGCTGCCGCAGGTACACGTCGGCGCATCACCCATCAACGTGGCCATTTGTTGCGAAAGTACCGCCGCCGCCGTGGGATCTTCCGAAAAGGTAATCCGGGAAGTAGAAGCCATCACGGTTGCAGAGGCTTGTGCCTGGCCGCCGGCGCTGGTTTTGCCGGCCACGGTATGGCCATCTTTGGGGCTATGGCCGTTGCCATTGCCATGGCCGTTTTGGGCATCCGTTGCCGATGCCGCAGCGGCTGCGATACGGTTGGCCGGCGCAGCATCCTGCGCCAGTGTCTTTTCGCCGCCATTGCCGTTGTCATGGGCGGCACCATTACCGTCGCGGGCAGCGGGGGTTGGATCGGCAGCCGGGGCGTGACCATGATTGCGCTGCGGTGCATTGGCAGCGCGGTATCCCGGCATAAACTGCATGCCCAGCCAGCGCACCAGGTAATCTATGGGACTTTTGGCAAAGGGCATGTCGGGATTGGCCGTCATACCGGATGGTTCAAAACGCATGTGTTCAAACTTGCGCACGATGGCCTCCAGCGGCACACCGTACTGCAAATTCAAAGACACCAGGGTGGCAATCGTATCCATCAATCCACCGACCGTGCTACCCTGCTTGGCCATGGTGATGAACACCTCGCCGGGATTGCCATCTTCAAACAAACCGCAGGTGAGGTATCCTTCGTGGCTATCAATGCTGAATTTGTGCGTAATGCTGGGCCGGGTATCAGGCAACCGCCGGCGCATGGGGCGATAAACCACTTTTTCCACGACGCGTTCCACGGTGGTTGTACCGTGAGGGGCGGTGGCTTTAGTGCCCAGGGTTTCGGCACCGCCCACGGGAATGGTTCCGTCACCGAGCAAACTCGGTGCAGGGTCGCCGCAGACCGCGCAAGCGGCGACTGCTTCTACTTTCAGCGCGTCAAGTTCCGCATCATCCGCGGCATCATCATCGGCGGTGCTGTTGAGAGGCTGGCTGAGCTTGGAACCATCGCGGTAAAGGGCTACTGCCTTCAGCCCCAGCTTCCAGCTTTCGCGGTAGGCTTCCTCAATGTCGCCGATGCTGACTTCATTGGGCAAGTTGATGGTTTTACTGATGGCCCCGCTGATAAACGGCTGGGCCGCCGCCATCATTTTGATGTGCCCGTGGTGATGAATGAATCTTTTACCTTTGCGGCCGCAACGGTTGGCGCAATCGAATACGCTGAGGTGTTCCTCTTTCAGATGCGGTGCGCCTTCCACCGTCTGGCAGCCGCAGATGATATCGTTGGCCTGGCGAATCTGCCGCTTGGTGAACCCCAGGGCCCGCAGCAGGTTAAAGGATGGATTGCGCCACTGCTCGGCGGCGAATCCCAGGCGGGTCATGGTGGCATCACCCAGAGAAAATGGAGAAAAGGCGAAGGCCAGCTCGAAAACCGAAGGGAGGCATGCCTCGATTTTAGCTAGTTCGTCATCCGTGAAGCCCTTCGCCTTTAGTATCTCCTGGTTAATAACCTCGCTGCCTTTAAGGGTCAGCGTACCTAATACGTACGTGAGAATGTCTTTTATCTGTGCCGGCGTGTAGCCCAGATTTTTCAGGGCCGGCTCAATGGACTGGTTGGCAATTTTAAAGTAGCCGCCGCCGGCAAGTTTTTTGAACTTCACCAGGGCAAAATCCGGCTCCACGCCGGTAGTGTCGCAGTCCATCAGCAGGCCGATGGTACCGGTGGGCGCAATGACGGTGGTTTGGGCATTGCGGTAACCATGTTGTTCACCCAGCGTCACGGCCCGATTCCAGGCTTCCTGGGCGGCTTGCAGCAGCGCCGCGGCGGCGGGCGCTGCGTCAAACTGGGACGCATCGATCTCTACCGGCTTGATCACCAGCTTCTCATACTGGCCGGCGGCCTGGGCCGCCGCCCGGTGATTGTGCATGACACGCAGCATATCCTGCCGATTGCGGTGATATCCGGGAAACGGCCCGAGTTCACGCGCCATTTCGGCTGAAGCGGCATAACTTTCCGCCGTCATCAGTGCCGTGATCGCCCCGCAAATGGCCCGGGCTTTATCGCTGTCATAGGCAATACCCGCCACCATGAGCATCGTGCCGATGTTGGCATAACCGAGGCCCAGCGTGCGGTATTCGTAGCTTAAACGGGCGATTTCCCGGCTCGGATATGCCGCCATAAGCACCGAAATTTCCAGGACCATGGTCCAGAGGCGGCACGCGTGCTGAAATCCGGCGATGTCAAACTCGCGTCTCTCAGGATTGAAAAATTTCATCAGGTTGATGGACGCCAGGTTGCATGCGGTGTTATCCAGAAACATGTATTCGCTGCACGGGTTGCTGGCATTGATGCGGCCGCTTTGCGGACAGGTGTGCCATTCGTTGATGGTGTCATCATATTGCACGCCGGGGTCCGCACAGCGCCAGGCGGCAAAGGCAATCTGCTGCCACAAGTCACGGGCTTTCATGGTTTTGTGGAGTTTTTTGTCGGTGCGCCGAATTAAATTCCACGAGCCGTCCTTTTCCACCGCTTCAATAAAGCGATGGGGCACGCGCACGGAATTGTTGGAATTCTGGCCGGAAACAGTGGCATAGGCTTCACCATTAAAATCATAATCCAAGCGAAGGTGCAGCTTTTCCGCGACCTCCCGCTGCTCTTTGGGCAGGTGCTTGACACCTTCCACCATGGCCGCAACCTTGATCTCTTCCCGCACTTTCCAATTGATAAAGTCTTCAATGTCCGGATGATCCAGATCCAGGCAGACCATTTTCGCGGCGCGGCGCGTGGTGCCGCCCGATTTAATGGCACCGGCGGCGCGGTCTCCGATTTTCAAAAAGCTCATCAGGCCGGAAGATTTCCCGCCGCCGGACAGGGCTTCATTTTCCCCGCGGACCTTGGAAAAATTGGCTCCGGTCCCGGATCCATACTTGAAAAGCCGGGCTTCGCGAACCCATAAATCCATGATGCCGCCTTCATTGACCAGATCGTCATCGACACTCTGGATGAAACAAGCGTGCGGCTGCGGATGGGTATAGGCGTCGGCGGCCTGTTCCAGTTGATGGGACTTGGGATTCACGTACCAATGGCCCTGCGACGGACCGGTCATGCCGTAGGCAAAATTCAGCCCGGTGTTAAACCATTGCGGCGAATTTGGGGCCGCCATCTGATGCAACAGCATGTGCGCAAGTTCGTCATAGAAACACTGGGCGTCTTCAGGCGAATCAAAATAGCCATAATCCCGGCCCCATTGCGTCCAGCAACCCGCCAGGCGATGCACCACCTGCCGGACCGATTTTTCCGGCCCTTTTTTCTGGCGGCCATGATCATCGAGAATCGGCTGGCCGTTGGCATCCACCTGGGGAACCCCGGCTTTGCGGAGGTATTTGCTGACCATAATGTCGGTAGCCAGTTGCGACCAGTCTGCGGGAACTTCAGCGTCTTTCATTTCAAAGACCACCGATCCATCCACATTGGTGATGCGGCTAGAGCGGCGGGCAAATTCCACGGTGGAATAGACATCCGTGCCGGCCCTGGTAAAACGACGGGAAATTTTCATGGACTGACTCCTTTCGAGCTGCTGATTGACTTAATTTAATCGACACGTGGGAGGGTCAACCCGGGTTGATCCTGATATTTGCCGCTCTTGTCGGCGTAACTGGTTCGACACGTCTTCTCCCCGCGGAGGAAAATGATCTGGGCAATGCCTTCGTTGGCATAGATTTTCGCGGGCAGCGGCGTGGTGTTCGAAATTTCGATGGTGATGCGACCTTTCCATTCCGGCTCAAGCGGGGTCACATTGACAATAATTCCGCAGCGGGCATAAGTACTTTTGCCCACACAGATGGCCAGCATGTCGCGGGGAATTTCAAAATACTCCACGGTTTCACAAAGGGCAAAACTGTTTGGTGGAATCAGAACATGGCCCACGGCACCGGCATCCACATCCACAAAACTTCGCGGAGAAAAGTTTTTCGGATCCACCACTTCGGAATTAACATTGGTAAATATCTTAAAGCTGGGACCCACCCGCACATCGTAGCCGTAGCTGGAAACACCGTAACTGATTCTTCCCGCCCTTTTCACGGCCTGCTCGAACGGAACTATTTTTACCAATTCTTCGATTTGCGTATCGGCGAGAATGCCCATGTTTTTTACCTTCGCTTGACGTTTGGTATTTGTTAGCATATCCTATTTTCACACACGAGGCAAATTTCGGCTGATGGCCAACCACCGCCCGTTACTATCCATAGCAACTCTCTATCCATCACCCGCAAACATCTTAACGTGCCGCCTGAATTTGCTTCACTCGTACTGGCGAGCACGAATGACAGTCTACCACTACAAATGGTGGTGTCAATCACACATCACGCTAATTGTTGCGCAACAGGTTATCCACACTCATAACCCAATTTATTCACAAGACTTGTGGTCATAAAAAAAAATTACACCACCCCTTGTGGATGTGACCTCGCATGTGCTTATGTGCTCGCGTTAAGTTTTTTTGATCTTTTTATAAACCTTTGGTAAAATATTTTTTTGGATTGCATCTCAATGCCAAATAAAGACTTACAAAAATCATCCCGAACGACATTCTCCCCCACCATGCGGGGAAAAAAATTGGCGCTGCTGCAAAAATCACTGCCAAACCGCCTGATTTCATGGTTCTTGGCCCACCAACGACAGCTTCCATGGCGGCAAACCACCGATCCTTATGCCATCTGGGTATCAGAAATTATGCTCCAGCAGACACAGGTGGCCACTGTTGTGCCCTATTTTTCGCGATTTATGTCGCGTTATCCAACTGTACATGAGTTGGCGGCAGTTCCGCTGGAAGATGTGCTTTCAATTTGGGTCGGTCTGGGTTATTACTCCCGCGCCGCTCGTCTGCATCGCTGCGCCCAGTTCATCTGTACGTACTTGAACGGGCGGTTTCCGTCCACACGTACTGAGCTTATGGCTCTGCCCGGCATTGGCCGATATACCGCCGGAGCTGTTGCCAGCATAGCCTTCGGCCAAAGCGTGCCGGTGCTGGACGGCAACGTGATACGTGTACTTACAAGATTGCTGGCCATCCCTGACAACATCGCCGCGCCCGCCACACACACGTTGCTCTGGGCCATCGCCGAAAAACTCGTCCCCTCCGCCGATGCTGGTACGTATAACCAGGCCATCATGGAATTGGGGGCCACGGTTTGCCTGCCGCGCCACCCGCTTTGCAGCCGGTGTCCGGTACGGGGCCTTTGCCAGGCCCGTCGGCGCAGCCTGCAAAGCACCCTTCCGGTCAAGACTGCCGCGCGGCAACCCCGGAAGTCTTTTTGCATAGCGGTGGTGATCGAGGCCGCCGGAAAATTACTCTTGCTCAAACGTCCGCCCGGCGGCCTTTGGTCGAGTCTGTGGGAATTTCCGACTTTCCATGCCCCCACCAGGCGCAGCACCGAAAAGCACGCCCTGCGAATCATGGAACGATCCCTGGGGCTAAGCGTAAGCGCGGTCCGGGCCATCGGCCCCCTGCGCCACCAACTCACACATCGCACGTTTGAATATCATATTTTTCACACCCGGATGGATGCCGCACCGCCACACCTTCTGCTGCCGGCGTCTGACTGCGGCCGCTACCAGGATTTTGCCTGGGTTGATACCGTGGCCCAGCGCCCCTGCGGCACCATCACCCGGAAAATTGAACAGGCAATCAAGGCCGGATCAGTTGTGACTGCCCGCGATCCCAACGTCTTGGCAAGCCGGTAATGCCAACCAATAAAGAAAAGATTGTTGCTGGCATCGCCACGCGGTCCTGCCGCATCCCTGGCGTTTGGCCAAGAGGTGGCAATGATCACGCGACCGCCCCACGGCCGCCGTTGGCAAGTCGATTCAGCACCTCGGCCGTCAGGATTCCGGAATTGTAGCCCCGTTGATTTGCGTTACGCCCGTGCCGACCAGGCGCACAAGTTCATGGGCCGCCGGTTCGCCGTTGACTCCCCGCATCGGAAAGGGACTTACCGGCGGGCAGGCCAAACGTTTAATTCGGCCCCAGCGCAAGCGCCAGGCCCAACCGAAGGTGCGACGAACCGTTTGGACCAGACCCATCATACCCACGATCTGCATTCCGGCGGGTTTAAGCGATACCTTGCTGTTGCTGCGCATCAAAGCCACCGCCAGCCACAGCGGATTGTAAAAGTACAGGTAGCCGGCCAATAAATTAAGCTGCTTGCGCCACGGGCGCTGATGGTTCGAGGCAATGACATAATTGCCATCATACATATAGTTTTGCACCTGCCGGCCCGCGACGTTGTCAAAGACCTGGCCGGAGGTAAATGTTTCGTCGTAGAGCCTGGTTCCCGGTGAAGGTGTCACCATCAACACTTGCAGCGAAACCGCACCCGCCTGCCGGAGCAGCTTAATTTGATTAAGCAGGCCATAGGAACTGTGCCGCGAATACAGGGGCTGGCCGTCATGATGCATCATCATGGGCATGGGGCAGATACCCACATTCCGCAGGCTACGGAAGGCGTCGGTGGTTTTGTCCACGCTTTGGCCCTTCTTGACCAGGGTGGCCGTCATGTCCTCCACGCCCAGCCACAGCGCCCGACAACCGGCCGTACGTATCAGGGGCAGATGCTCTTTCATCTGCAGGGTGTCATGCACGGTAACTTCGCTATACCAACGTACTTTTCGGCGCAGCGGCACGCCTTCAAATTCGGCCCGGGCCAGGGTTTCTACAATATCCAGCGTCCGCCCCTTGTGATTAAAAAAATTATCATCGGTGCCGAAAAAGTACCGCAGTCCATAGGTTTTATGGAGCCGCCACATTTCTTCCGCAATGCGTGCCCCGCTTTTTACACGGTGCTGGCGCTGGTTATACCCCGGAATCGGGCAGTAGGGACACGCAAATTTACAGCCAAAAGTAAGCACCAGCGAACTGATAGGCGAAAGGCGGCGCACCCGCTGGGCCTCCACCGCCCGGGCAGCCAGGCCCGCGCCGCGCCCGGGTGCTTCCAGCAGACCATAGCCTAACACGGAATCGGGCAATTCATCGAGATCACCCACCAGTCGCTGCATGCCGGTGTCCATCAATTCCCCGGTGGGCCGCCCCCGCTGATATTCCGGATAAACCAAACCCGGCACCGCGCGGAGTGCTCCGGTTTGCCGGGCGCGATCAAACGCCGCCCGCATGGATTCGCCGGTGCCCCGCAAGGACAAGAGCACCTCCAGCAGGTTTAACAGTACGTATTCTTCGCCGGTGACGGCCACATCCGCGCCGCAGGGGCCGTTTGGCCCGGCACGAAATACCTCGTAGGGTTGATACAAATTCAGTGAGCCACCGGCAATGATCAGCGGTCGATGACGCAACTCAATGTGCTGGGCATCACGAATCAACTCCAGGCACGGGGCCAGATGCATGCCCATGCTGGAAATCATAAAAAGATCTGGCACCCGACCGTCGAGTTGCATGCGGCTCGGACGGAAATAGCGGTTCCACTGCTGCAGCACAAGTCGCGTCTTTTCAAAACCCGCATCCACCATGGCCGAACCGATGGCCCGCACGCCGGCCGGAACCATGCGCGTATCGGCAAAGATGAAGGGCAACATACGTGTGCGATGGTCAAAGGCGCAGGCGATGACCGTGGCCAGATCATGCTTCGGGGCGATCCGCCGTAAACGCCGCCGAATATCCGTCAATTCGCCGGGCCGGAGCAATTCGTCGCCGCAATCTCGACGGGGCAGTTCCATCAATAATTCCTCCATACGCGGACCAACCGGCCCGGGCCGCTACAACTTAAAAAACTCTTCCGCATTGGTGCGATAAATTCTTTCCAGCACCAACGGCGGCAGATCCAGCCCCTTTAATCGCCCAATTCCGCCGGGGGCGTCCGGATCTTCAATGGGTGATTGGCCGTCATAATTGGTTTCCCATAATTGCCGGTGAACCCAGTAACGGCTGGCGTAGTGGTCATAGTTGTATTTGTCGCCAATCACCAGATCACTGCCGAAAAGGATACGCTGCTGATAGCGGATAAAAAATGCCCGTACGCGGGACACGGGTTGCTGGGCAATGCCCCGCACGATCCATTTCGTGGCACTGGAATCGACGCGGTAATGGGGGAATCGATCCAGCCGCTGTTGCAAAGCATCGAGTGCTTCAACAGAGCCGCCCATGTGGGCACCCAGGTGGGTGCGGCCGGGATATTGCTCCAGCATCCGATCCAGCATACCGAACTGTTCGGCAAAACTTTTATGCCCGTCGGATGGTTTGTATTTTTTCTCCGGGCCGAACCAGTCTTGGGGATCGCCGACATGGGTCATAAAATGAAAGCCCAGATTCCAGGCGTGTTTCATCACGCGCTGCAACTGCGGATGATCCAGGTCCATGCCCATGCGCTTTTGTGTACCGGGGGCGGCATGAAATTTCATCAGCCGGCTGCCCTTGGCACGAAAGCCATCCAGGCGGCGCAGCCAGTCATCAATAAAGCTCTCCTGCGAACTGAGTTCCTGCCACTTGGGAATGGCGATAAATTCAAAACGCCCCGGAAAAGCCGCCTGCATGGCATCCACATCCTCCAGCGGAGCCATGGTCCAGATTCGGCCGATGCTGTAATCATCCGCGATTTGCAGAAACGCCCGCGTTAAATCCACATTGTGGGCATGCGTATGGGCATCGATAATAAGACCGGCGATTTTCCGCGGCGGAATGTTATGGTAATCCAGCCCCAGCCGATTGTACGGAACTGCGGCGGGGGGCGGCGGCGTGGCGGTTTCATTCATACTAAACCTCGCATGGTAATGCCTGGTCGCTTGGCTCTTATACCATTTTAGGCGATGATTTTCGAGTTGACAAAAATAAACGTAAAGGATTTGTAATGACCAATATCGCCAGTTCAGCCGTTGTCACGGGATCTTCACGGGGAATCGGACGTGAAATCGCCATCGCCCTGGGAAACCTGGGATTCAATGTGGTGGTAAATTATGCCTCCAGCCGGACCGCGGCGGACCAGGCGGTCAAGGAGGTACAGGCGGCAGGTGGCCAGGCGGTGGCCATTCAGGCGGATATCAGTTCCGCTGCGGACCGTCGGCGACTGCTGGAACAAGCCGTATCCGCATTTGGTCCGATCCACCTGCTGGTCAACAACGCGGGCATCGCCCCGTTGCAGCGTCGCGATATACTGGAGGCCGAAGAAGAAAGCTTTGATCAACTCATCCAGACGAATTTGAAAGGGCCGTTTTTTCTCACCCAAGCCTGCGCCAAACACATGCTGACCAATGCACCGGATGTAGCAGGGCGACGCGGCAACATCATCACCATTTCCAGTATCAGCGCCTACACCGCCAGCGTGAATCGGGCGGATTACTGCATAGCCAAGGCCGGCCTGACCATGATGACCAGTCTATTTGCCGTTCGCCTGGCCGCTTCCGGCATCAATGTTTACGAAATCCGCCCCGGCATTATCCAGACTGATATGACTGCGGGAGTAAAAGAAAAGTATGACCGCCTCATCGCTGGCGGCCTCACTCCCATTGCCCGCTGGGGTCAACCCAACGATGTCGCCCGGGCCGTAACAGCCATCGCCCAGGGCCTGCTGCCGTTTTCCACCGGCGAAGTCATCAACGTTGATGGCGGCTTTCACCTGCGGCAACTGTAGACCCGCTTGCGACGCTCATTGTATGGTGAGAATTTCGTGAATGTCCACACGGGGTACCTCCACCGTAAGGATGCCCCGAGCGAAACGAAAATCCACTTCTCTTCCGCCGGGTTCCAATCGCACCTGCCGCGGGCAACCCCGATGGCGTATGAACAGGCGCAGCGGTCCGACTGGCGCAATATGATCAAACGTGTACACCCCTTCATCCGCATGTGGGCCACCACTGTTCACCAGATGCACCGCCAGCATTTTTCCCTTCCGCATGATGGTAACGTCCACCTCATGCGAACCTTGCACCCGGACCATCGGCTTGGGCTGCGTCATCGCCAGAACTTGTCCGATAAAGTCGCGCAGTGCCGTGGTCCGTGAATGTCGATACACCTCACCCACCGCAAGGTAAATGCCCGCCATGGTGCCGCAACCATATTTTTTCATGGACGCGGCAATCTCTCCGTTCCCGCGCTGATTATTTTCCGCAAATACCCGGCCTAGCGGCACCACATCGGGCAGACATTTCACCGGCGCGAATGCGGAATTAATGGGGGCCAACATTCCGCCACCAGCAATGTACCAGCCCGTGGTGCCGAGAGTCTCATCCTGAACAATGCCAAGCTCCGAAACAAAACCGAGGGTGGCCTGTCGCCCCACCGCCAGCAAGGTGCCTCCCGCCCGCACATAAGCCAGCAACGCCCTGCGAAACGCCGGGGGCAAACAGTCACACTCCGGCAAAACGATCATCCCATAATCAGACATGGGCCGCGTTTCAAAATGATGCTCGCTAAGCACATCCACATGGCACTGGTTGTCCAGCATGGCATCAAGTAGGCCGCGCAAAGCCGTCAACTGGCCTTCGCCCGGCGAAAACAGGCCTCGCGATTTGTGGTAATAATTGGTGGTCGAATTGAGCAAGGCAATTTGCGGCACGGACTCTGCCCGGTGGGATACGCTCTGGCGGGCCCGGCAGAATTTGGCCACGTCGCCCATCACCCCCATCGTCCAATCATCAATGGCTCCATGGCGATTTTGTTTGAAATAGGTCTGAAAGCCCCCACCCAGGGACACCACCACAGCCGCCTCCTGCTGCAGTTGAACCGCGGTTTTGGTGGCGGCGAACTCCCTTTCCTTCCACCGCGCCGCAAAACCCCAGGCCATGAGATCCCACGGCTTGCCCTGCTGCATTAACACACGGGCTTCAAACCGGGCGGCGCGAAAGCTGTCCATCAGCGGGTAATCACCGGAAAGAAAATCAACATGGGCCGACACCGCCTCCGGCATATGCGAAGAAAACGCCCAGTTGCTGCAAATCTGAAATTGCGGATCGTGCGCATGCAAGACGTCGACATAATGACGCAGGTAGCGGCGAAAACCTTCGCGGCAAAACTCGGCAAATTCAAAATAATGCGGATCTTCCGGCCTGTGCGGCACTTGCTCAATACCCGTGGCGGCCCGAAATGCCTCCAACACCCGTGGACCGTAATCACACGCTGCCGCCCAGCAGTCGCCGTCCACCCACACACCATCCACACCATACACATCGCGCAGTTCCAGCAGTTGCGGAATCATTAACTCATCAACATACGCACCAAATACCGACGTTTTATCCTTATCGCGCCGGCCTTTTTCATCCACTCGGGCCCACGATGGATGCCGCTTAACCGCCTGCCCATCCCACACCCCCGAGTAATGCATGAACAAGGCCACGCCATATCGGGCGGTTATTTTGCGCCACATGGGCAGCGTGTCGCTCTCGAAACCCGGGGCCTGGCATCCCACCTTGGTGCGATAACTGGAAAAGCCCGAATGGCCCTTGCAATCAATTTGTATATAATCCGGATGGACCTTGCGGATAATGTTCTGCACCATCGCCTGGGTCACACCATGGCCAATACGGGTACAATCCTCACCAGCATGAAAATCAAAATGAACGCCCAGAAAGCTTTCGGAGCGACGAAGGCGAGTCGGCGGTAACATCGATTGATTCCCCTTTTCATCGGCTAACCCCTTGGCCCATTCCACATGGCGACAACAACTCCAGCCATCGTCGGAAGCCTTCTTTATGATAGCCCCTTGGCCGCCATTCGGGTAGGGATCCCGTGACTGTTCCGTCAAAGGATTACGACCAATCAAGACCCGCGTGGCCAGCTTGGCCTTGGCTTAATCCGCTCATACGCCCGTTGCAGAATGGCCGCCACCGCCACAATATCAGAGCGGGTGGTGCTACGCCCCAGCGACAACCGCACCGCCCCCAGCGCGATCGCCGGCGGAATTCCCATGGCCAGCAGCACGGCCGACGCCTTCTCGTCACCGGCATGGCAGGCCGAGCCTGTGGATGCCGCAACTTCAGGTGCGCCGGCCAACACCGCGCTTCCCCGCACACCAGGAAAACATAGGTTGAGCGTGTTGGGCAGGCGCGCCGCGTTGGCCCCCACGAGTTTCAATCCGGCAATGTTTTCGCAAAGCAGGCCCCAGAGTTGGTCGCGCAGATCTTGTTGACGCCCGGATTCCACGGAGAGTTTTGCCCCAGCCAACTCACAGGCCACTCCCAAACCGACAATGTACGGAACATTTTCAGTCCCGGGCCGCAGGCCGTGCTCTTGCCCGGCACCACGTATCACGGGTGCCAAGGCCGTGCCACGTCGGACATACAGGGCACCAATTCCTTTGGGGGCGTAGAGCTTATGCCCGGCGATGGACAGCAAATCCACTGCCAGTTTCTTGACGTTCACCGGAATTTTTCCGACAGCCTGCGCGGCATCGGTGTGCATGAAGGCTCCACACCCATGGGCCAGAGTTGCGATACGCCCAGCCGGCATCAGCACGCCGGTTTCGTTCTGCGCCAGCATGATGGTCACCAAGGCGGTATTTCGGCGCAAGGCGGTACGGACCTCATTTTCGTTAATGCAGCCGTGTTGATCGACTGCAACGCGTGTAACCGAAGCGCCCTTGCTTTCCAACCACGCGCACAGTCGGGCCGTGGCCGGATGTTCCACCGTGGATGTGACGATATGGCGGCGGGCTTTGCTAAGCTCCATGACTCCGCATATCGCAAGATTGTTGGCCTCGGTGCCCCCCGAGGTGAAGACAACTTCATCTTCCGCGCAGCCCAATAGCTCGGCGACCTGGCCGCGCGCCCGTTCCACCGCAGCGCGGGCGGGCCGCCCATAAGCGTGATCGCTGGACGGATTACCGAATTGCTTACGCAAAAATGGGAGCATGGAATCCAGAACTTCCGGTAATACCGGCGTCGTGGCATTGTAGTCCATGTAGATGGGACGCTTCTTTTGGAATGCCATTTTTTCACCTGCCAAACGCCAAATTCGGAGGCGAGGCTGGCTATTCATTCGAAAGCCTCCATCCCCGAAGATCAACCTTTTCAGACCAGGCCGAACCAAACCGGCCCAACCGCATAACCGACGGTCCGCTGCGCATCGGCAAAAGTATAGCCGCCTGCCGTTGTCAGCGGAACGCCCCACGACCGGGGTACCCCCCAACAGCAGAATTACAAATGCCCACTTTAGGTGCTGCCGCCGGCCGTCGCAATAAAATCCAATGTGTCTACCCCCGCTCGTTGAGCGGGTGCAGAGCAACTCGCGTCGTTTCCATCCCACAGAATCTCCAACTCAACACCATTGTTCCCCGGAAACCAGGCACCCTATAATAAACACCGGGCGGCGAACCTTTCTGAGGAGAAAAAAATGAATCGCACAGAACATTGGGAATCGGTCTATACCAGCAAGGACGATACTCAGGTTGGATGGTATCAACCTGATCCGGAAATATCGTTTCGCCTCATTGAAACAGCTTCGCCGGAAAAGGGCAGCGTGATTGACATCGGCGGTGGAACCTCCCGGCTGCCCGAAAAGCTTCTCGACCACGGATACAAACGAATTGCCGTGCTGGATATCTCCGCTGCGGCAGTGGCCAAAGCGAAGCGCCGACTGGCCGAGCGCGCGTCCATGATTGACTGGATTCTCGGCGACGTTACGGAAGTGCGGCAGTTAGGCCATTTCGACATTTGGCACGATCGCGCGGTTTTCCATTTTTTTGGAGAACCGTCCGATCGCCGACGCTATGTCGAATTAGCTGGCCGCACCCTGCTTAAAGGCAGTCATTTGATTGTCGGTACATTTGCGAAAAACGGCCCGCCCCGCTGTAGTGGACTGGATGTTTGCCGATATGACGCCGCTGGCTTGGCCGCCGAATTCAGCCCTGTTTTTCGTGCTGTGGATGAAACGTCGCATCTTCACCACACCCCCACCGGCAAACCGCAGCCTTTCATTTTTCTCACGCTGGAACGGGTTTAAGCCTTAATTTTCAACTCGTGGCCTCGGCCGCCCCACCCCTGAAAACATCCGGGCGATCTGTAGTGTATAATATAAGCGGCTACAGTCACCCAATTATTTGCGATCTGGTGCCGAGAAAAGGACTATTTTATGTCGAATCAAAAAAAACAAACGCCGCGCGGTGGAGGAATTGTCTTTGGTGCCTTGGCGTTAGGGGCGGCACTGATGGCTGTATTCATTGGCATCAACTACGGACATAGTCGCGGCCAGGCCGCAGGCTTAAACGCCCCCGCAGCAGGCAGGCGCCCAATCACCATTCAAGGCCAATTGCTCGGAGGAGGTCACTTCAGCACCGCCAAGTGGAAGGGCAAAGTGATTATCGTGGATTTTTGGGGGACATGGTGCCCATGGTGCCTGAAAGAAGCGCCTTACCTGACCAAACTGTACGCCAAGTATCATCATCACGGACTGGAGATACTGGGAGTATCGGTGAACGACACCACGGCCGCAGTTCGCCGCTATTGCAAGGCCAATCCGCAAGAAGCCTGGCCGCAACTTCAGGACATCCATCGCCGCAACGAAGCCATGGCCCAACGTCTTGGCATCCAGGGCCTGCCGACCGAACTGGTGATTGATCGCAAGGGCATGTTGAAACACACCTTGGTGGGTTATTCCCCGCGGCAACTGGTGGCTGATGTGCAAAAGCTGCTCTCACCAGCCAAGCCACCGCACTGACGTGATCAGCCTGCCAGCGTGGTTGTCCGTCAACTCTTAAGCACCGCGCCGCTCACAGACTCGGACCGTGCTGGGCTAAATAATCCGCCACACCGGCGGCACTGGCTTTCATGCCGGGCTTGCCTTTTTCCCACCCGGCCGGGCATACCTCGCCGTGCTTTTCAAAAAATTGCAGCGCATCCACCATACGTATGGTTTCATCGACATTGCGCCCCAGCGGCAGATCGTTGATCACAAAATGACGAACCTTGAATTCGCGGTCAATCAGAAACGTGCCGCGCAGGGCCACCGCTTCATCGTGGAGCACGCCGTAGGATCGGCCAATATTTTTATTCAGATCCGCCGCCATCGGGTAATGCAAGTTGCCGATGCCACCCTTGTTCACAGGCGTATTTTTCCACGCCAGATGGGTGAATTGAGAATCGACGCTCACGGCCACAACGCGGGTATCGCGTTTGGTAAATTCGCCATGCCGATGGTCAAACGCCAGAATTTCCGATGGACAAACAAAGGTGAAGTCCAGCGGATAGAAAAAAACAATGCCGTAATGGCCTTCCAGATAACTCCGCAGATGAAACTTGTCGTCGATGCTGTTGTCCGGCATGACGGCGGGAACGGTAAAATCCGGAGCGAGGTGACCAATCAGAGCCTGCATAAGCCATATCCTTGTCAAAAATCTTTCCGGCGGAATCGCAACGGTGCGTCCGCGCCCGGAAAATCCTATGCCGAAAAGCCGGAGAGTCAAGCGACGGCAGTCGAAATCTTTCTCTCGCCACGCATAAATAAGCAAATGGCTGCACCGGCTAGGCCGCGATTGCCGCTCCTTTAGGACGCAGCCCCAGGCTGATCAGCAAAGACAGCAGCACACCCGCCACCCCCATGATCGGAATGCTTTGATATCCGAAGAAACGCACCAGCACTCCGGCCGTGGGCGTGCCAATCACCGTGGCAATGGCGCTGGTGGAATTGTACAGGCCCTGGGCTGCGCCCTGGCTGATGGGGCTAAGTTCCGAAGCCAACTCCGTTGTGGTAACGCTTATAATGGGCCACGCCATGACGATCACGCCGAAGAACAACAGTGCCAAAGTTGCACTAAGCGGCCCACGGTGAAGCAGCACCAACGCCACCAGCCCGATAAAGCCTGTCAATCTCAACAGCAATCCACCGGAATACACTCGGGACGTACCAAAGTTGCGGGCCAGACGCCCCCCAAGAGTATAAAAAATAATCGCCACCCCCGCCGCCACTGCATACGCCAACGACGTGGCGGCTGGAAG
The DNA here is from genome assembly GCA_021851715.1 of Planctomycetota bacterium. Classification (GTDB taxonomy): domain Bacteria; phylum Planctomycetota; class Phycisphaerae; order WQYP01; family WQYP01; genus JABEVA01. The sequence continues at coordinate 33,299 of JAJZCR010000033.1, forward strand.
CACCCCAAAACTGTGATATAGAAAAATCGGGAAGTAAGCGAACACGCCGGACACCCCGAAAAACATGCAGAAAACGGCCAACATCAATTTTCCAAAGCGGGTGGGCAGCAGTTTGGTTATATTTTTGAGGCCCTCGGCGTTCAGCGGGTGAAAAAACCTCAGCATGCCCCCACCCAGAAGTTCCACGCGCGAAAATCGCGCCAGGGCGGCAAAATCCAGGTGCAGCCGGGCGGGGCTAAGCGAGTCACTGCCTAATTCGGATTTTTTGGGCAGGCCAAAACCGCCCAGCAGCATAGCCGGAATCATCAGGCCCGCACCGATCCACAGCCCCAACGGAATGTTGGTGGCGGCGAACACCCCGGCCAGCACCAGGCCAAGTACCTGGCCCACGCCATTAAAAGTTTGTAACCAGCCAATGCGGGAAGTCCATTCCTCCCTCGGCGAAAACTCCACGATAAAGAGTGTTGCACAGGTGGAAACGGCGGTGCTGGCGATACCTGCCATCAAGGCCAGCGGCAGCCAGAAGCGCATATGGTGGACCAGTGGAAAAACGGCGATCGCGGCCATGAGAAAAACAAACCCGGCAAAGAAAATGGGGCGGTACAGCCTTTTCGATTCCGCCATGGATCCCAGCATCGGTGAAGCCAGCGAACCCAGGTTAAATGCCCCCATGACATAGCCCACGGTGGAAAGGTGCTTGGAGATCGCCACCATCATCAGCGGAATTAAAACCGGAATAAGACCGGAGGAAAGCACCCCCAGCAGCGTGTATGCCCCGTACCATGGAGCAATCCAGCGACGCGGCGCGGTAAAAGTTTTCCAGACGATATTGTCAACCGAATTCATGCACGTATTCCATGGTCACACCGCGGGGCTTCGCACACGCTCCCGCACCCGCGGCTGGAACGCCCCGCGTCAGCGCACATTCAGAGTTTATCCATTAACACATTCTCCAGGGCATGGCAAGTTGCCCGTATCCGTGGATTGGCCCCCGGCCGCCGTTGGCCACCGCATCCATCCCCGCGCCCGGACTGCGGTTTTCACCACGCGGCGCTGCCGCTAAGATAGGCTCTGATGGAACAGGGCTTTCACATTCTGGTTACCGCCGGCCCCACCCGCACCCCGATTGACGATGTGCGCTATTGGGCGAATATATTCACTGGTAACACCGGCCTGCAAATTGCCCTGGCCATGCGCGACCTGGGGCACGTAACGCTGTTGACATCCAATCCAGATCATCTGGCCCGGTTTGGGCCGGGTGGTGTGGACTATGATGCCCGCCTGGCCGTTATTCCATTTGTCACCTTTGGCGATCTGGATCTGGCGCTGGCAAAAATCGTTTGCAGCCAGAGCTTCACCGCGGTTTTTATGACTGCGGCGGTTTCAGATTACCAATCAGCCGGCGCGTATTGCATCGAAAACAGCCGTCCCATTCCGGGTTCCAACCCGCCGCGATTTGAATGGATTGTGCGTGATATTCAAAAATCGAAAATCGCTTCCGACCACGCCGGCATCGCCTTTGCCGGTACCCGCACGCCCAAACTCATAGACAAGTTTCGGCGGGAATGGAACTTTCGCGGGTTGCTTTGTAAATTCAAACTGGAAGCGGGCATCTCGGAAGAGGAATTGAAGGCCAAAGCCCAGGCCAGTCGCATCCACAGTCAGGCGGACGTTATCGTCGCCAACACCCTGGAAATGGTGCACGGTGCCCATCCGGCGGCGTATATCATCGATGCGGCCGGCTGCCTGCGGGTAACGCGTGAAACCTTGCCGGAACAGCTCAGGGACTATCTCTCCCGGACGCTCGGCCGTTAGAGCGGTTCTCAAAAGTCTTGTCGCATGTGTGGTATATATTCGTACATAAGGAACAACACATCACCTTAAAATATGCGAAATTATTGATGAGAACTACTCTAGCCGATGGCACTGCCAAGCCCCAGCGCCACTGCCCTCATGCAGCATGTCCGGGGCCGTGCCTCTGGCACCTCACGAGGCTCCGTAGCCCGGGTTCCACGTAACAAAACGGGTATTGGCCGCCAGGAATGTAAGCTTTACCGTATCGCACGGGCCGTTGCGCTGTTTGGCGATGATTAACTGGGCTTCGTTGAGTTTGTCCGGATTGTTGTCCATCCATTCCTGATCGCCGCGATGCATCACGGCCTCGCGATGCAGCAGCATCACCACATCGGCATCCTGTTCAATACTGCCTGATTCGCGCAGATCACTGGTGCGGGGAAGCCGATTTTCACTTTCCGAGGCTCGATTCAATTGCGACAGACATATCACCGGGCAGTTCAGCTCGCGTGCCAAAGCCTTGATGCCGCGGCTGATCGAACTGATCTGCTGCTGGCGATTTTCCTCCCGCGGCGCTTCCATCAACTGCAGATAGTCAATCACCACCATTTCGATTTGATACTCGCGCTGCATTCGCCGGGCCTTGGTGCGCAGGTCCAGCACGGTCAGCGCGGGCGTGTCATCAATATAAATTTTACCCTCCGCCAGTTGGCCCACCGCCTCGCTTAAACGATCTCGATCCTGGCGCGAAAGCATGTTGCGGCGCAAACTGTGCGAATCCACCCCGCTCCGCGAGCACAGCATGCGCTGGGCCAGTTGCTGCTTGGACATTTCCAGCGAAAACACCGCCACCGATTTGCCCAGGTCTACTCCCACATGTTCGACAATGTTCATCGCCAGTGCGGTTTTGCCCACGCTGGGCCGGGCGGCAAGCACAATCATCTCCCCGCGCTGCAGGCCGCTGGTCAGATTATCCAACTCGGTAAAACCTGTGGCCATGCCGCTCAAATGCGAACCCGCATTGCGGTCAATCATCTCAAAGGTTTCATGCAGCACTTCAGAAAGCGGCACAACCACGCCCGATACTTTCTGCTGGGCTAAATCAAAGATGCGCTTTTCTCCCCGATCCAGTACTTCCGTGGCACTGTCCGGACTTTCATAACATTCTTGAATGGTTTCGCCGCACGCCCCGATCAGCCGGCGCAGCAGTGCTTTATCGCGCACCACCGTGGCATAATATTCCGCATTGACTCCGGTGGGAACCGCCTCTATCAGCGTTTTAAGATGGGCGATTCCCCCCGCCTCTTCCAGCACCCCCCGATCGGTCAAACGCCCGATCAGGGCCGGCCCATCGATGGGAATGTTTTTTTCAAACATGTCCACCAGGGTCGCAAAGAGCACCCGGTGGCGATGATCAAAAAATATCTCCGGAGCGCTGGAGATCAGACACACGCTGCCCATTTTCTCCGGCATCAGCAGCAGCGAGCCTAAAAGTGCCTGTTCGGCATCAGGATCACGGGGAGGGAGCCGCTCCAACCGCCG
>JAJZCR010000002.1 GCA_021851715.1 Planctomycetota bacterium
CTATCTGCTCATACAGCTGCGCCGTCAACGCAGGCGAGGAACGGTCGGAACTTTGAACCGTCGATTCCTCGAACGCTACCGCCGAATATTCCACCAGATGCTTTTTCCAGGCCGCCATGCGCGACGGATGAACCTGATACAACCCCGCCAACTCACCAATAGTGCGCTGGCCCTTCATCGCCTCCATGGCCACCTTGGCCTTGAACTGCGACGTAAACTGACGACGTTTTACCGACATAAAATGGACTCCGAAAACCGGGGAAAAACTACCTTAGCAGCGCGCCCAGTTTTTGGGGAGTATTACAGTTTTCTTGACAACTCTATCACTATCGGATAGAGATGATCGGCTTGAAGGAGAACTAGGTCGTGGTCTATCGCCGGTCGCAGGAAATCGAAAGACGTTTGGAGGAGGTGCTTCGCCTTATCCGCATCGGCGGCTACGCGACCCCAGCTCTGGCCAAGGCGCTTGACGTGTCAATTCCCACGGTTTCCCGGTGCGTAACGGCCTTGCGCGAGCGGGGATACGACATTCGTGCCGAGAAGCAGTTAGACGGTTGGCAGTACATTCTTCACGAGTCGGCGGATCGGGGGGCGATGGATAAACGCCGCACCAGGGGCGCAGCCAAGGAATCACCGAGGGCCGACCACCGATGACCAATTACCATGCGAAGTATTTGGCCCATGAAATCACGCGCCGGTGCGCGTCGGATAGCGTTGAAAAGCTGACGGCGGTCTTGTCGGATGCCCAGGTTGACCTGAATCCCCATCAAATCGACGCCGCCCTGTTCGCGTTCCGCAACCCGCTCTCGCGTGGTGCGATCCTCGCCGACGAAGTGGGCCTAGGTAAGACCATTGAGGCCGGTTTGCTCATCGCCCAAATGTGGGCGGAGCGCAAACGCCGAATCCTCGTCATCACGCCAGCCAATCTACGCAAGCAATGGGGGCAGGAGCTTGCCGACAAATTTTTCCTGCCTTCCGCTATTCTTGAGAACCGGACGTTCAACGAGGCGGTCAAGGCCGGGAATCTCAATCCATTTCAGCGGGATACCGTCGTTATCTGCTCATACCAGTTCGCCAAGAAATCCGAACCGTACATCCGACAGACACCTTGGGATTTGGTCGTCATCGACGAAGCCCACCGTCTCCGCAACGTCTACAAGCCGACCAACAAGATCGCCAACGCCATCAAGCAGGCGGTATCGCCATTTCGTAAGGTGCTTTTGACCGCGACGCCACTCCAGAATTCGCTACTGGAATTGTACGGCCTGGTCAGCATCATCGACGATTTTGCTTTCGGCGACCTCAAGGCGTTCCGCGCTCGTTTCACCCGGCTCGGCGACAACGAAGATTTTCACGAACTGAAGGAACGCCTCGCGCCGCTCTGCAAACGCACTCTTCGCAAACAGGTTCTTGAATACGTCCCCTACACGGACCGGCACGCGCTTGTGCAGGAATTCCTGCCGAGCGAAGAGGAGCAACGCCTTTACGATCTTGTCTCCGATTACCTGCAACAGCCCACCCTTTATGCATTGCCCGCTAGTCAGCGTTCCCTCATAACGCTGATTCTGCGCAAGCTGCTGGCATCATCGACCTACGCCATTTCCAATACGCTTCAAGGGTTGGCGACCAAGCTGGAGACCGCCGCCGCCGCGTCTGCAAAGGTCGAATCCCCCCTAGACAATCTGCCGGAAGACGTTGAGGAATTCGACGAACTGGCCGACGAGTGGGACGAAGACGGAGAGGACCCGGGGCCGTCGCAGCCGGGATACACGCCGGAGCAACTCGCCGAGTTGAAGACCGAAATGGCCAAACTCCGCGAGTTTCATGCACTTGCCAAGTCAATCGTCAGAAATTCCAAAGGCGAAGTGCTGTTGACGGCGCTTCGCAAGGGCTTCGCCGAAGCCGCCAAGGCCCAGGAGCGACAAGGGAGCGCCGCCCTTCAGCAGAAGGCCATCATCTTCACCGAATCCCGTCGGACGCAGGAATACCTGTACCGGATTCTTGAACAGACCGAATTCGCCGGGAAGGTAATGTTGTTCAACGGCACAAATACCGATCCCGGCTCGAAAGAAATCCTCCGCCGCTGGCAGGAGAAATACGCTGGGACGGATCGATTATCCGGTTCACCGGCAGCCGACATGCGGGCGGCGCTGGTTGACAATTTCCGCGACAACGCTTCGATCATGATCGCAACAGAAGCCGCCGCCGAGGGCATCAACCTCCAGTTCTGCAATCTTGTTGTCAATTACGACCTGCCGTGGAACCCGCAACGCATCGAACAGCGGATTGGACGCTGCCACCGCTATGGGCAGAAATGCGACGTGGTTGTCGTGAACTTCCTGAATAAGGCCAACGCTGCCGATCAACGAGTATACGAGTTGCTCGCCGAAAAGTTCCGACTCTTCAATGGCGTATTCGGCTCGAGCGACGAGGTGCTTGGCGCTGTCGAATCCGGGGTGGATTTTGAAAAACGTATTGCTGCCATCTACCAGCAGTGCCGCACACCCGAGCAGATTCAATTCGAGTTCGACCAGCTTCAGAAGGAATTGGACGCCGAGATCGCCGCCGGGCACCGGGATGCCCGGGAAAAATTACTCGACAACTTCGATCAGGAGGTCGTTGAGAAGGTTCGCGTCGAAAGCGAAGGTTTGCTCAACACGTTCAACGAGCGTCTCTGGCGTCTGACTCGCCATGTGCTTGACGGGCACGCACAATTTGACGAGGCCAACTATAGCTTCTTCCTCACCCGCAATCCGTTCCCAGCCGAGACGATCAATCACGGCCCGTACCGTCTCGGCAAGAACGTGGAGGATGCCAACACCTATCGCGTCGGCCATCCGCTGGCCCAGCGCGTGCTCGACTTGGCTAAGAGCTTGTCGGCCCCTTCAGCCGAAGTGACGTTCAATTACACGAATACCCGCAAGAATATCGCGGTGCTGACGTCTTTTGTCGGGCGTAGCGGCTGGCTCACCTGCGCACGCCTAACCGTACAGTCGTTTGATACAGAGGAAATCCTCATACTTTCCGCCGTCGCCGATGACAATACCGTGCTCGATGACTCACAATGCCGCAGGCTCTTTGACCTTCCAGGCGCCGCCGGTAAGGAACTTGGCGTCCCCCCGACGACCCAGGCCCAACTGTCTGAAGCGGTTGCCAGACAACAGGCCCGGCGATTGGAGATCATTGCAGCCAAGAACGGTAGCTGGTTCGATTCGGAAATGGAGAAACTCGACCATTGGGCTGACGACCGGAGAACAACCCTGAAGGCCGAACTGGACGAACTCGACCAGGCGATCAAAGAAGCCAAGAAGGCCGCTCGTCTCGCCCCGAATCTCCCGGAGAAACTGGAGCTTCAGCGCAAGCTTCGCACGCTGGAAGGCAAACGTGACGAGGCATGGCGGGCATACGATGCCGCCAGTCGGGACATCGACCGGCAGAAGGACGGCTTGCTCGACGAAATCATCCGGCGGCTGAATCAGAACACAACTTGCGAAACGCTGTTTACCCTGCGATGGAGACTGACATGAGCAAGAATTCCAAGATGGATCGAGATGTCGAAGAGGAATATATGAGCGCGCTAGTCCTGTGGAAACGGTTAACGGAAAATGACTTCAACGCGATGCACGGTACGGCCTCGCCTCGCGGCCTAGGTGGTGGTGCGCGGCACATTGCACTGGGTGTTAATAATACAGCGTTCCCGATCGCTGACTTCCTGGGACGCAACGCCACACTTACTACCGTCGCCCAGCAAGGAAATCATGATGTTGGCGAACTGGTGTTTAACAGTAATCCGAGCCGAAGACGCGGAGAATGGCTAATCTGTGACCAATTCAAGCACCGCCATCCAGCATGGCGAAAATCAGCTGGTTTTCCGGCACACTACGACTCGAATAACCCCCCATACATCCTGATTGTCAGAATTGGAAACACAACGCACGTCCGCTTCATTCTTGCTCGCGCCCTTTCCCAACTTCCAGAAACTGCTTTGCCAGCGGGCATAATTGATCGATCCAAGGGCATTCAGGAAGCTTCAAAAGCATTTCTGATAGAGCTGCATATCCCATTCGATACTCTGCTAGACACATATAATGTCGAGCTTGCTGACTACCACCCGGATGCATTCGATCCGGATAGCTTAGAAGACGGTCGCAGTCGCATTGTCGCTTCCATTATACGCCGCCAAGGCCAGCAAGACTTCCGACGAAAGTTGCTGGATGCCTACAACAAGCAGTGCGCAATTACGCGTTGTCCCACATTGTGGGTTTTAGAGGCAGCGCACATTACACCATATCGGGGTGCCCGCACAAATGTCGTGTCGAATGGCCTGCTCCTACGTGCGGATGTCCACACCCTGTTCGACCTTGCTCTAATTTCGATTGCGCCAGATTCCATGACTATTCGTGTTTCTCAACGATTGGTCGATGACTCATATCTAGCATTAGAAGGACGATCTATCGTTATCCCACGCCATAGCATTTCTAGACCAAACAGAGATGCCATTGCGCGGCACTTTAAGCAATTTGAGCGACAGCTAGGTGCTTAGTTGTTACTCGAGCCGTAGGAATCCAGGATGAACTCAAGAGAATCGTTAAGGATGCTTTCCATGACCCCGCCTGATAAATTTGATTTGCGCTCCCATGACCCAATAGACGAAAAGCTCGAATGCCTCTTCCGTCTCTTTCCCGAAGCCCGATCCGAAGGCGGTAAACTCGACTTCGCCCGGCTCAAGCTGGCACTCGGCGAGTCGGTGGACGTAGGCAAGGAGCGCTACGGCATGAACTGGCCCGGCAAGGTCGATTGTTTCAAGACCATTCAGACTCCGAGCGTCGCTACCCTTCGCCCGTGCTCGGAAGAAAGCTTTAACTTTGAAACCACCGAGAACCTCATTATCGAAGGCGACAATCTTGAGGTGCTCAAACTCTTGCAGAAGTCATATCTTGGCAAGGTCAAGATGATCTACATCGATCCGCCATACAATACTGGTAACGATTTCATTTATCCTGATAATTACAACGAGTCGTTGCAGACCTACCTGGAGTATACAGGGCAAGTTGATGACGATGGCAAAAAGTTCGGCACGAATACGGATGCCGACGGGCGATTTCACTCTAAGTGGCTCTGTATGATGTGGCCTCGGCTTTATCTCGCCCGAAACCTCCTTTCTGAAGATGGCGTTATCTTCGTCAGCATAAGCGACCATGAGGTCGCTGCTCTTCGGATGTTGATGAACGAAATCTTTGGTGAAGAGAATTTTAGTGCCCAGTTCGTTTGGAAGAGCCGTAAGTACCCGGACTCGCGTGCCAAAACAGGGGTGTCAACCGACCATGAGTACATTGTCCTTTACACTCGTTCCGACAGGGGAATTCTGCGTGGTGTTGAGCGTGACGAAACAAAGTTCGGAAATCCTGACAACGATCCCTGCGGCGTTTGGATGAGTAGGAGCTTGTTAGGGCTTGCGACGAAGGCACAGCGTCCAAACCTGCATTACACAATCACTGACCCGGCAACAGGGCGTAAGTACGACCCGCCGGAAGACACTGGGTGGCGCTACTCCGAGGATCGGATGAAGTCGTTGATTGCAGAGGGCTGCATCCTGTTTCCTTCAAAGGCTGAGGGCCGACCACGTGAAAAGAAGTTCCGTTCCGATCTCCAAAGTGAGTTTGTCGCGTTTCCGAGCATCATCGACGACTTATTTACCTCTGACGGCACGGCAGAAATCCGCGAACTTTTTGGCGAAGAAGTATTCGATTTTTCTAAACCCTCGGCTCTGATACAGCGTTTGGTCAAGCAGGGCACTAATGGAGACGGCATCGTCCTCGATTTCTTCGCAGGAAGTGGTACCACGGCTCAGGCCGTTCTTCAGGCCAACGATGAAGACGGGGGAGATCGCAAGTACGTTCTCATTCAACTACCTGAACCTACTGAGCGAAAGGACTTCCCAACAATCGCCGAAATTACCAAGGAGCGCGTCCGACGAGCAGTGGCCAACCTTTTGAAGGCTCTCGAAGGGTCGCTCTCATTTGAAGAGAGAGATTTGAAAGACCGTGGCTTTCGAGTGTACAAGCTCGCCGAATCTAACTTCACCGAGTGGGATGCTAATGTTCAGCACGAGGATAATGCGTTGGAGAGACAACTTCAGCTTCATGTAGATCACATCCGTCATGAGCGGAACTCCGACGACATTCTTTACGAACTGCTTCTCAAAAGTGGCTTTCCGTTAACAACGAAGGTGGAGAAGGTCACGCTCGCTGGCAAGACGGTGAATTCCGTCGCCGGGGGGGCGCTGATAATTTGCCTTGAGAAGCATCTCACCCTTGAAGTGATCCGCGCCATCGCCGACCGCAAGCCTGAGCGCGTTGTCTTGCTGGACGAGGGCTTTGCCGGGAACGACCAGTTGAAGGCCAACGCCGTGCAAACGTTCAAGACCAAGGGCGTCACCAGCTTCAAAACCGTTTAGGGGTGCATGATGAGCGAACCCGATAAACCCAACGAAGGCGAACTGATCCTGTACCAGACCCCCGAGGGCACAGTGCGCATCGAGGTGCTGTACGAGTCCGAGACATTCTGGCTTAACCAGAAGAAGATTGCCGAGCTTTTCGGGGTGGATTTACGGACGATAAGTTACCACCTGAGCGAGATTTACGCATCCGGCGAATTGCAGCAGGATCGAACTCTCCGAAAAGTTTGGAGAGTTCAAAGCGAGGGCAGCCGCGAGGTTCGACGGGAAATCGAATTTTACAACCTCGACGCGATAATTTCCGTCGGCTACCGCGTCAACAGCGCCCAGGCCACGCAATTCCGCATTTGGGCCACGCAGACGTTGCGGGAATTCGTCATCAAGGGGTTCGTCCTGGACGACGAGCGCCTGAAGTTCAACAAGCGATTCGGCAAGGATTATTTCGACGAGTTGCTGGAGCGCATCCGCGAGATACGGGCCAGCGAACGCCGCTTCTACCTCAAAATTACCGACATATACGAGCAGTGCAGCATCGACTACGACAAGGACGCCGAGATCACCAAGACGTTCTTCAAGACCGTCCAGAACAAGCTGCATTGGGCCGTGACCGGGCAGACTGCTGCCGAAATCATCGCCGAACGTGCCGACGCCAAGAAGCCGTCCATGGGGCTGACGACGTGGAAGAACGCTCCGAAGGGGAAGATTCTCAAGTCGGACGTGTCTGTGGCAAAAAACTACCTGATTGAGCAGGAAATCAAGGAACTGGAGCGCATCGTCGGCATGTACCTGGACTATGCCGAGAATCAGGCCGCACGGCAGATTCCGATGAAGATGACCCATTGGGTTGCACGGCTTGATGCGTTCCTGAAATTTAACGAGTACGAGGTACTTACCAACGCCGGTTCCGTGTCGGCGGAGGTCGCAAAGCGGCTGGCTGAAGAACAATACGAGACGTTCCGCGTCGCTCAGGATCGTGCTTTTGAGAGCGATTTCGACAAGGAGATCAAGCGGATCGAGAAGAAAACCAAGCGGTCCAAGGGAGATGGCGAGTGAAACTGCAATTTGACGCAAATCAGCCTTATCAGCTTGCCGCCATCAGCGCCGTCACCGACCTGTTCGAGGGCCAGCCGCAGGGCGCGCCAGAGTTTTCGGTGATCCAGATGGGCGATTGGGGCGGTATGTTTGCCGGGCAGGATCGCACGGAACTTGGCGTCGGCAACCAGATATTGCTTTCTTCCGACAAACTCCTGGGCAACGTCCGCATCGTTCAGACCCGCAATGACATCGACGTATCCGACCCCAAGACGCCGCTGGAGCAGTGGGAACTGTTTGACACCGCCGCGAATGCTGCCCGGACATGTCCGCATTTCTCCGTCGAAATGGAGACGGGAACGGGGAAGACCTATGTGTACCTTCGCACCGTGTTCGAGCTATCGCGGCGCTTTGGTTTTCAGAAATTCATCATCGTCGTGCCAAGTGTGGCCATCCGCGAAGGGGTACTTAAAAACATCGAGATTACCGCCGAGCACTTCCGGGCGATCTACAACAACCTGCCGTTTGAGCACTTCGTTTACGACGCCAAGAAGGTAAATCGGCTCCGCCAGTTCGCCATCAGCAACACCCTCCAGATTCTCATCATCAACATCGACGCCTTCCGCAAAAACTTCACCGGCACGGAGGCCGAGCAGAAAAGCAACGTCATTTATAAGGAGAGCGACAAACTTTCGGGCCGTCAGCCCATCGAGTTTGTCCAGGCAGCGCGGCCCATCGTCATCATCGACGAGCCGCAGAGCGTCGATTCGACCGACAAGGCCCAGGAGGCCATCCGGGCGCTGAATCCGCTTTGCACCCTGCGCTATTCGGCAACGCACCGGAACCCGTACAACCTTGTTTACCGCCTTGATCCGGTGAAGGCATTTGAGCTTCGGCTGGTCAAGCAAATCGTCGTCGCCAGCGCCGCTGCCGATGGTGGGGCAAATGACGCCTTCGTACGCATCGAGAAGATCGACTACAAGCCGACGATCAAAGCCAAGGTGCGAATTCACACGCAGACGCCAGACGGCCCGAAGGAAAAATCGTTCACCGTCAAGAATAGCGCCGACCTGTACCAGCTATCCGGCGAACGCGCCGCGTACGAGAACGGTTACGTCATCGCCGAAATCAACGCCGAACCCAGCAATGAATACGTCCGCTTCAACAACGGCAAGGTTCTTCGTTTGGGCGAGGAAAGCGGCGGGATGCGTGACGATGTGTGGCGGGCGCAGATCAAGCACACCGTCAAGAAGCACCTGGAGAAGGAACTTCAGCTTCGCGGGCGCGGAGTGAAGGTGTTGAGCCTGTTTTTCATCGACCGCGTGGCGAACTACCGCGACTACGATAACGCCGGGCAACCGGTGAAGGGGAAATTCGCCGAGGCGTTTGAAGCGGCACTGGCCGAGTTCGCGAAGGATGCACGCTACGGGCAACTGGAATGGCTCAAGGTGCCGTTTGACCGTCTTCACAACGGCTATTTTGCATCCGACAAGAAAGGCGTGCTCAGGAATACACGCGGCGACACCCAGGCCGATGACGAGGTCTACAACCTTATCATGAGGGAAAAAGAGCGGCTGCTGTCCGAGGACGAGCCGCTGCGCTTCATTTTCAGCCACTCTGCGCTCCGCGAGGGGTGGGATAATCCGAACGTGTTCCAGATTTGCACGCTCAACGAAACCCGCAGTGCCATGAAGAAGCGGCAGGAAATCGGGCGCGGGCTGCGCCTGCCCGTGGATCAGAATGGCAAGCGGGTGTTCGACGAATCCGTGAACAAACTGTTCGTCATGGCCAACGAGAGTTACGAGGACTTCGCCAAGGCGCTCCAGAGCGAATATGAGGAAGATTGCGGCGTGACCTTTGGCAAGGTGCCGCTTACGGCCATTGCTCGCATTTCGTGCGTCGTGGACGGCGTGGAGCAACCCATTGGCCGGGAAGCCGCCGAAGTTATCCGCACGGCACTGGTTCAACAGAAGATGCTGGATACGGAAGGCCGCATTCAACCCGTTTTCGATCCGAAGAAACCCGGATTCAAGATAGACCTTCCCGAAGGGCAAAAAGAAGCGGCTCCGGCGGTGATCGACTTGCTGGCATCGTACCAGATTGAACGCCACATACGGAAGGACAAGGATGAAGGCGTAAACCGGCTGAAAAAGGAAGTCCAACTCAGCCCTGAATTCATAGCCCTGTGGGAACGGGTCAAACCGAAGACGACCTATCGCGTGGAATTCGAGACGGACACGCTGGTCCGGCGTGCCGTTGATGCGATCAAGCGGATGGAGAAAATCGAGAGGCCCAAGATTCGCGTCAGTGCCGGACAAATCGACGTAAAGCGCGGCGGCATTGCCACGGCGGCGATCAGCGTGGCCGAAGAGCGTGTTTCTGTGGATTCCTACCCGGTGCCCGATGTATTGGCCTACTTGCAGAACGAAACGGAATTAACCCGTTCAACTCTTGTCCGAATCCTGAAGGAGTCGGGCAGACTGGCTGAGTTCTTCACCGATCCACAGCGTTTCATGGACGCCGTTGCCAATATCCTGAAGCACGAGCTACACCGTCTGCTGGTAGACGGCATCAAATACGAGAAGATCGGCGGTGCCGGCCCAGGTTCCGAATGGGAAATGATGCTGTTCAAGAACGAGGAACTAATCAATTACCTCAATGCTTTGCAGGTAAACAACTCTGTTTATGAATATGTCGTTTATGATTCGGAGGTCGAGCGAGAATTTGCTAGGAAGTTGGACACCCGTACCGACATAAAGCTCTTTGTAAAACTACCGGGTTGGTTTGAGATCGACACCCCGGTCGGCAAGTACAACCCGGATTGGGCCATCCTGAAATACGACGGCCAGGCGATGTACTTGGTTCGGGAAACCAAGGGAACGAAAGATTTCCTCAAACTTCGCACGAGCGAAGCGGACAAGGTTCGTTGCGGCCAGAAGCATTTCGAGACACTTGGTGTGCCGTTCTCTGTTGTGGTCACTGCCGACGAGGTTTAGGGTCTATGACCGTCGGTGCGAAGCGGCATGGGATCTGTCCGGGATGCCGCCGCAGGTCAGCCGCGTTTTAGCAGACTCATCAGTTCCAAGCTGAAGCCCTTGATTCCATCGCAAAAACGCCGAAAAAGTTCAATAGCCGTCTTGTTGTCCCGATTTTGGCTGCAGGCCAAAATAGAGCAGGAGAAGTTGGAGCAGGAGATCAGGAGAGCACATAAGGATGAGACGAAAGAACGGCTGTCGCCGGAGTGGTGGGGAAGCCCAATCATTCCCCGCTCCGCCTATTCCCACTTCCCACGTGAGCAGGCCGGGGCGGGTCGTGAATTGATTTTCTTGGACTTTAACCGTAATCTATGGATGGAATCGTACCAGCCAACCGATGGATGTGATGGAATCACTCCACGGCGTGATGATCCCTGCCGGGGAACGTCAATGGATTCCGAATTCGCATGGATGGCGGATGGCGCATGTTAAAACTTCTCGTGAGTCTGGTAAGCCTTTTCCTGGTCGCGGCCCTGGTTTTAGCCCTGCGACAGCAGCGCATGGATTTGACCAGTCAAAGCGCCAAACTGTTTATCAGGATCAATCAGCGGCGACATCTGTTGTGGGGTCAGCAGATAAAAATTTCGACCGCGACCAATCCCATCGCCATCTCCCGGACATTAAAAGCCCGCGCCGCAGCGGAAGCGGCCCAGCGGGCCGCTGCGACCATGCCCGCGCTGATTGCGGTTCCGGTCCAAGGGACTGCCGGTGGCAACTAGCAGTGGTCGCAAATGTTGCCGGCAAGCTAAGCCGGCAGCGAGCGGGGGCAATGATGGTTGGGAGCGGTTGGCCAAAATCGCCCGCAGGCATGGAAGCCGGAGGTTAGTGGACTACAATGCATAGATTCCGCAAAACGGAATGGCTGTCGAGCTTGGTGCTGCTGGGCAGCATGCTGGTCTTTTCGGCGCTTTTGGTGCGGGTGGGTTGGCTGCAGACGCATTCCACCCGGGGCACCATGCGCGAGCTGCGCAGTGAGCACACCATCGTCACGCATCTGATGGCTCGCCGGGCATCCATTTATACCAGCGATTCCACCCTGATTGCCGGCAGCGTGCGGGTTTACAGTTTTTATGCGGATCCGGGTTATATTTTTGATCCCAAAGGAACGCTCAATGCCTTGCCGCCAAACGAAGCACCAAAGGCGGAAAAAGTGATGGCCCGGGCCATTGCTCCGCTGCTGGGGCAGAGTGCATCGCAACTTACGGCCATGCTGCGGGCGCATCTTTATTATCCCAACGGGCAGTTGCGGCGGTTTTTGTGGCTGAAACGCGGTGTAAAACAGGATTTTTACCGGCGGATTGAGGCGGTGCATCATCAGATGGAGCGTCGCGCAGCAAAAGCACTGCGGCACCACCATCCGAACCTGGCGGATATTGACTATCATGCCTTGGATGGGATTGGTTTTAAGCGCTCCACGCGGCGGATTTATCCGCTGGGTTCATTTGCCGGCCAGGTGATTGGCTTTGCCAATTCCAATCGTGGATTGCAGGGATTGGAAGGCCAGTTGAATTCCCTGCTGGTCGGGCGCAACGGCCGGGTGGTGTATGCCAAAGCGGCCACGGAACGGGCCTTGTGGATTGAAAAACGCGGCTACAAACCGCCCAGCGACGGCATGAAGGTTTGGCTGACACTCAACACCACCATGCAAGGCGTTGCCGAGAGGGCGTTGGATAAAGCCTGCAAATTCTTCAAAGCCCACAGCGGTGTGGCGGTGCTGATGAATCCGTTCAATGGCGACATTTTGGCCATGGCCAATTATCCGCCGCTGAATCCAAATCAATATCAGGCCACCCCGGAAAAATTCTGGCGGAATCGGGCGGTAACCGATCCGTATGAACCGGGATCCTGCTTTAAGCCGTTTAACGTGGGTTGGGCTTTGCAACATCACATTATTACGTTGCAAACGGTGTTCAATTGCCATTACGGCCGCTGGCGTGATCCGACTGGCCGGTTGATTAAAGATGTGGATGGCCATGGCTTTTTAACGGTGGAAAATATTCTGGTATATTCCAGCAATATCGGCATGACGCACGTAGGGTGGAAAATGGGCATTCCGCGCCTGTATGCCGGGGTGCATGCCTTTGGCTTCGGGCAGATGACCGGCAGTATTTTGCCCGGCGAGTCTCCGGGCATGGTTCGGCCGGAAGACCGGTGGACCAAGGGCACCGAAACCTCCGCCAGCTTCGGCTACGGGGTGGGTGTAACCACCTTGCAATTAGCCCGGGCGTTTTGCGTGTTTGCCAACGGGGGCTATTTGCCCACCCCGCAGATTATCAAGGCGGTGGAAGTGAAGTCCGGGGACATCCAGTCCTGGACACAGATTGCCGGCCCGCAGCCGATGAAAAAAGTACTTTCCCGCCATGTTTGCCGGGAGATGATTGGGGCGATGGAACAGGTGATGGAGCGCGGCACCGGCCAATATAGCCTCTCGAATGTTTATCAACTGTACGGAAAAACCGGTACGGCCAATCTGGCCATCGCCGGCCAGGATGGCTACCACAAGCATGCCTACAATGCCACGTTTGTGGAAGGCGGACCGGCACCCAGGCCCCGGCTGATTTGCGTGGTCAGTGTGAATCAGCCGGACCCCAAGCTCGGGCATTACGGCGGCACGGTGGCGGGACCGGAATGTACCAAGATCATGGTCAAAGCGCTGCAATATCTGCAGGTGCCTCCGGATCAGAGTCCGGCGACGGATCCCTGGTGGGGCAAGGAAAAACAGTTGTGGACCCAAAGCGGCTTGAGCCATTGATGCGGTTCGGCGGACCTGTGAAACCGGGTTAAGATGATCCGTCGGATGGGGCGCAGTTGATATGAAACTAAGTGTACTATTGACAGATGTAACGCTGCCGCCGGCGCGGCTGATCAAGTCCGCAGTTGATCCGGAAATCAACCGCGTGGTGGAAGATTCGCGCCAGGTTCGCCCGGGCGATCTTTTTGTGGCCCGCAGCGGTACGCGGCATCGCGGCGAAAGTTTTATCCAGGAGGCGCTGGACCGGGGTGCGGCGGCGGTGTTGTTGGCCGACCAGCCAACCTCCAGGGCGCAGCTTGAAGAACGGGATGTGTCGGCGGAAGAATTGCTGGCCCGCCTGGCCCATCGACTGCGTAGCGAACCGGCGCGTGGGTTGACTATTTTTGCCGTCACTGGAACCAATGGCAAAACCACCATCAGCTACCTGGTGCGGGCGATCTGCAAGGCCGCCGGCCAGCGCTGCGGGTTAATCAGCACGGTGGAAATTGACGATGGTGCTCAGGTGCGGGAAAGCGTGATGACCACACCTGGACCGGTGGAACTGGCCGATCTTTTGGCGCAAATGAAAAGCAACGGCGTTCGCTTTGTGTCGATGGAAGCCAGCAGCCATGCCCTTGATCAGGGCCGGATGGCGGGCTTGCCGGTGGCGGCCGCCATGTTCAGCAATCTCACCGGCGATCATCTGGATTATCACGGAACCATGGAGAATTACGCCGCCGCCAAAGCCCGGCTTTTTGCTTCGTTGTCCGCCGGGTCATCGGCCATCATCAACGCCGATGATCCATGGTCGGCGCGCATGGTGCAGGGTACCGCAGCCCGGGTGATTCGTTACGGCCTGGAGAATCCCGCCGATTTTAAGGCGGATATTTTACGCATGGACGCCCTGGGCATGACTCTGCGTATCACCCATCCCGGTGGCGTGCCATGGACCATCACCACGGAATTGGTGGGACGGCATAATGCCCAGAATATCCTGTGTGCCGCAGCGGCATGCGCAAGTCAAGGCATAGCGGCCCCGGCGATTCAGCTTGGCATCGAGCAAATGCGCGCGGTGCCGGGCCGCCTGGAGGCGGTGCTGGTGGAGGGTAAGCGCCGCAATGAACAGCCCTTTCAAGTGCTGGTGGATTACGCCCATACGCACGACGCGTTGGAAAATGTACTGCGGGCCGTTCGCCCCTGGACCACGGGGCGTGTCATTTGCGTATTTGGCTGCGGTGGAGACCGTGATGCCACCAAGCGGCCGAAAATGGCGGCAGTGGCCCAGCGCCTGGCGGATCATGTCATTATCACCAACGATAATCCGCGAACCGAGGATCCCCAGAGCATTATCACCATGATTTTGGCCGGATTTTCGCCGGAAGCGCGGGCGGCCGTGCACGTCTGCCCGGATCGGCGGGCCGCCATTCAAGCGGCCGTACAGGAAGCCCACCCGGGCGATGTGGTGCTGATTGCCGGCAAGGGCCATGAACGTTATCAAATTCTTGGCACTATCAAGCACCCGTTTGATGATGTTGCGGTGGCCCGGGCGGCGCTGGCTGATCGCCGGGCGGTGGTGGCAGGTGGGGGGGAGGCCACATGAAACCATGGGCGTTTGATCAAATACGCCGCGTGACGCTGAGCCGGTGGCTGAATAAATCGCAGCGCAATTTCAGTGGGCGCGTGGTGCACGACCATCGCAATGTGGCCGAGGGTGATTTGTTTGTGGCCATTCGCGGGGCGCGTTTTGACGGGCACACCTTTATAGCCCGGTCCGTTGCCGCCGGTGCCGCGGCGGTGCTGGTGGATACTCCGCCTGACAGCGACGCGATGCGTGTGGCCGTGGAAGCGGGTACGGCGGTGTTGCAGTGCGACCAGACCGTGCGCGGACTCAACCGGCTGGCGGCCGGCTACCGCCAGGAAATCCGGGCCAAGGTTATCGCCGTCGGAGGATCGAACGGCAAGACGACCACCAAGCGCCTGATCGACACCGTGCTG
This sequence comes from Planctomycetota bacterium, assembly GCA_021851715.1. GTDB lineage: Bacteria > Planctomycetota > Phycisphaerae > WQYP01 > WQYP01 > JABEVA01. The sequence continues at coordinate 15,251 of JAJZCR010000002.1, forward strand.
GCGGCAAAACTTTCCGGCCACGCCAGCCCCAAAAGCTTTAACAACAACATCGGTCTGCCGCTGACGCTTCTGCAGGTGGAGCCGCAGCACGAATATGTCGTCCTGGAAGTGGGCACCAATGCGCCCGGCGAGGTGGCGGCCCTGGGCCAGGTGGCCGCACCGGATATCGCCGTGATCACCAGTGTAGGGTTGGAACACCTGGAACATCTGGGCGATTTAAAATCCATTGCCGCTGAAGAAGCCTCGCTGGTGCGTTTTGTGCGCGATGGCGGCATGCTGTTTTTCCCCAATGACGCTCCGGAGTTGACCGAGGCGCTTAAGCTTTCCACTTTGGCCCGGGTGACGGTGGGCGTAGCGGGTTCCGGGGCCGACCTGGAGGCTGTCGATGTGGCAGAATCAATCCATGGCCTGACTTTCAAGCTCAATGGACGGCTGGCCATGCACGTGCCACTGGTTGGCCGGCATAATGTCATGAATATATTGCTGGCGATCGGCGTGGCCCGGCGCATGGGCCTGGCGGATGAACAAATTGTGCAGGGTCTAACGCAATGCCGGCCGGCACCCATGCGCATGGAGCCGCTGCGGATCAACGGGCACTTTGTTCTCAACGATGCGTATAACGCCAATCCGACCAGCATGGCCGGTGCATTGGAAACTTTCGGGCGGATCGACCTGACCGACACGGTGCATAAGGGTGGCCGTACACCACGGGGGGCATCACGTCGCAGCACAAAACCGGTGCGGCGGGTGGCCATTCTGGCGGACATGCTGGAACTGGGCCAGGCCGGGCCGGCAATGCATGAATGGATCGGATCGCTGGTGGCGGAGAACCGTATGGACTTGCTGATAGCGGTGGGGCCGCAGATGCAGGCGGCGGCGGCACGGGCCCGGCAGCACGGCGTGCCGACGGAATATTTTGCCAGCACCGCGGATGCTGTGCGGGGCGTGCCGCCGTTGTTGCACCGGCATGACGCCATATTGCTCAAAGGATCGCGTGGAATGCACCTGGAGGAAGTTCTTGAGGCCGTCAAAATTGCGGAGGGGATTGCTTCGGCAGCCACCCCGGCGGGTGGGTTGGATTAACAGAGCTCGGATTGGCCGGGACATCGCGGGGATATTGATATGCTGTACTGGCTGTATGTTTTCATGGCGGGGCACGGATGGGTATCGCAGAACTTTTCGCTGCAGGAAGTGATATTTCGTTCCGCGCTGGCGGTTATCATCAGCTTTATCATGGTGCTGGCGATGGGCAAGCCGGTCATTGCCCGCCTCAAAAAATTCAAGCTTGGCGACAAGCCGGAATTTCATAACGATTCGCTCAACGCCATGAATGTGGGCAAGGCGGATACGCCGACCATGGGCGGCGTGATGATTATTGCGGCGATTTTTCTCACCACCCTGCTCTGCGCCAGAATGGATAATTTTTATGTGCAGATGGCGCTGATGTGCCTGATCTACCTGGGGGGGCTGGGGGCCATTGATGATTGGCTGAAGCTCACCGAAAAACAGCGCGCGGAAGGAAGCCGCGATGGTTTGATGTGGTGGGAAAAACTGGTGTTTCAGGTGGGGCTGGGCGTCATTTTGGCGGTGTTTATCTACCACCACGGCGGCTATGCTCAGGCCCATTATCTTAACTGGCCCCTGCTGCCACGTGACTGGGTGTTGCCCACCGGCGTGTTTGCGGTGCTGGCCGTGGTGGTAATCGCCGGCAGCAGCAACGCCGTCAATCTGACCGATGGCATGGATGGCCTGGCCGCCGGCTGCATGACCATTGTCAGCTTCGCCTTCATGATTCTCGCCTACGTAACCGGCGATGCCCGCTGGGCTGCGAATCTGCACTTCAACCACATCCGTCTTTCGGGGGAACTCGCAGTGGTGTGCGGATCCATGGCCGGGGCATGCCTGGGCTTTTTGTGGTTCAATTGCAACCCCGCGCAGGTGTTCATGGGCGATACCGGTTCCCTGGCGCTGGGCGGAACGATCGGCTACGTGGCCATTGTCATCCGGCAGGAGCCGATGCTGCTGCTGGTGGGGGCCATCTTTGTCATCGAAGCAGGCAGTGTGCTCATCCAGGTGGGCTATTTTAAATTAAGTCGCGGCAAGCGCGTGTTTTTATGCAGCCCGATTCATCATCATTTCCACTTGAAAGGCTGGAGCGAACAGCAGGTGGTTATCCGCTTCTGGCTGATTACCGGCCTTTCCGCGGCACTGGCTCTGGCCACCGTAAAAATCAGGTGACGGCGGCGGTTGTCGAGGCCCCGTTGATGTGCTTTGCGCAGCGCATTTCAGCGTGCCGGCAAGCCCCGGTGTTCTGTTATTCCACCGGCTGGCAGGAACAAAACAGGTGCCGGTCGCCGTAGACATTGTCGATGCGCCCGACATGCGGCCAGAATTTATGCTCCTTGAGATAAGCCAGGGGAAATGCAGCTTTTTCGCGGGAATAGCCGTGAGGCCAGGCATCGGCAGCGATGGCGGCGGCGGTGTGCGGGGCGTTTTTAAGCGGATTATCCCGGCGATCCATCCGGCCGGTTTCAATGTCGCGGATTTCCTCGCGAATGGCAATCAAGGCCTGGCAGAAGCGGTCCAATTCCGCCCGAGATTCACTTTCGGTTGGTTCTATCATCATCGTGCCGGGTTCCGGCCAGGAAATTGTGGGGGCGTGAAAGCCATAATCCATCAGGCGCTTGGCGATGTCTTCCACTTTGATTCCCGCGGAGGCTTCAAAACCCCGTGCATCAATAATGAATTCGTGGGCACAAAAGCCATGCTGGCCCTTAAAGGCAATGGGATAATGGCCGCCCAGCCGGTGGGCCATATAGTTGGCATTCAAAATGGCCACTTCGGTGGCTTTTTGCAGGCCCGCAGCGCCCATCATCACGATGTACGCCCAGGGAATCGTCAAGATCAGGGCGCTGCCGTAGGGGGCTGCCGCCACCGGTCCCATGGCGCTGCCGCTGCCGCTGCTGACCACCGGATGGCCAGGCAGGAACGGAGACAGATGCCGGGCCACCGCAATCGGACCCATGCCCGGTCCGCCGCCGCCGTGGGGAATGCAGAAGGTTTTGTGCAGGTTCAGATGGCAAACATCCGCCCCGATATCCGCGGGGCGGCAGAGGCCTACCTGGGCGTTCATGTTCGCCCCGTCCATATACACCTGACCGCCATGTTCATGCACGATGGCGCATATATCACGGATATGCTCTTCAAAAACACCATGGGTGGAGGGATAGGTAACCATCAGGCAGGCCAGGTTTTGGTGATGCCGGCGCGCCTTGTCGGCCAGGTCGGTTAAATCAACATTGCCCCGCTGGTCGCACGCCACCGGCACCACGTGCAAGCCCGCCGTCACGGCGCTGGCCGGGTTGGTACCATGGGCGGAATCGGGAATCAGGCAAATGTTCCGGTGCGCCTGTCCGCGCGATTGATGCCAAGCTCGAATCACCAGCAGGCCCGTGTATTCGCCTTGTGACCCGGCGTTCGGTTGCAGCGACACCGCCGGGAAACCGGTAATTTCCGCTAAAAAATTCTGCAACTGGTCAAAGAGCATGGCATAACCGCGGGTTTGATCCGCAGGCGCAAAGGGATGCACCTCCGCCCATTGAGGCCACGTGATGGGCAGCATTTCCGCGGTGGCATTGAGCTTCATGGTACAGGATCCCAGCGGAATCATGGAACTGGTGAGCGATAAATCGCGTGCTTCCAGGTGGCGGATGTAGCGCAGCATTTCAGTTTCGCTGTGATACCGGTTAAACACCGGATGCTCCATGAAAGCGGAGCTGCGGCGCAGGGCCGGCGGGTATTCAATGTCGGCCTGTGTTACCAGATCATCGAGCATAAATGGCAACGCATGTCTCGGGCAGAAGATGTGCAGCAGGGCGTGAACTTCGGCCAGGTCGGTGCGCTGGTCAAGCGCTATGCCGATGGAACCGTCGCTATAACTTCGCAGATTGATGGACTTGATCCGGGCGGCATCCAGAATATCCGCCGGTGAGACGTGGTCGCCGGGCGTTACGCGCAGCGTGTCAAAAAATAAATCGTCGCCGACCTTATGACCCAGCCGGACCAGTCCGCGCGCCAATACCGCCGTCCAGGCGTGAATCCGGCGGGCAATGCGCGTCAGGCCGGCAGGCCCGTGATAGACCGCGTGCATGGCGGCCACCACCGCCGGCAGTACCTGGGCGGTGCAGATGTTGCTGGTGGCCCGTTCGCGCTTGATGTGTTGTTCGCGGGTTTGAATGGCCAGGCGCAAAGCGGGTTGGCCGGCGGCATCACGAGATACGCCGACGATGCGCCCGGGAATTTTGCGGGCCAATTCCTGGCGCGTGGCCAAAAAGGCCGCATGAGGCCCGCCGGCACCCATGGGCATGCCCAGCCGCTGCGTGCTGCCCACCGCAATGTCCACGCCAAATTCTCCCGGCGGGCGAAGCAGTGTTAGCGCGAGAATATCCGCGGCCACCACCACCCGGACCTGATGTTGGTGGGCCATGGTTACCAGGTCATCAAAACAGTGAATATGGCCGTCGGTGGCCGGGTATTGGAGCAGGATTCCAAAAGTCGTGCCGGCGGGAAAATCCGCCTGTTCCGGCGGGCCGACAACGGCCTTCAAGCCCAGCGCCGCCAATCGCGTCTGGACCACCGCAATGGTCTGCGGATGGCAATCTTGGGCGATAAAGAAAGTGTCGCGGACATCATCAGGGCCGCTACGACACATGGCCATGGCTTCGGCGGCGGCGGTAGCCTCATCAAGCAGCGAGGCGTTAGCCAACGGCAAACCGGTAAGATCGGCCACCAAGGTCTGAAAATTAAGCAGGGCCTCCAGCCGCCCCTGGGCAATTTCCGCCTGATAGGGGGTGTACTGGGTGTACCAGCCGGGATTTTCCAGCACATTGCGCAAAATTACCGGAGCGGTGACAACGTCGTGATAACCCATGCCGATGAGGCTGCGAAACACCCGGTTTTCGCCGGCCAGTTGGCGCAGCTTTTTGAGCATGGCCGCCTCCGAGAGTTCCTCCGGCAGGGCCAGGGTAGCTTTGAGCCTGATGCCGGATGGAACGGTGCGATCCACCAGCTCATCAAGAGATTTCAGGCCCAACTGCCCCAGCATGGCCTTGATGTCGGCCTCGCCCGGGCCCAGATGGCGTGCAAGAAAAGAATCGTCGGCGATGAGGTCGGCCCAAACCGCAGCGGATTGCTGTGATGGCGAAGCCTTGCCCGATAGGGTGGCGGAAGCGGATGGCATTGTCGTGGAACCTTTCTATGATGCTACGCGGAACGTCAAACCCCTGAGATTATAACCGTCTACGCTCGCCGCCGCGATATCGGGCCGGTGGCGGCGGCCGGATGGAGTGGCCGTCGCGGCAGTAAGAAAGCTGCCAGGCTGCGGTCTTGCGTTGGCCCAGAACATACAGTAAGGTGGCTGGTAAGTGAGTGTTTTATGAGGGTTTTCGTGGCATGAAACTGAAAGATTCCACCCGACTGGTTTTTATCGGCGATTCCATCACTGATTGCGGCCGCGGGCGGCCCATCGGCGACGGCAGTCTGGGCAATGGTTATGTGTCCATGGTTGACGCTCTTCTGGTGGCGGCTTATCCGCAGTTGAAAATACGGACTTTCAATCAAGGCACCAGCGGCCACACCGTGCGTGATCTGGCCGCCCGGTGGGATACCGATGTCCTGGCGCTTAAGCCGGATTGGCTGGTGATCATGATCGGTATCAATGACGTATGGCGGCAGTTTGATAACGCAATTCGTCCGGAATGCGGCGTGCCGCTGCCGGAATATGAAAAAACCCTCGATGAATTGATCTCCAAAACACTGCCGCTGACCAAAAACATCGTGCTGATGACGCCGTTCTTCATTGAATCGAGCACCCAGGATGCGATGCGCAGCCGCATGGATGAATATGGCGCGGCCGTGAAAAAGCTGGCCCACAAGCATGCGCTGACCTGTGTGGATACTCAGGCGGCGTTTAATCACGTGCTCCAGTCCCGGTACTCCGCGGCGCTGGCCTGGGATCGTGTGCATCCCGGTGCCGCCGGGCACATGCTGCTGGCCCGGGCGTTTTTAAAGAGCATCGGCTTTGCGTGGTAATTCTGCGGGAACCATTTCTGCCTGGGCCGGGTCGAAGCCGGCCCAGGCCATAGCCCGCCGGGGGGACATGGTGCGTCTATGATGAAGAAAATTTACCTGGAGACCTTCGGCTGTCAGATGAATGTTCTGGACAGCGAACTGGTGATGGGCCAGTTGGAGGCGCTGGGTTACCAATTCACCCCCGATATCCAGGCGGCCGACGTTGTTTTGTATAACACCTGTTCGGTGCGGGAACATTCCGAAAATAAAGTGCGTTCCCGGCTGGGACTGTTGAAAACGCGCAAAGTTGCTGAGCCGGAATTGGTCGTCGGCGTGATCGGCTGCATGGCCGAACGCGACGGTGCGGGCCTGCTCAAGCGACTGCCGCATGTGGACCTGCTTTGCGGCCCCGGCGAACTGGACAAACTGCCCACCCTTTTAGACAACGTATTTCGCACCGGCCGGCAGCAGGCGGCGCTGGCCGGAAATACCAGCCGGCGATCGACGACGCTCGGCGCAGCACAGGAAGATGGCTTGGAGCTGCTGGATTTATCGCGCAGTTTTTCCCCCACCGAAAGCCAGTATCAGGCGTATGTGCGGGTGGTGCGCGGCTGCAATAAATTCTGCACTTATTGTGTGGTGCCGCACACGCGCGGGCCGGAAGTAAGCCGCCCGCCGGAGGCCATTATTGAAGAGACCCGCCGATTGGTGGAGGCCGGTGCGATGGAAGTGACTTTGCTGGGCCAAACCGTTAACCATTATCACTACGAACATTCCGCCGCCTCCGGACCGGATGGCCCCATGAAACGCCGAACCAGCTTCGCCGAACTGCTGCACCGCCTGCACGAAAGCGTGCTGGAATTGCCGCGGCTGAGGTTTATCACCAGTTTTCCCGCGGATTTCGGCGACGATATTCTGCAGGTCATGGCCGATTGCCAAAGAATATGCAAGTATCTGCATGTACCTGCACAATCCGGCAGCAATCGCATTCTCAAAATGATGAATCGCGGCTATAGCGTGGAGCAGTACGACGCGCTTCTGGAACGGGCCAGGCGCATAGTGCCGGGCATTGCGCTGGCTGGAGATATGATTGTGGGCTTTCCCACCGAAACCGAGGAAGATTACCAGTTGTCTGCGGCACTGGTGGCACGGTCCAGATATAAAAACTGTTTCATCTTCAAATATTCACCCCGCCCGGGAACCCTGGCCATCCGCCGCCACCCGAATGACGTACCCGATGAAGTCAAACGGGAACGCAATCATCATCTGCTGCACGTCCAAAATGCCATCAGCGAAGAGTTGAATCGGGATCTGATCGGGCAAACGGTGCCGGTGCTTTGCCAGGGGCCCAGCGGCTGGGTGCGTCCCACGGATTCCATCGTGGCGGGGGCCAGTCATGGTCGCGACCATGCCCGGGAGACCGTTGCTTTGCCTGCGGGCGTTCAGGTGGCACCCCAGTTAGGCCCGCGAATGGCGGCGGCTATGCGCGGACGGGCACAGGCTCCGGTGGCGGCACCTCTGGTCCATCGGTCCCGTAACTTGTCGGATTCTGTGCAGCTTATAGGACGTACCGGTGCAGACCAGATCGTGGTATTTCCCGGGTCGCCGGAATGGGAAGGCAAGATCGTTGATGTTCGCATTGACGAGGCCCATGCCATGACCATTTTCGGCCATGTTGAGGCGGAAAGTGCTATCGCTCCGGCCTGATGGATAGGACAGGCTTATACAATCATCGCAGCACGGCTAAAGCCTGGCTATCGAGAGCTGGTAATTGCTGGTCCAAAAAAGTTGCAATTTTACCTCTTCACTTTTCCAATTTTGACTCCTACTATTATTATGGCCTGATCGATACAGGTACTGACATCTCTAAGAGATTCGGTAAAAGTTGGAGGGTTCATCAGCGTGGAAGCTGGCTTATCTTGAAGATAAGTGCGAGACAGATGCAGGGAGTAGACACATGTCCGGGGCAAGAGAATCTGATTTACAGCAGTATTTTGCCACATTAAGAAAGATTCCGCTGCTTACCGCCGAGCAGGAATTGGACCTTGCCGAACGGGTGCAAAACGGAGATTTTTTAGCCCGAGATACGTTGGTGGAAGCGAATTTGCGGCTGGTGGTGGCTATCGCCCGTCGATTCGTCCGCACGGGCATCTGCCTGCAGGACCTTGTTGCCGAGGGCAATTTTGGTCTGGTTCATGCGGTGGATTTATATCAACCTGGTCGCGGCACCCGATTTGCAACGTATGCTAAATGGTGGATTCTGCATAGCATGCAACAATTTATCGCCGCTACCGTCCATCCCATTTGCCTGCCGCGCTACATGATGCGCCGGATGGCCAGGCTCAACGAGCAATCACGGATGTTTCAGGACATCTGCGGTTATGCCCCGTCCGACATGGACCTATATGACCAATCCAGCGACAGTCGTCTCGCTGCTGTGCAGCACGCCTCGCGGGTATTTCGAGTCAGCATGATGGATCATCCGAGCCGGGGAAGTCTGGAAGACACCATACCGGATCGTCAAACTCCACGTCCGGACCACGAATTGGAAAGTCGCGAGACCAGCTCCAAGCTGCGGATTCTACTGGATCAGCTTGATCATCGCGAGGCGACGGTCTTGCGGCTTCGCCATGGCTTCGGCGATGCCCAACCGCTACTGGTGCAGGAAATCGCCGCGATTTGGGGCGTTACGCGGCAGCGTGTGCGGCAGATTGAAGTGGGGGCGCTGCGCAAGCTGGAATCTTTACTCCACGACGCGGAAGCAGGCCATGCGGGCCGGGTTGATGAAGTTGGCCTGGAAGCGATTCCGGCTTGATGGCAAAAGCGCGGCTCAGGCATCGGGGCGCCCTGCACAGCACCAGCCGCTGCGTATAGAATGGGCCTATGTATATTCCGCCGCCGTTTAACGAAAGTGACCTCTCGCGAATAGTGTCGTTGGTTCAGGCGAACCCTTTTGGCATGCTCATCACCGCTCCCGAGGGTGCAGCCACGGTCAGCCATCTTCCGCTGCTGCTGGAGGAATCCGCCAACGGAGAGCTGAAGCTGTGGGGTCACATGGCCAGGGCCAATGCGCAGTGGAAGCATCTATCGCCCACTGAGAATGTGCTGGCGGTGTTTTGCGGCCCGCACGCCTACATTTCGCCGACATGGTATGCCTCGCCGGGGGTGCCCACCTGGAATTATGCGGTAGCACATCTGCATGGCACGCCGCGACTTATTACCAGCGACACGGAACTGGCGGAGCTGGTGGGGCGCTTGACGGAAAAATTTGAATCCGCCCGACCGCAGCCATGGTCACCGAGCATGACCAAAGAACATCAACACAGCCTGTTGGCGATGATCGTGGGCTTTGAAATCCGGGTCACGCATACGCAGGGGAAGTTCAAGCTGGGCCAGAATCGATCGCTGGAAGATCAACGCCGAGTGGCGGCAGAATTGGCCCGTTCCGGCAATGCTACGGAGGTGGCTTTGTCGAAGCTGATGCAACTTCCGCAGCGCGAAGGGCCGTAACCGGATGTGCCGACGCACGGCCGCCGCATGGGCGGGGTTGGTTGGGTCTTCTTAAGGTTTTTTGCGATAGACATTCAGCCCGATTTTCTCATCCCGGTCAGGTAACGTCACATTGCCTTCGGTCGAGGCGATGATGATGGTTTTGCCGGAGGCAGAAGGCCCAAATTCCTTGCTCAAATCCACCTTGATGGTCAGAATCTGGCCTTCGACTTTGATATCCACATTTTTCATCGGATTCTCCTGTGCGCCAAAGCGTGTTTATACAGATTGCCGCCGGTGCAAATTCGGCGGCCAACCATTTTCTTTCCGATCATGGCCCTGCATTTTGAATCGCCTATTCACCAATGATTTTAACCAGCACCCGTTTGCGGCGTCGGCCGTCAAATTCGCCATAAAAAATACGCTCCCAGGGTCCAAAATCCAACTTTCCCGCGGTAATGGCCACCACCACCTCGCGTCCGAGAATGGTGCGTTTCAGGTGGGCGTCGGCATTGTCTTCACCGGTATCGTTATGGCGGTAGCGTGAATAAGGCTTTTCCGGGGCTAATTCCTCAAGCCAGTGCTCCCAATCCTGCATCAACCCCGCTTCATCATCGTTGATAAATACGCTGGCGCTGATGTGCATGGCGTTCACCAGAACCAGGCCCTCGCTGATGCCGCTTTCAGCCAGAGCCGCTTCCACCTGCGGGGTGATGTTGATAAGCGCCCGCCGCTCCGGAATGTTAAACCACAGTTCTTTGCGAAAAGTTTTCATGAGCATCCCAATTGCCGCCTGAGACTACTTAGGTCATCACCAATATCAGCCACGCTGCTTCCGCCGTTCGGACAACATGCTGTTTTTCGCCGTCGGAACTCCGGCGGATGGGCCGTTTGTCGTTGACAGCCGTCACGGAGACAAGTCATCCGGATTACAAAAGCATCCCGGCAGTGACCGACGAATTGCAGTCAGCCAGTCTCGCCGCTTATCCGCGAATTCATCACTCAATTCCAAAGTGGCCGCCCATTCAGCATACCACATCGCTGCAACAAAATTAGTGTTCGCCGCAGATACGTCTTCCAGAACGGCGGTGCCGCTAACGGCCTGTCTGAGCACCTCCGCGGCCTTTTCCAAAATGTCGTTGCGAAATTCTCTGTCGTCTGCCAGTGGGTGTGGCCAAAAGCGGAGCATAAGTTCGGTCAGAAGCTCCGCCTCAAACAGCCCCGTCAAGGCCAAACTCTGTCGAGCGACGCTCATTTGGTGTACTCCTTGGCTTGCTTCCCCGCACGGTTATGTTCAGGGTGGCGCGATTTGATCAGTTCGGTTTCGTAGGCCCGGAGTTCACGGCTGGAAATTTCCAAAGGAAGGGCATGGAACGTCAGCCACGCAGGGCCACGATCTTGGCGGACGGCTATCATTTCACGGAAGGACCATGTCTTAACATGATCATTGATTCGGTTGCGAAGGTTATCGGCCTTGCCGACGTAAAGAGTTTTGTTTTCAGCAAAAAAAATATACACCCCGGGGGCCTCCGGAATCTCTGCGGACATACTTTCCAGATCGTCCACGCGAATTATCCTGCTCTGCGTGGCTCGTAGGATCTGGCCCACCGGCTCGGGGCGAAGGTTCCTGGTTTTTCGAAGCGTCAAGGCTCGGAAGCGACACTCAAACGCCGGGGCACCGGGCTCCATAAATTGCACCAAAGCGTCAAACTGGCAACGCCGCTCCGGATTGCAAAGTATCCTGTCGACATTCACATCAAATTGCCGCTCCATTAGACGGGCGGCCTGCCCGACGCAGGTCGAGTATCGGTCGCCGCCAGGCCACCGCTTCTTGCGAACTTTGGTCGAGAGGCCGGCGAGCTTGTTGGCCTTCCGGAGATTTAGCAGCGTGGTGTTGCAATTTTCCTCAGAAAGCGAAGCATTGACCTTGCGGCAGGTGGCAAGAAAAGTCTGATTCAAATCATCATCGCAAAGCACCTGCTCCGGGGAACGGCCTTGCCGGATTTCAATAAACGCTTGGAGGACGATGGCTTCGGTGGTCACGCGGCGGCCCCCGGAGTCGGCCATTTGAAATTCAGGTAATTTCCGAGAGGCTTCCACTTGTGGATTGAAACTCGCTGCGCCGCAATGCGTGCGATCCGATTATCTTTCGTTGCAAGAAAGCCTACTCGCAGATCCACCCGCAAGGTTTCCCAGAACTCAAAACGCGACGACCGGAAGAATTGGGCCTCCATCCGGTGCCGTAGATTTGAGGCTTCGCCAACATAAAGGTGCCGGCCAGTTCGGTCTTCCAGCCAGTACAGTCCCGGATCCGTCGGGACGCGGCCAATTTCAAGATCAAAGGGATTTTCGTCCATTCTTGGCCTGGGGGGCAGGCGGTACGGCGACAAGAGTCGGTGCGTCTTCTGCGATTCTTTTCGGAATCGCAGGGCCATCCACCGAATCCACAGGCAGGGTAAATTCTCCGGGATCATCCCCTGTACGTATTCATCAAGCTCCTTTGCCCGGGCTGGATCACAGAGGATGGTGTCGAGCGACTGCTTTTTTTCAAATCTGGCCAGCGCAATTTCAAACGCAAACTTGTAATACTCATATTTTTGGCTGAGGGCCGCAGGCACCACCGTTGGCTTGGATTCCGGCAACCCCGACTTGCGTTTGCGGATGTTGAGTAAACGCCGATTCCAATCCGCAATATCGCCCGGCAAGCCAAGCCGTCGGCAAACCACCCCGAATTCCACGTTCATCTGTGGGTCCACGACCACCCGATCAGCCGAAAAGCCATCCCTAACGGTAAAGAACGCCTCCAGCAAGCCGCGCTCGATTTCGGACCGGCCTTGTCGTTGCGGCACCGATGCCGCCGCCTTGATGCGTTGGCCATTGATACGCATAGTTCCATTGGCTGTGGAGGGGGCGGAGGTGGCGGGAACATCGGATCCCAGCAGTGGCTCGCCGACGTTGGTTTGATCCAATCGTGTCTGAATTCTCTTGGCATAATCGGGGGACAACTCAAAGCCGATAAATTGCCGACCAAGTTTTTTGGCCACCGCCAGCGTCGATCCGCTGCCGCCAAACGGGTCCAGCACCGTTTCGCCTTCATTGGAGGAGGCCCTGATAATGCGCCCCAGCAACTGTTCCGGCATCTGGCAGCCGTGCCAGCCGGCACGCTCCTTAAATGTTCCGCACACGCGTGGGAAATACCATATATCTTCATGCGGCTGGAAACAGTCCGGGATATCTTGCGGACGCAGGATCCAGGTATCGTCGGGCAGGCGACCATCCGGATTCCCCCGGCTGTCGCCGTAAACCAGGGTTCTAGCTGAAGGTACGCGGATGGCGGGTATATTGAAGGTGAAGCGCTTCGGATCTTTTACGAAATGAAACAGATGGGTATGGCTGCGGGCAAACTTGGTTTTGCACTGCACGCCAAAGGTGTAGTACCAAAGCACCCAACTGCGGCACTTCAGGCCCAGTTCGCGCTGAAAAATCATCTTTAATTCCGCTGCGAAATCGTCGCCGATGGCCAGCCAAAAAGTCCCGTCCGCCTTGAGCGCCCGCACCACGCCGGCCCCCCAACGGCGGGTCCAATCCAGATAATCTTCGGCAGCACGCTTGTCTTCATAAACATCGTACTGATAACCGATGTTAAAAGGTGGATCCGCGAAGACCAGGTCAATACTGCCTTCGGGAACAGCCCCCAGGCCTTCAATACAGTCCTGTTGATAAATCTGGTTTAATTTCACCGGAACCTCGTCAAAATGGTACCTGGTCTTGCCAGCCTAAGTCAGATGCTTGAAATACCGCATATTGACCGAACATTACACTAACAACACTAGATAGAGTACCCAAGGGCTTCGCCGTTTTCAAGCGGCCTGGGCCTGGTGCAATCGCGCGTTAAGGTTGGCAATGGCGTTACCCAGAGCCTCATGATGGGGTCCGTCTGCGGCTACCCAACGCAGCAGCCAGCCGGTGGTCAAGCGGGTTTCCACCCGTTGATTGGCGGCGACCGCTGTGGAATGATTGCGGTCGCCTAAAATCCGGCCGATCTCCGGAAAGCTCAGATGGGAATGCTGGCGCATCAGATAAATGGCAATGGCCCTGGCACCGGCCACCAACTGGCTGCGCCGATTGCCCCGCAGATCGGCGGCGGCTAACCCGAAATAGCCCGCCACGGTTTCAATGATGTGCTCCGCTGATATAACCTTCGCCGCTCCGGCGCGGCAGCGCACCTGTTCGGCGATGACGGTGGCGGTTCCTCCGACGGTCTCCCCGGCTTCCACAGCCACCTCCAGCCCCGTGAGCACCTGCAGCAAGAGGCCTTCGAGTTCGCGGACGCTGGCGGCGGGGCTTTGGGCTACGTGCATGAGAATCGCATCGCTGACGGAACGCCGCAGCCGCAGGGCGTGGCGCCGGACGATTTCCAGGCGCGTGGGCAGGTCGGGTGGATCAATACGTGCCACCATGCCGCTTACGAACCGGCTCTGCAGGGCGTCCATGATCGAGGCAATCTGCCCGGGAGCGCAGTCGGATGCCAGCACAATGCGCCGACCCGCACCATCCACCTGGTTGAAAGTGTGCAGGAATTCCTCCTGGGTGGCCTGCTTGCGCGTGAAGAAATGAATATCATCAATCACCAGCAGGTCACTCTGGCGAAGCCGCCGACGAAACTGGGAGGTTTTGTTTTGGCGGATGGCCTCGACAAATTCATTGGTGAATTCTTCGCCGGTAAGGTAAAGCCAGCGCTTCTGCGGAAACTTCTGGCCAAAGCGCCGGCATATTCCCTGCAAGAGATGGGTTTTGCCCAGGCCGCAGCGCCCATGAATAAAAAGCGGATTACAGGTGTTTTCAGTTGACTCAGCGGCTTGCACCGCCGCCCGGAAAGCCATCTGGTTGGACGGACCGGCCACAAACTCTTCCAGCAGATACTTGGGATTCAGTCTGCTCACGCCGACCGGCGGGCTGGCGGCACTCGGCGGATGAGCCTGCGGCGGAGGCACAACTGCATCAACGGCCGGCTCAGATCGCGGCGTGCCGGCCGGAGTCGCCACTTCCACCGTCACCTGCTCACCCAGAACCACCGCGGCGCTGTGCCGCAATTCCAGCATCAATTTGCCGCGAATCCACTGTGCTGCAAATGAGCTGGTGGCAGCCACGGTCAGCTTCTGGCCGTCCATATACCAGCGGCACTTTCCGGCAAACCATTGCTGATAGCGGGGCTCACCCAGGCGTTGGGCCAGTTCATCCTCAATTTTAATCTGCACAGTTTTTTCAAGTTCCAATTCCTTCATTTCCGGCGCAGCGGGCAACATCAACAGACTCCTTTCCGGGCACCATTTCCCCATTTCCAGGGCGGGAGCAAATATAAATTTTTACTACGTAACGAACCGTCATGGTTCTAAGACAGCCGGGGAGTCCTTTCCCCGGCCCACGGAGGCACAACCCGTGCTCCGTCACAACTTTCACCCGTCCACCGGTCGGCTGCGGATTTTCTCACGCGGAACCGTCCAGCTTGGACGATTGATTCTTGAGTGTCGTTTTAACATTCGATGAAAGTCCTGGCAATGGCCCGCTGCGGGAATTCTTTTGCACATGAACCAAAGTACGCGTGTCATCAGGGGTTACGATAAAAAAAAATATTTTTTTAACCGATTTTCCACCTCCGTTTACGGCTTTGTGGATAAATCTGTGGATGAATTGAATCGCCGCGATAAGTACGGGAAAGACAAGTGGTTAGGCCATTTTTGTGCGCTTCGCCGGAATGTCTGCGGCAGCCCGGCCGCGGCCGGAATTTCACCCGGTGCGGCATGGCGCAGCGGCCAATTTCCGCAGTCGCCCGGCATAAACAGTGCCGGCGGGAATAAGGTTACGTATACTACAATTGAAAGGCGATAAAATTTCGGCGGGATCAGCGCAGCAGGCGGCAGTGGTACACGCCGCCGGGCGGCATGTTCAAGGCCACAAGCTGAAACGATACGTGCTCAAACATGGCCTTGTACCAACGCATGTAGAACCATGGAACTTCCGTAATATTGCTGAAGACTCCGTGCGGCTTGAGATAATCGCGCACCGCGGCAAACATACGCCGCTGCACCGGCTCGGGTAAAGAGGGCGTGCCGAGGCCGCTGACGAAGTGATCCACGCCGTGGCGGGCCACATGTTGTGCGGAGAGAATTTCCGCCAGATCGCCGACATCTCCATGAATAATTTCCACATTGGTCCGGCCGGCGAAACGCTGGCGCAGAATACGTACAAAATCACGGTCCCGTTCGATGGCGATGAAACGGGTGTGGGGTTGCAGCCGTTGCAGGGCCTGCTGGGTGATCGGGCCGGTGCCGGCTCCCAGTTCCACAATCACGCGGGCTTGATCCCAGTCAATGGATTTGAGGCTGGCGGCGGCCATGAAGCGGCTGGAGGGCCACACCGAGGCGATGCGCGTGCCATGACGGAAAAACTTGGTCATAAACAGCAGGTTGTGGCGGAGCAGGCTCGGTTGCGGGGAACCGGCGTGAGGCACGGTATCGTCGGGGCGACCCTGGGTCGATTTGACGGGCATGGGCATATTCCTTTTAACGTTGCCAGCGGCTACACTGGGCACCAGCAGCCGTGGTGCGTCCACTTATTTTACTATACGGCATCGGCGAGAAATAAGCCAGTTCCGCGAGGCCTTAACCCAAGCGTGGCGAACGGTGGGACTTGCGAGAAAAGATATGGGCACGGCCACTGGCCGCGGCGCTGTTTCAGCAGGCCAAAGGGAACAGTTTCATCGACGGACACCGGCATGGTTCGGTCTTTTTCGGATGAGCATCAGCACGCCGACACTGCCGAGCAGCAGGGACAACGCCGCGGGTTCCGGCGTAGCCGATGACGTGGCAACGCCATTATTGAGCGCTGTGAAAAGAAGGCCATTGGGGTTGAGGCTGGTGGAGAACAAAAATCCAGAAGCCAAGCCGGTGAAGCTGTAGGAAACATCATTGAGGCTCACCGCCTGCGGCGGATCGATGACCTGAAAGGTCTGTCCTTTGGTGGGTGCGTAATGGTTGATAAAATCGAACTCTATGGTCGCGCCGGAAATGTTAACGCTACCTGTGGCATCAAGTTGCGAGGCCTGGCCCGCGCCGGTGCCGCCGATTGAGAATTTAAGCGTGCCGCCGCTCTGGATGAAATTTCCCGCAACGTCGAGATTCCCAGGTTTGGTCCCGCCGACATCCACCGTACCGGACGTAACGAGCACATTGCCTGTGATCTTGCCGATGCCGCTTAATTTACCCCCGCCGGTTACGTAGACGTTGTTATTGGCGGTCGCGGACGGGGCACCGCCGATGGTGGCATATCCGCCGGATACATTCAGGCTACCGTCTTGCCACATGGCCACGGCCTGGGCAATGGTAAGCGTGCCATTGTTGGTGAGGCTTACGGAGCCATTGCCCCCGGCTTTGCTGCTGGTGCCGCCAATGACCAAATCAGTGGCCGCCAGATTCGATCCACTGCCATCAATGCTCAGCGCGCCATTGATGCCGGAGGTTTCAGCAATGTAAACGGCTCCTGTGCCGCCGGCGGTGGGGGTGCCGGTGGCCCCGCTAGCGATGCTCAATGTGCCGGCAGCCTGCTTGCCAATAATGAGATCGCCCGCATATTGCACCGACGATTTTGCACCAGTTACGGTAAGCGATCCTACACCCTGTTTGCCGATGGTGAGCGAATCGCCGTTGGCGATCAGGCTCGATGCGCTTTGAACGGTAACAGTGCCGGTGCCTTGGCTGCCGACGGTGAGGCTGCCGCCGATGGTCCAGTTGCTGCTGCCGCTGAGGGTTGCGGAACCTTCGGTTCCCGGCTGGCTGCCGAGCGTGGCGTCACCTTGATTGGCGAGCACCGCGCCTCCAGCCATGGCCAGCGTGCCGACTCCATATTTGCCGATGGTTAAATCCTGGCTAAGCAACACCGACGATGTACCGTTGATATCCAACTCGCCGGTCCCGCCGGTGCTGGCCCCGCCGAAGCCCGATCCGGAGGCCAGAGTCATCGCACTGCCGTTAAAATGCGCCCCGCCCGAAACGGCAAAAGTGCCTGACCCTGATTTTCCAATAGTCATATCGCCATTGAAAATCAAGTTGGAACCGCTGCCGGAAAGATTCAGCGTTCCGCTACCGGTGTTCTGCTCGCCAAGGGTAATGTCATTGCCTTGCACGGTCAGGCTGCCGCCGTCTTGAATGGTCAGTGTGCCGGTACCATAGCCTCCAACGGTGAGCGTACCGGCGTCGTTGACGGTGGCGTTATCAACGGTGGCGGTTCCCGTACCGGAAGCCTGCTCCCCCAGCGAAATGCTGGTGCCGGTGCTAAGCGCTGCGGAATCCTGCACGTTCAGAGTGCCGGTGCCATAACCGCCGATCGTCAGCGAACCCGCCGACATGATCGTGTTACTGCCCTGAACCGTGAGCGTGCCGGTGCCGCCGGCCTTTTCGCCCAGCGATACGCCGGCCCCGGAAAATATCGCGTCGGCGGCATTTTGCACAATCAGCGTGCCGTCTCCCTGGCCGCCGATGGTGACGGACGTGCCGCTGGCAATCAGGCGTGAGCCGTTGCCATCAAGTGTGAGTGTGGACGTACCGCCGCCGTCGGCAATGGCCAGGTTGCCGGCCAATGAAACCAGGCCGCCATTTTCCACCGACATAGTGCCGTTGCCCTTATCGCCAACTTTAAGCTCGCCGTTGATTTGCCACTGTGTGCCGGCATCGGTAATGGTGGCCGTGCCGGTGGAACCGCTCTGGCTGCCCAAGATGGCATCACCAGTAGTGGTGATTTGTGCGCTGTTGCTCAGCGTCAGGGTGCCCTGGCCGGAGTTGCCCACCGTGAGATCACCATCCACGGTCCATAAACTGTCCAAACCTGTAACCGTCGCTGTTCCAATCGCACCAGCCTGATTGCCAAGGGTGGCATCACCGGATTCAACCGTGCCTTGGCTTTGCACCAGCAGCGTGCCGTTGCCGGTGGAATAATCGCCAATGATGATCGCTGCCGTATTACTCAGTTTGCCGCTATTTTGGACAGTTATCATGCCGATCCCGTTTTCACCAATATCGGCCTTTCCTGAAATTATCCAAGAGGAACCCGGGCCTTCAATATTTACAGTACTCAGCCCCGAGGTGCCTCCTGTCGCGTAGGCCGAGGACGCATATGCGCCCTCGCTGGTGACTTGACCTCCATCGCTTATAACAAGCACCGCGGTCCCACCGTTTCCCATTTCAATGTATGAACCTGAACTCCAAAGCGATCCGGATCCGGTCACCAAAACATATCCTGAACTTGATCCGACGGAAGTACCTGCGGCAATTAGCGATCCGTAACTACCCGATGATTGCGATGTTTTCAGAACACCGCCGCCGGTGACCACAACCGTTCCGGACCCACCTGACCCAACAATGATGTAACCATCCGCGCCGGTCTGGGTGACCGTGCCACCGGACTGGACAACCATCGTCCCGATACCAGCGGCAAGATGGGACGGTGATGGTGATCCAGCGTAGGTCTGTCCAAGGATGATAGCCTGATTATTGACATTCAGATGGCCGCCATTCTCGACGGTTATGAAACCCTGGCTCCCGTATCCCACCTCTAACGCGCTATTGGCGTCATTCCAGGTGCCGCCGGATACATCAACAATTCCGTATCCGCTTTGAGGCCCCCCGTAATCAAATCCGACTGGACTCAGGGAACTCCCAATGCCCGTGTTACCCCCGACAAAAGTTCCGTAACCCGCACCAGACCCGTAGGTGTTAAGCGTTCCACCCGAAGCAATCTTCAACCACCCGTATCCGGCGTTGCCCCAGAGGAAAAGACCATTGGGCGATTCATTATCTGAGCCGCCGTCAGTGTGTGGGGTCTCCCCGAAGGTATCTCCAAGAGCGTAAGGCGAACCCCTGCTGGCGACGCCAATGATACCGCCGCCAGAGGAATAAACGTTATAATTCTGTTGATAAGATAAATAATTCTCCACGCCATTTTCAACGGTTACCGTCTGATTGATCTCGACTGGGGGCGTTGACATGAACGCCCCCGTATTCGTGTACGTAACGAAGGATTCAAAATTCGCTACCGTCATATTGGGGGAGACTATGCCTGTGCTTTGGACGTATTGGCCCGCAAGTATTTCGTAACTGCCGTCCCAGCTTCCACCATAGCCCTCGAGATACGGGCTGGGCGGTACGGGGGCAACCGGGACGGTTGAAGGTGATGAGGCCGCAGCTTTTCCCACCAAACAACCGGCCACAGCGCACGCAACGAGCAACGCCTGTTTCTTAAATAATCGACGCCTCGTCATCTGACTGCACTCCGGTTAACGGTGGCTACAAATGTAACGGTTCACGGCCATTCAGCCGGCGATCATGAGGCTCCGCCGCCGTCGGCCGGTCTGGAGATTGCTCGCGAGCAGCTTGGCACCGGCGGCGGGAATTGCGTGTTCATGTCCATCATTCGGTTGACGCCTGGTACCCATTGCTTTGTACCCTTCCAAAATTAAAAAACAGAAAATATGGTGCGTTTACTTACGGGCTTTTATGAATTTAGCGCGCATACTCCCTTCGTATAACTTTGCCAGAGCGGCAGGGCTGCAAAGTGCCACCCGGCGGCGCGAGATCGACGTAAGTTAACAACGTTAGCTGCGATTTATGCGACAAGTCCTGCCCGGGCGCTTATCTCCCGGTTATCCGGCAAAACCGGCCATCCGTGGATATATCCATACAACACACCACCCAAAATCGGTTGCATGGCCTCCATAAGTTATAGTAGCGCGGGAACCGATAAAGTCAATAAAATCGCATTTCTCCTAAGGTTTGTGAGAATGATGCGCGGTCAGTCCCGATGGCTATCGGGATTGACTGGCTGAACGGCCGTGAACGGTTACCGCGTGGAAAAAGGCCCGCGCCGGTGCCGCCGTCAAGCGGCAGGCCGTCGCGGTGCTACGTACCCGAGCAGGTTAAATGCGGCAGCGGGTAACTGCGGGTGAATTCCGTTACCTCGTCACGTACTTTTTGCAGCACCTGGGCGTCGCCGCCGCTGGACGCGGCCCGGTCAAACCACTCGGCCACTTTTTTCATCTCCGGCTCCTTAAGACCGCGGGTCGTTAACGCCGGAGTCCCCACGCGGATGCCGGAAGTTTCCATGGCTTTGCGGGTATCAAACGGAACCATGTTTTTATTCACAATAACACCGGCATTTTGCAGCCACAATTCCACTGCGGCACCGGTCAAATTCGGGCTTTTGGCCCGCAAATCCACCAGCATCAGATGATTATCCGTGCCCCCGGAAACCAAGCGATACCCATGGCCCATCAGGGCCTCGGCCAGGACCTTGGCGTTTTTGAGAATCTGCTCACAATAAGTCTTGAAGGCCGGTTGCTGCGCTTCGCCAAAGGCGGCGGCCTTGGCCGCGATAATGTGCATCAGCGGTCCGCCCTGCAAACCTGGAAATACCGCCGAATCAAGCTTTTTAGCCCAGTCGGCCTTGCACATGGTCATGCCGGAACGGGGTCCACGCAGGGTTTTGTGCGTGGTGGTGGTCACAAATTCGCTGTGCGGCACCGGCGACGGGTGCAGGCCGGTGGCCACCAGGCCCGCAAAATGGGCGATATCCGCCATCTGCACCGCACCCACTTCATGGGCAATTTCCGCAAATGCCGCGAAATCCCAGAGACGCGGGTAGGCACTTGCGCCGGTGATGATGAGTTTTGGCTTGCATTCGCGGGCTATGCGCTGCACGTGTGCCATGTCGATGCGTTCAGTTTTCGGATCCAGGGTGTAATGAAACGCCTTGAACCATCGGCCCGATATATTCACGGATTTGCCATGGGTGAGATGGCCGCCGTGGTCCAGGTGCAATCCCAAAATGGTGTCGCCGGGATTTAACGCCGCCAGAAAAACCGCCTGATTGGCCTGCGAGCCGGAATGTGGCTGCACGTTGACATGGTCGCAGCCGAAAAGGGCTTTGGCCCGGTCGCGCGCCAGATTCTCAATCACATCGATGAATTCGCAGCCGCCGTAGTAGCGTTTGCCGGGGTAGCCTTCCGCGTATTTATTGGTGAGCGGGGTGGCGGCAGCAGCCAGAACCGCCGGAGAAACATGGTTTTCGCTGGCGATCAGTTCCAGGGTGGAATCCTGGCGGTTTTGTTCCTGGCATATGGCTTGCCAGAGAACCGGATCGGATTGTTCTATCGGATTCATTAAATTCACCTTTGCACGACGATTCTCACGGAAGCAAATGGTTCACACCAGGTTATCATCCATGGGAAAAAGTTTATTCTGCGGCAGGATGAGCAAATGGTCAACAACATCTGTTTTCAGCCGGCGGAAGCCGGCGGATATGTTGCCGGCCATCGGTGCACCGGAACGCCATCTCCAGGGGCAATCAAACCGCCCGGTTGTGCGTTGTATCTGTTGAAATGGCTTTCTAACGGGAATTTTCTATGCGGGTTCCTGTCCACGCCACTGCGTCGGCATTATCATTACCAGTGTGTGATGGTCGCGGACTAAAGCCCGCACCGATGACCCCGCAGGAACGTCCGGAGCGCACCTTGCTGAAAAAACGTCTCATCTTGATCCTCAAACTCACCGTCATGGTCGTGGTGTTTCTGTTTGTGTTTTACAAGCTGCGCGGCGCGTGGCAAACCGTCGGATCCCACCCCATGCATATCGATTGGAGCTTTGCCCCCCTGATCGGTCTGGCTTTTGTGGGCATTATGGCCACCAATGCCCTGACCTGGCGCTGGCTGGCCTGGCGCATGGGAGATCGCAACAAAACCTTGCCGCTGCTGGGGGCCT
The DNA here is from genome assembly GCA_021851715.1 of Planctomycetota bacterium. Classification (GTDB taxonomy): domain Bacteria; phylum Planctomycetota; class Phycisphaerae; order WQYP01; family WQYP01; genus JABEVA01. The sequence goes on from JAJZCR010000002.1 coordinate 37,615, forward strand.
ACACCTTCAGCCAGGCGGGAAAATACGCTCCCGGCAAAGTCCTGCTGGTGCTGATGCGCATCGAACGCACCCATCGTCTGGGCATGTCGCGTGAATTGTGCCTGCTTTCCACTCTGGTCGAAAATGCCATGTACAGCCTCTCCGGAGGCTTGGTGGGGGCCATCGCCCTGATGTTCATTGCCCGTGATCATCCGCTGTACCTGGTTTTATGCGGCCTGATGATTGTCGGTTTGCTGACGTTGTTTCATCCCAGGATTTTTTTTAGCATCGTCAATGCCGCCTTAAAATCCATGAAACGCGGGCCTATTCCGCCGAGTCGGCATTTCCGCAAGTTTGACATGGCTTGCGCGGTGCTGATGTTTATGCCGTCCTGGCTTTTCGGAGGCTTTGGGCTTTGGTCGGCGATACATTGTGTACACGGCGTGGCGGCACTGGAAATTTTTCCGCTGGCCGGTATTTTTGGTCTTTCCGTTACCCTTGGCATGTTAAGCATGTTTCCCGGCGGCTTGGGCGTGCGCGAAGCGGTGCAGGCCCTGTTTTTAATGCCCATCGTTCATTCGGCGGAACTGATTGTGGTGGCTGTGGCCCTGCCGCGGGTTTTTCAGATTACCGTGGAGCTGACGCTGGCCATTCTCGGAGGCATTGTCTCCTCCCGCTATGGATTACCGGTAAGCCCGTCGGCTCACGCTCCCCTTGAGGTTGCCGGTGTCGCCGCGCCACGCGCGACCGGCTCCGCCCCTGTTGCCGAAGCCCCTCAAACATTGACTGACAGCGAAGCAGGCGACCCCAACGTAAGAAGGGCCAAGATCTGTGGGTCAGAGTTACGATCCGTACCTGGCCCCGGAGGGCCGGTTTAGGCTTGCTCCATCAGTAGCTGGGAGGGTTCAGGGGCAACATCGGGCGTCATGGGAAACTTTTCGCGGCCGATTTATTCGCCGGTCCTTAACGTAGCTGTGTTACCGCCAACAGCGTACCACCGCCGATGAGCGCCCAGAGCAGCACGCCTTGTAGCAGCGGTTTGAAACCCACCGTCGCCAGCGTACGGCGCGATAAGCCCGCCCCGATCAGGAATAACGTCAGCGTCAGACCAACCGTGCTGATCCGGCTGATGGCCGGATCCACCGTCTGCATCCCCGGCACAAAATTCTTGACCACACACGCAACCAAAAACAAGCCGATAAACCACGGTATTTGGATTTTCCCCCGCGGACCGGTATGGTTCGGATCCGCAGCGCGGCGCTCCCGCCCGGCCACCCACGCCACTGCCAGCGACACCGGCACAATCCATAAGGCACGCGAGAGTTTTACCGCCGTGCCAGTGGTCAGAGCCAGTGGTCCATACCGATTGCACGCCGCCACCACCGAGGAAATATCGTGGATCGATATGCCCGCCCATACGCCGAACTGATGCTGGCTCAGATTCAGTGCGTGCCCAATAGGCACAAATAAAAACAGGGCTACGGCATTCAACAAAAATACGGTTCCCATAGCCACAGTCATCTGTTCTTCCGGAGCATCGAGGACGGTGCCGACCGCCGCGATCGCCGAACCGCCGCAAATGGCCGTTCCCACCGAAATGAGCATGGACGCGTGCGAATCGATTTTGAGCCAGCGCCCCAGAAAATAGCCGGCCACCAGCGTTACCGCAATGCTGATGACGGCAAACACCGCTCCATCAGCACCGGCCTGCAGCACAGCATGGAGATTCATGGTTAATCCGAGCAGTACAACGCAAATCTGCAATAAAACCTTGGCTGTTCGATGGCCCAGCCGATGAAATGGATGACCGATCGACAGCGACAAGGCCATTCCCAAAGCCAGCGCCAGGGCCGGCGAGGCCCAGACCGTGAGGCACCAGCCGATGGCCAGAGCAAAAATAACCCAGCGCAGTTGCGACCGAAGCTCCTCGCTGCGTTGAAACCAGAGCTTGAGATAGGACTTGGCCGAACCGATTGGAGATTCTTTAACCGCAACATCCTGGCCGATAACCGGCGGGGGCAGATGGCGCGGCATTTCGTCGGACTGCAATGGTGGTGGATACATGAATAATTCTCCGTACCTCGGCCAAGCCCTATTGCCGGGCCGAAGGTCAAAGAGTACCCATTATCCGTTCATTACACCAAGGCATTGTGTTTATATCACCTATGCTGTAATATTATGCCATGGAAATGAACCGAAACCATCTGGCGATTTTTCAGGCGGTGGCGGAAAAAGGCAGCTTCAGCCGGGCCGCGGAGGCGTTGGAAATCAGCCAGCCGGCGGTTTCCCGTCAGGTGGCGGAATTGGAATCCAAGCTGGGGTTACGGTTGCTCGATCGCCTGCCGCGCGGAACTTGCCTTACGCAGGCGGGGATTCTTCTTTCGCAATATGTAGCTCAGATTCAGGCTTTGGAAAAAAACGCCGCCGCGGCCATGGCTGAAATGCGTGGTCTTAGCAGCGGTCGGATAACCATTGGGGCCAGCACCACCATTGGGGCGTATTTGTTGCCGCCGCTGGTGGCCGAATTTTCCCGCCGGAATCCACGCATTGAAGTGGAGATTCGCATTGACAACACGCAGGTTATTCAACAGGCTTTGCTGGCGGGTAATCTGCACATCGCCTTCACCGAAGGATTTGCCGAAGATCCGCATCTGCGGGCGACGGTATTTTATACGGACGAACTGGTGGCTATTGTACCGCCGGGACATGCGCTGCTGAAATTGCCGCACGTGAACTTGAAGCAATTTCTGGCCGAGCCGCTGATTTTAAGGGAAACGGGCTCGGGCACACGGGCGGTGATCGAAAGCTACATGGCCCGCGCCGGGGTGGTGCTTAAGCCGAAGTTGGAGCTGACCAGCACGGAAGCCATCAAACATCTGGTGATGGCGGGGGTGGGGGTGGCCATCGTATCCGGGTTGACGGTGCAACTGGAAATCGCCTCCGGCCAACTCAAATCTCTGCCGATCCAAGATTGCCGCATACAGCGGCCTTTGCACCAGCTTCTGGCATCCAACCGCTGGTCCGGCCCGGCGATGCAGGCATTTCTAAAAATGCTGGCCCAGAAACGCTACGCGGCGGAGATGGCCCAGCCGGCCAATGCGTTAGCCAGCGGCCGTAACGAAAATTCCACAGCTCGGCCGCCGGCCGCAGCCAAGGCTAAGTTCAGGAAAAGCTCGTGACGGGTGCCGGCCTGATGAAAATACCCGCGTGGAATTCATCCTATTTGTGCTGCGCATGCCAAGGTGCGTTGGCGTTGGAGAAAACGCAAGACGGTAGAAGACGGCCTCATGGGAACAGTCAATCAAATATAAAAGCCCCGGCGCACCCCTGCGTCCCCCGGTGCGTCTGTGCGCGGGTGGGCGGCGGTGTAGTGGCAGTGGCGGGCGATGAATATTCCCTGTGCCGTTATTCTACATTTCCGTTATAATTTGCCAGACCCGACGGCCGTCGGGGCCGCCACACGTCCTGACAGCCATCGGGATTCGGTGGCGCATTAGAGAAGTAAAAGGAGTCTATTTGTGAGCGATCCCGTGGTGAGTCCATTATTAACGAATATGGAGGGATGGCAATTGTATATCGGTGGTGCGATGAATCCGGCCATTCATCATCCCGCCTGGTATAACCTTGTGGGTCTCATCACGGACGAACAAATGAAAACAGCCATGGCGGGGCGGCCGACGAGCGGTCCGGTCTTGTCATCGTTCGCTTTTGAAGAGCTACAGATAACATGCCATCCAACCGTATGGAATATCGCCAGCGCCAAGGTGGATGATCTGGATAGGCCTGTAAAAATTGCGTCGGAATTATTTGATACACATCTCCCCCAGACACCGATACAGAACTACGGTTTTATATTTTCGTTTCATGCGGCGGCGCGCTTTACCGGTGGTGTTGGCGTTGGCTTGGCCAAGGTCATGAAGAACGCCAACTTGGGGCTGGACCCACCGTTGGGATCTTTAACCCGCTTTATGCACACAAGTCCGCAGCTTACAGTGTTGGTCGAGCCGTCGCAGCGCGATCCCGGTCGAATTTATCTGTATTATCAGACAAATTACGTGATTAGTTCGGAAATGGATGGCACGGGTAAGCCTGTTTTCAAGGCATTTTCCATTGGCCCCAAGCTTAAAGACCAGGTGACTATCGACTGTGATGCTGTAAAATCACGTTTACAACATATCATATCCGGGATAGAATCCATGCAGGAGTAAACATCATGGCCTTATTGATTCCCCGTGATCTTTATAAAGAAATAAACGAGCCGGCCATGCCAGTGGAAGCGGCTGCAATGGTCTCCGCGAACCGCTCCGGGGATCGCGGCGGCGCTGGGCCTGAGGCGATGGATTTCTTCGATATACCAGGGATACCGGCACCCAACACGCCGAATCCGGAAACCTTGTTTCACGCGATGGAAGAAAATCTGGGGCCATATTGCCACGCGCGCGGGATAAAGGAACAGACAGATAAATGGAAGTTGACGGGCGTGGAGGGCTCGCAATGGCTGATTGCACGTGTTGCCGAAGAAACCGACTTGGAAACTCTGGACCGGGCAGCCATGATATTAAGTGAAATCGGCGAACCGGCGATGGGGCCGGTCATTAATTGGTTAAATTCCCACATTGATGATGAACTGCAATGTGCGCTGCTGCAAGCGGTAGCTTGGATGGCTGATCCACTGGTTGAACGCCATCGTGATGAAATGACGCGCATTATTGAAGATAAATTGCAATCGTCATGCGCGGATGTTCGCGAAAAAGCCATTGCGGCGGCCTTGCGCCTGCCAAAAAATTCGGCCCTTCGCATACTGCAGGATGCATATAAACGAGAAGCTCACGAGCAACTCAAGGGCATCATCGAGGGTGCCTGCTCCGATTTAACTTCGGAGTAAACGTTGATGTATTGGCTGATTCGGTCGGTCCGCGCCAGCCGTTGGAGAAACGGCGCCGAATCCACCATCTCAGATGAGAAGTTACAAAGTGCCGCCGCGGATTTGACACCAAGACCGCGGGACAATGGCGGCTTATCGGTTTACGCGGTGAGCGATGATCGAGACGAAAAATTCACTGGAATATTGCACGTTGTGTTGCTCCGGAAGCCGGAGACGGTACACTTTCTGCGGATTCAACCCCACCAGCTTACCGCACTCAATCTCGAGATTAAGTGCGAGTCTTCTCCGGATCAACATCCTCATCTTAGGGAGCGGCATAGAAATATTTACGGACTTGATGACACCCACCTTCGCGAACGGCTGGCGCACGCAATTTTATCTGGCACCCCACGGCTGTTGACCCTCACCAGCGGCGAAATTAAATCTGAAGGACGAAAGCTTCTTAAGCAATCGGATTATGCCGGTTATGTGGCGTTTCCCGCCGAATACCAGCAGGCAAACCGTCTTTGAGATGCTCCTGCGGCGGCGTCGGCGACTACGCGTCAGCAAGCACCGTGATGATAATCCGGTGGTTGGCTTGCTCATGAGCGCAAACCCCCGCACTACCATGGCGGGGCTTGTGCGTCAGCGAGGCTCGCGAACGGGTGGGCCTTTATGTATGATAATCCACATTGATCGTGATGTACTGGCGCGATAGGTCGCACGTATGGACTTTGCAGCCGCAGCCGCCATTCGTGCCCAGATCCACCGAAATAGTCACCTCGGGGAGCCGCATCAGTTGTTGAACTTTTTCTAAATCGGCGGCGGCCGGGCGGCCATTCTTAAATACACTAATGCTTCCCACCCGGCAGCCGGCGCGCTCCACGCGCATGGCGGCACTGATGAACCGGCGCCAATTGGGATCGCCGCCGCGGATGGCGGTTTTCACCAGCGGGCTGTTGGCGATGGCCATGGCCGCTTTGCGGGCGTCCGCGGCGGAAGCGGTGCCGGCCACCACCACCCGCACCAGCTTGGTGGTGCCTTCGCCATCGGCGGCAATCTGCCGGGAGAGCGAATCACAGGCCTCCCATAGCGCCGCATAAAACTTCTTCCCCTGCCCCTGGCCGCTTTGCAGGATGCGATTACCCGCCAGACCGTTGGCCAGGCACACAAATGTATCGCTGGTGCTGGTGTGCGCATCGACTGTAACGCAGTAAAAGGTCTGCGTGGCCACCGGCGCAACATTTTGACGCATCGGCACCACACCATTTTCCACCAAAATCAGCACTATGTTCATCAGTCCGGTGCCGGGCTGGCCGTGCCGGCCAAACAGGGTTATAAATCACGGATGGTTTTGGATATTCAACAGCAATTGCGGAACTTGCGCCGGCAAATTCGCCATCATGATCGGATGTATTATCAACTGGCTCAGCCGGAGATTTCCGATGCCCAATATGATGCTCTTTTCAAAGAACTCCAAACGCTGGAGGCGCAGCATCCTGAATTGATCACGCCCGATTCTCCCACGCAGCGCGTGGCGGGGCAACCGATAACAGGTTTTACCCCGGTGCGGCACCGCATCGCCATGATCTCCATTGACAATACATACACCGAAGAGGACCTGCTGGCCTTTGACAGCCGGGTCAGAAAATTGCTGGAAGGCCGGCCCTTCACGTACGTTTGTGAGCCGAAAATTGATGGCGTTTCCCTGTCGCTCCGCTATGAAAACGGCATCCTGACCGTGGCGGCCACCCGCGGGGACGGCAACACCGGTGATGATGTCACGGTCAACGCCCGCACTATACGTAACATTCCGCTGCGCCTGGAACCGCCGGAAGCCGCCGTGCGCGCATTTGATTTTCCCCGGGCTATACCGCCGGTGGTGGAAATCCGCGGAGAGGTGTTTTTGTCCCGGTCCCAGTTTCTGGCCATCAACCAGCAGCAGCAGCAGGACGATGCCGAACTTTATGCCAATCCGCGCAATACCGCCGCCGGCACGCTGAAGCTTTTAGATCCCCGTATTGTGGCGGCCCGCAAGCTGGATTTTTTTCCTCACGGACAGGGCGTCGTGGAAGGGGTTAGCTTTACCAGCTACCGGCAATGGCTGGCGTGGCTGGCGGCCGTCGGAATGCCCATGCCCCCGCAGGTCACCGTCGCCGCGGACATTCATGCCGTCATGGCGTTTATCCGGCAATTTGCCCAGATCAAGAAGAACCTGCCGTTCGATACCGATGGAGTGGTCATCAAGCTCGACGATTTTGGGCAGCGTACGCTTTTGGGGACTACCGCCCGGGCACCGCGATGGTGCATAGCCTTCAAGTATCAGCCGGAGCAGGCGCAAACCGAACTGGCCCGCGTGGTCTTTCAGGTGGGAAAAACCGGTACCATTACCCCGGTGGCGGAATTTGAACCGCCGGTATTTATCAGCGGCACCCAGGTGTATCGCGCCAGCCTGCATAATTTTGATGAAATCGCCCGCAAAGATTTGCAACTCCACGATCAGGTAATGGTCGAAAAAGCCGGCGAAGTCATTCCTTATGTGGTGGGCCATGTGCCGGCTGCCGGGCCCGCCCACGCCACAGCCATTACCGCACCTGTGGAATGTCCGGCGTGTCACGGGGCCGTGGTGCGGGAGGGAGGCTTTGTGCGCTGTATCAATGTTGACTGCCCGGCGCAACTGGCCCAGCGACTGCGGTTCTTCGGTGGCCGCAACCAGATGGATATTGAAAATCTCGGCCCGGCGATTATTGATCAACTGGTGGCCACGGGCAAAGTGAAATCCGTGGCGGATTTATACCGTTTGCAACTTGATGATTTGCTGGCTCTGGAGCGGATGGGGGAAAAATCGGCCCGCGGCCTGTTGGCGGCCATTGAGGCCAGCAAATCCGCTGGGCTGGAGCGCCTGCTTTCCGGCCTGGGCATTTTACATGTGGGCACACGTACAGCCGCTGTTTTGGCCCGGCACTTTCCCAGTATCGACGCTTTGGCCGGGGCCAGCGTGCAACAGTTGCAGGCGGTGCCGGATATCGGACCGGTGGTGGGGGCATCGATCCATGATTTTCTTCATGTCCGCGGCGGGCTGAAACTGCTGCGGGAATTGGCGTCGCTGGGTGTGGCCACGGGCGCGGTCCGGGCTGCGGGGGCCGCCCCGGTCGGCGGGGCCTTGGCCGGTAAAACGGTGGTGGTGACGGGTACGCTGAAACACTTTACCCGCCACCAGATCAACGAGTTTATTGCGGCGCACGGCGGCGTGCCCGCGGACGCCGTTACCAAAAAAACCTCTCTGGTGCTGGCCGGAGCGGAGGCCGGATCCAAGCTGGAAAAAGCCCGTAAACTCGGCGTTGCCATCATCGACGAAGAGACGCTGCTGAAAATGACCGGTGCCGCACCATCACCGGGCCAATAGTACTCCCACGGTCTTTAGGCGCAAGAATATGAGGACGGCTGGCTGGTGATACGTACTGGAAAAGATGGCCGAATTCGAATTGTCGGCGGAGATGCCAATGGAAGCGCCCTCAGGGTTCCAGCGGCAATTCGGCCAGCAGCGAGGCCATGTCCAGCGGCGCTGTTTTCATGGCCAGGCCACCATCGGCGGTGCGCGGCCAAAGCTCGGGGCGACGGTCCCAATACAGTTCCACACCATTGCCGTCCGGGTCGCTTAAATACAGTGCTTCGCTTACTCCATGGTCGCTGGCCCCGTGCAGCGGTATCTTGGCGGCCAAGACTCGCCGACAAGCGTCGGCCAGATGCCGGCGTGTGGGATACAAGATTGCCAGATGATATAGACCCACAGAGTCTGGCGGCGGGGCTTGGCCGCCCAGACTTTCCCAGGTATTCAGGCCGATATGATGGTGGTACCCGCCCGCCGCCAGGAATACCGCGCTGGTGCCATACCACTGCGTCACGGCAAAGCCCAGCACATCGCGATAGAAACTCAGCGCACGTTGAATATCCGCCACCTTCAAATGCACATGGCCAATGCGGACTGCTGTAGAGATCGGACGAAAGTTGTTGTTGGCGGACATTTCAACAGGTTGATCGGTTTTCATTCTACACACGCATGTTTTAAGCGGCAGACTGGCCCTGGTTGGTTCCGGAATCGCTGGGGCTGGGCGGATTTGCCCCCTCCTGGCCGTGGGGCAATTTCAAACGCAGGAGCTTTACCTTACGGACATCCGATTCCATCACCGTGATGGTGATATCTTCAATTTGCACCTGTTCTCCGCGAATGGGTATGGTGCCGAGCATATTGATGACCAGGCCGCCGAGGGTTTGATATTCCTGATTTTCCGGCAACTGCAAATTCAATTCGCGGTTCAGGTCGGTCACGTTCATGCGGGCATCCACATCCACCGTGACCGGGTCAATGCGCTTAAGGGTATGCACCGATGACTTTTCATACTCGTCAGCAATGTCGCCGACAATTTCCTCCAGAATATCTTCGCTGGTAATCAGGCCGGCGGTCCCGCCAAATTCATCCAGCACGATGGCAATATGCACGCGCTGCGCAAGAAACTGCCGCAGCAGGTCGCGCAGCGGCTTGGAATGAGGCACAAACAGCGGCGGCCGCATCAGTTGACGGATGTTAAACGCCTGCGGTGTTTGACTGGTGCCGAGCAGACTTAGCAGATCCTTGGCGTAGATAATGCCCAGAATGTTATCCAGGTTGCCATCGTGCACCGGCAAACGGGCCAGACCGTCACGCAGAACCTTGTCCCGAATTTCTTCCAGCGTGGCGTGGATGGATGCGGTAATCATATCGGTGCGCGGGGTCATGATCTGGCTGACCTGCAAATCGCGAAAGCTGATAATGCCCTCGATCATTTTCTTCTGCTCTTCATCCACGGCTCCTTCCGCAGTGCCTTCAGAAACAGCCGCCAGAATCTCCTGTTTGCTTTCCACCGCTTCCTGGGCTGGACTGTCCGCCGATGGGGCGTCGGCAAGGCGGCGTACCAGCTCATCAAACAGCCGCAGAAACCAGACCATCGGAATGAGGGCCGCACAGGCCAGCCGCAGCGCCGGCCATAGCGCGGCAATCAGGGCCTCGCCGGCATAACCCGCCCAGGCGTAGGGAATGGCCACGGAAAAGACCAAAATCAGCAGACCCGCCGGCAGGGAGGCCATCAGTAATCGCAGCAAGGCGGAATGCGAGGCTGCCCCGCTAAGGGCCGCAAACACGCTCACCACGATGGCCATGTTGAAGAGAACACGCAAAATGGTGGCGGTCAAAACCAGAGGGTCCAGTTGGCTCAGAATCTGGTCCAGTGCGGCACCGCGATGCCGCTGGAGCAGTTCACGCTCCAGCCCCAGCCTGGAAACGGTGCGCAAGGCATACGCCGTGGTAGACGCCAAAAGCGTACCCAGGACTTCCGGTAATAAAAGCCACCAACACCAGTTCACGCCCGCACCATCGTATTGCCAACACCTTTCAGGATGGTCTATGGTCCTGAATGCCCGCGTCCGCGCCAGCCGCGTATACCGGCCCTATCCCCAAGGCTAACAGAATCTGGTCTTCCCGTCGATGGATTCTTCGGGCCTGCCGGGCGGTGCGATCATCATAACCCTGCACATGCAGCAGGCTGTGAATCGCGTACAAGAGTACCTCCCAAGCCACCGGATGGTGGAATTGGCGGGCTTGTCTGCGGGCTTCCTCCAGCCCAATGAGCGTTTCCAGCTCCAGGTAACGGCGGTCTGTTCTCAGGTCACGCAGATCAAAGGTAAGCACATCCGTGGTGGTGTTGATACCCATCGTCCGCCGGTGCATCTCAGTCATCGCGGCATCTCCAATCAGGTGAATGTGCCAGGTGCCGCTGCGGGCCGCGGTCATGGCCAGGGCCGGGCGTAGGTTTTTTTTCAGCCATAACGCGGTCAAGAATCCGTTCCTGGATCGCCGCCTGGCTACAGGTTTGGGCTGGTGCCGGGGCAGACCGCTGATGGTGATTTGAATGTTCATGTCAGGCGGGCCGCAAAATAGCCAGCGGTTTGGGATAGCTCAGACGCCCATGGTACACACCGGCCAGGGTGCGTACAATCGATTCCTCAATTTTGGATAAATCCACCAGCGTCAGCTCGCACCGCTCAAACTGTTCGTCCAGCAGACGCTTATAAATAATCTCATGGGCGGCGGATTCAATGCGCCCGGCCGTGGCTTCGGGCATGGAACGTACCGTGCTTTCAACGGCGTCACAGATCATCACAATGGCGGTCTCACGAGATTGCGGCTTGGGACCGGGATAGCGAAAATCGGATTCGGCGACCTGCCCATGTATGCCGCCGGTCAAGGCCTGTTTGGCCTGCCGGTCGCGGGCCGCATGAAAAAACAGCTCCACCAGCGTGGTTCCATGGTGTTCGGCGATAAAATTACACACCTGTACCGGCAGGCGAAATTCACGGGCCAATTCAATGCCGTCCTTCACGTGCCCAATGATAATCAGGTGGCTCATGGTGGGAGCGAGCTTGTCATGGCGGTTGGGCTGGCCGGCCATATTTTCGATGAAGTATTCGGGCTTCACCAGTTTGCCGATGTCGTGGTAATACGCTCCCACCCGGCAAAGCAGGGCGTTGGCCCCGATGGTGCGTGCCGCAGCTTCGGCCATGATGCCGACAATTAACGAATGATTGAACGTGCCCGGCGCTTCAATGGCCATGCGACGCAGCAACGGATGGTTGGTATCGGAAAGTTCCAGCAGGGTCATGGCGGTGGCCAGATGAAACGCCCGCTCAATCAGCGGCAGCAGCCCCAGCGCCAGAAACGTCGCAGCCAGCGCCGCGATTAAACTCATAAGCATCCGCTGTTCCAGGCCCAGGCCATGGGATCGCAATGTCAGGGTTTGCCAGTGGATCGCCGCACCGGGCATGGGCAGGCCGCCGGCCAGCGTCTGGGCCATAATAGCCACCACCATCGCCAGCGCAGCCAATCCGCCGATCTTCAGGAGTTTCGACCGCGTTCGGATTTCAGCCAGGCTGAAGGTTAAGACCGTCATGCCGGCCAGCGCCGTGATAAAAAAATCCAGCCCGCGCTGCGCCGCCCAGGCCACCAGCAAAGCATTGAGCGTCGCAAGTCCCCAGGCCAAACGCCCGCCGCTGACAATGGCAAAAATAATGGCCGCCAGCAGCAGCGGCATCAACGCCAGCAGGTAGGTCAGGTGAGCAAGCCCCAGCCATTGTCCCAGTCGAGCCATCACCAGGGTCATTAACATCAGGCCGGCAAAGGCGGCCAGTCGGGTGGCGCTGCGCAGTTCATGCTCCCGGCTCATCACGTACAGGGCCAGGATCAATGACAGCAGCAACAGCACCACAACCCTGGCCGGCCGGGTCAACAACGCCTTCCACGGATGTGCGGTCTGAAGTTGCTGGAGGTAACTTTGGCGGGCGGCCGCCAGCAGTTGCCGGTCGCCGGCGGTCAAAACGCGGCCCACCGGAATCAGCAGTTCCCCGCGATGAAACACAATGGCGGTGGCAGGTACCTTGGCGGCATTGGCCAGGGCCATCCGCTGCGTAGACGCCGCGTCAAAGGTATATGTAGGCTTGTTGAGATGGGCCAGATATTGAGTAAAACACGCTCGTACCGGAACGGGAAAATAGGTTGCCACCCAGGGGGCCAGGGACTTTCGATCGGTGCCCATAATCAGCAGATTATTGATGGAAAGGGACCGCTTTTCCTGCCCCAAAAATACTGTCGATGCAGACCCGGCGGCAATGCGGTTAAAATCGGCACGGGTCACCACCGGATGTTCGCGCAGGCTCGTCACCAAGTCATGGACCAATTGTTGATAAGATGCCGCTTGATGCGGCGCAGCCTGCTGCTTGAGCCAGGCCAACGCGGCCACGGACATTTCCGGAAACCGTTGGGCTACGCTGGCTGGTAAATCGGCGAGCGTGGCGGCGTGGGCCACTTCGCTGGGCAAGGCCCCCAAGGCTTGGGCAATGGTCGTCAACACCCGTCCGTTGTCGGTGGGGATCAGAATGGGGGGCGTGCGCAAACGCACCTGCCGGCGCAATTCCGCCAACGCCAGTTCATTGGGAATGGTGAAATGGACCGGTGAAAAAATGGCGTTCCGAAGCATGCCACGCGGACCGGACTGCGCCGGATGCCCGGGAATAAACCCGATCAACAACGCCAGTACAAAGAAAATCGCGGTACCGATCGTTACCCGCGCCTGCCAGGGCGTAAGCTTCCACAGGGGATCCCGGCGGGTGGTTGGCTCATCCACCACCGCCCGACGCCTGGGGCTTTGTTTTTGAAACCACATAGCTTTCCACGCCGACTTTCGCCGCGCTTCCCTGTTCACCCACCCACCCCACAAGGCCCTTCACGGAGTGCATGCCTCTGTTCTCCCTGGCCTCAATGGCACCCGCAGCCGGCAGGATGCACCCTACATCGGACGACGCTTGATGGTTTGGTCGTACATGGCCAGCAGTTTTTGTTTGTCAAAAACCATTTCCTCGCGGGTCATTCCCACAATGTCATATTCGTAGGTTAATTCAATGGCATCCACGGGGCAGGCTTCTTCGCACATGCCGCAGTAGATGCAGCGCAATTCATCGATGTCAAATTTCACCGGATATTTTTCGCGATCCGGCCATGAGGCGGGGGCGGCCTGGCCTACAATGTGGATGCAATGAGCCGGACAGGCCGTGGCACACATATAACAGGCCACACATTTAACCCGATTCTGTTCATCACGGTTCAGCCGGTGAACCCCACGATACCGCTGCACATCCATGCCTTGTTCCAGCACGGGGTGATCTTCCCGCCGATCTTCGGGGTACTGTATGGTGCGCACCTGGCCACCGACGGAGCGGAACAAATGCCCGATCGTGGTGCCCAGACCGCTAAGGACAGCCGGCAGGAAGGTATTTTCAACCGCCGAAAGCCGCGGTGGTTCTAATGTAATAACATCCTGCATTTTCATGGTTTAAGTCCAATCCAAACAAACACCAACTTCCCCCTTATCCCTTGTTATTTTAGGTGATTTGCCGTCGAAAATCCAACCGTGAAATGCCGACTGCGTTAAAGGTATCAGGCACGAATGCCATTAACTTAGGCCATAAGTTATTGCAACAGTTATAGTTACGCATATTCGAGTGTGGGCGAATCTTCTATTAAGGTAATTGTTTTGTGTTACCGCGACCAGATTGGGCGAACCTCTGGACGTTTCACCGGGTGTGGCCGCGGCGATCTCTGGCCAACCAATTGGTCGGGCACGCCGGTGCCGCTATTGGCCCCGGTGCTGGCCATGGAAATGGGCGAACCGTTGATATCGTCGGAGAACGTGTATTGGTAAAGGGCATTGCCGAGGTTATCCAGGCCGGTAACGGTAACCACCGGGTAGGCGGTATCCGCCGCCTGCACCGGGCTGCCGGTGGAACTCAAGGTCAGGCCGGTTTGGCTGGCCACCAGCCGATCACGCCAGTCGTAATCCATCAAGGTAACGCGTGCGGTGCCGACGGCGTTGGTACCGGCGTTGCCATCCGGATAGGCGATGGTTTCGGTGAGGTTGCCATCACCAACCCCACCACTGTCATAAATGTTGGATGAGACTTCGGTCATATTATTGCCCGTGCCGGGGTTGCTGCCGTCAAAGTAAGCAGAGTCGCAAGGGCTATATTGCTCGTGCCTCATCTCGGTCTTTCATCCTTACGGGCTGCGCGCATGCGAGATGAGTTCATGCACCTTGGCGGCAACTTTTTTTACCAGCGGATCCGAGAGGCCGCTGACGCGTGCGGATTCCTTCCCTTTGGGCATAAAGGGAACATCGAGACCACCTGGAAGCCACCATTGGTGATTATATCGCTGCATAAAAACCAAAAACATCCCTCCGGGGTGAATAGGCCCAACCGCGACAGAGAAGAGCCGGGTCCGGTCTATATAAAGCCGCATTTTGGTGGATACTGTTTTCTCCGTGGCCAACACCGCCAATACTCGCACTTGGGCAAGGTAAAAGCCCTGCCCTCCACCCGGGCTTGGTGCCCTTGTCGTACGCCATCGTAAAACCCTTACAACCGCAAAGGCATGCCACTGCCAAAATTGCCGGGTTGTTCCATTAAACACGGGCCACGCGGCCTGGCTTGAATCCGACCAGCGCAATGAAAGCCAGAGACCGACCACCACGGTCAATATCAAAATCTGCCACCGCGCGAATCGCCGTTGTTCGCATTTCATGACCACGCCTCCGCCTACCAACTACCCAAGGAGCTACCACCCAATGGCGATGCCATCCATTGAGCCACGCCCCATGACCGAGCCGAAACGTTCAAGAAAAACTGGCTGCGGGCCGGCAAAGTCGCTATTAACGCCGATGATATCGCCATTGGCATCATGCCCCAGCGCAATGCTAAATGAATACAGCACCGCCAGACCATTCCACGCTCCGGTTGGCAGCGGAGCCGATTCGCCGATGCCCTGCCAGAGCAGGTCGCTGCTTGTGTCATAGATTTTCAGGTTGAAGTTATTGCCGTTCATACACGCGATTCTACCAGCATCATTGCTTCATAGTTCCCGCAGCCAACGGCGGAGGCGGCTCGTGAACTTTTCGTTCGGCCATAGCGGAGGCACGAGCAGCCATATCCCAACGCAGATGACAAGGTGCGCGAGGACAAACATCTGTGTACCGACCAGAGGGACGCGGTGGGGGAGCACGTGCGGCATCGCGAAAACCACCCAAGGTGTTAACATACCAGCGCATGTTCCAAGTGCCCATGCGACGACCCACCGACGCCGTACACGCCGCCGTCCCACTGGAAACACAGCAGCGGCCACGAGCCCGCCGTAATACCCCGCAGCAAGGAGCCGCCACCACAAACTGACGCTGTTCGTTAGATCCAACCCCGTAAGAGGTGCCAATAGCAAGACGAACACGCGTATAGTACCATGCAATGGAGGATTATAGGCGTAATTTGTCCACCGGTCGAATGGAAGCGATAAGGAGAGCAACCAAAGGCCCCAACCAGCGGCGTACAGTGTCCAGCCAATGGCGGGGCTAAGCCTGAAATATCTGCGGTCTGCCGGTTCCGTCTCCATCATTGCACCGCCACCGTTCCGGAATCATAGCCGGAATCGCTGGTTATGCCCGATTGAAAAAAGTTCTGCAAAATGTTCAGCGGCCCGGCAAAATCACCGTTGACTCCAATGATGTCTCCATTGAGATCGTGGCCCAGCGCAATGCTAAATGAATACGGCACCGCCAAACCATTCCACGCTCCGGTTGGCAGCGGAGCCAATTCGCCGATGCCTTGCCAAAGCAGATCACTATTGGTGTCATAAATTTTCAGGTTAAATGGGTCGTTGTTGGCATTAGTCGCATCGGTAACCTGGAATGCGCCATCCAGCGTGAGGTTGATGGCTCCGGTAGGATTGTCGGAAGTGACCACCGGCGTTGGCGGCGTGTACACCGGCAGATTCACCAAGGTATACGTGGAGTCTATCGTCTGCGTGCCCTGCAGGCTGTAGCCGACCGCGCCGACGCCAGTGTCCGAAGAATCACCCAGCGGGCTGGTGACCGTCTGGGCCAAGCCGCGCCCCACGGCCAGTTCCCATCTCAAAGCTCGCGAAGCCAACGTTTTACCCTCGGCCACAGTTTCTCCACCGATCGCGCTGGCGACCGGCCCCACAGGACAAGCCAGCTCCCGACACAAATTAACGTGGCGCTCGCGCAGAACAAAAGAAATCCGGGGGAGAACCGAATCACGGTGAGATAGTACCACGGTGAGAGCGCGCCGAGCGGAAGCATGCGAGGCCAGATTGCGGGTGGTCCCGACCGGCAGAGCAGCGCGGCCGCGCTCGCGGCCAACCCGGCAATGGTAAGCACCGCAACCAGCGGCATGGGCAGGTAGGCCGCCGGCATGTGCTGGGCGGAGCCAAACGACGCGTCTGCGGCGAGACCGTCCAAGGTAAGCAGCACGATCCAGGCGCCCACCGGGAACCTCAGCGTTCCTGGGGCGAACCCCGGGCCACGCATCTGCAGCGATACGCAAAGTAACACCCATCCGATGCCGAAAACGCACCACTTGTTTATCCCTGACCGAAAGCCCCCACCGCCACGTGGTATCTGCATCCCCATTTAATCCACCCCCACCGTGCCGGAATCATAGCCGGAATCGCTGGTTATGCCCGATTGAAAAAAGTTCTGCAATATGTTCAACGGCCCGGCAAAATCGCCGTTGACACCAATGATATCACCGTTGGCATCATGGCCCAACGCAATATTAAAGGAATACGGCACGGCCAAGCCGTTCCAAACTCCCGCCGGCAGCGGAGCCATCTCGCCGATGCCTTGCCAAAGCAGGTCGCTGCTTGTGTCATAGATTTTCAGGTTGAAGTTATTGCCGTTCATACACGCGATTCTACCAGCATCATTGCTTCATAGTTCCCGCAGCCAACGCCTAAGGCGATGCGTGAATTTTTCTTTCGGCCATAACGGAGGCACGAGGAGCCATATCCCAACGCAGATAACAAGGTGCGCGAGCGCATAAACCGGCATGCCCAACCCCGTGAATCCGGGATCGGTGACCATTTTTAATAATATGATAATTGAAGGTATAAAAATGCCGGCGCAGATTCCCAGCGTCCAAGCAATAACCCACCTGTGTTGAACATGTCGCCGCGCCGCTGGGAAAATGATGGTGGAAAGCATCGCGGCGAAGTACCCTATCCCAACGAGCCGCACCCAAAACTCGACACTGACCGTGGGAATGAACGCCCCGAGAGTTGCTAGGACCACGAATGCCCCGGGAATGGTGCCTGGCCCCGGCATAGACGGATCACTGAAGGCGGGTAGGTGACAGAACGGTAGTGGCAACGCCGCGACCCACATAATCCAACCTCCCACGAGTAAAACCATTCCGATCGCGGGCCTGCGGCAAGGACGTACGATTGAGGGGGGCCGACCAAGAATGGCCGACACGCGGCCAGTTGGCTTCGTCTCCATCATTGCACCCCCACCGTGCCGGAATCATAGCCGGAATCGCTCGTTACCCCAGATTGGAAGAAATTCTGCAAGATGTTCAGCGGTCCGGCAAAATCCCCGTTGACTCCAATGATGTCGCCATTGAGATCATGGCCCAGCGAGATGTTGAACGAGTACGGTACCGCCAGTCCGTTCCAAACACCGGCTGGCAACGGGGCCAGCTCGCCCTTTCCCTGCCAAAGCAAATCTCTACTGGCATTGTGGTATTTTAGATTGAAAGAGTTGCCATTCATACGAATTATTCCATCAACATTATAACCCTCAAAGCTCACGCAGCCAACGCCTAAGGCGATGCGTGAATTTTTCTTTCGGCCATAGCGGAGGCACGAGCAGCCATACTCCCGCACAAAGAAAAAGGTTCGCGAGCGCAACGACCGGTGTGCCCACCGCCGCAAAGCCAATATGGAAGACAACATACATTAGGATAATGATCCAAGGTATTAAAACGCCGGCGCAGGTTCCTAGCGCCCACGTGACGGACCCCCGGTGCTGCATATGCCGCGCCGCCGCTGGAAAGAATGCGACTGACAGCATTCCGGCGACGTACCCAACCGGTATAAGCCGCCACCACATTTCCATGCTTACTGCAGGATTGAACGCAGTAAAAACGGCCCATACGATTACGTACGCGGTAGGCAGAGGCATCGGTACCTTTAATATCGCAAAATGAAAAAGTGGTAGCGGCAGCGATACTATCCAAAGGCACCACCCAACCGCATAAAAGATTTTTCCGTATGTCCGGCGGCGGAGCCGCGACAGGGGCACCCGAACGTGCGTGTCCCACCAAAGATGTCTGCGGATACGCGGTTCGGGCTCCATCACTGCACCCCCACCGTTCCGGAATCATAGCCGCTGTCGCTGGTTACGCCGGATTCGAGAAAGTTCTGCAGGATGTTCAGCGGCCCGGCAAAATCACCGTTGACTCCAATGATGTCTCCATTGAGATCATGGCCCAACGCAATATTAAAGGAATACGGCACCGCCAGACCATTCCAAGCTCCGGTTGGCAGCGGAGCCAATTCGCCGATGCCTTGCCAAAGCAGGTCGCTATTGGTGTCATAAATTTTCAGGTTGAACGGATTGTCGTTGGCGTTGCTCGCATCGGTAACTTGGAATGCGCCATTGAGCGTAACGTTGATGGCACCGGTAGGGTTGTCGGAAGTAACCACTGGTGTTGGCGGCGTGTACGCTGGCAGATTCACCTGGGTGTATGGCGAGACCAACGCGGTCGAACCCGTGAGGCTGTAACCCACCGCACCTACGCCTGTATCGGGTGAGCTGCCCAGAGGTCCGCTCAGGTTCTGCCCGAGACCGCGCCCCAGTCGCGGTACAGATATTTCGAACGGCACGTACCCGCCGCTGCCGGCAAGGGCCCAGGCCGTGCTGCTAACTGAAACTCCGGTATCGCCATACTTGACTGTGGCGTCATCGAGCGTAGCGACATAACCGCCGGAGCTGCCATCGCTGGGCGGTGAAAGCAGGGAGATCGAAACTCCCGATGCCAAATCACTTTCCTTGACCATGCCGGTTAGAACGGGAGTCTGGATGCCGGTTTGACCTGGCGTGACGGGAACGTTCCAGGTTGGGGCGTTGTAGTCCGTGCCATCCAAGCGTACGCCGACAATCGCATCTTGGTTCAGGCCGGCACCGGAAACCTCGGTGCTGGCCCCCGCATTGGTGCCGCCGTTGTAGGCGTTGTGGTCGTTGGGTGGTGGAAGGTAGACGCCCGAATGGGGACTCCAACTGAGATTTCTTGTTACCGCCCAGCGGGGTTTCCAAGCCGGCGGATAACCCTGAAAACCAGGAGGGGCTACAACAGCGGCACGACCACGTCTCACCATTCACCTCCCGATCCGGGAAACCGGTGGCGTGATTGCCAAGGCTGGGACGGAGCGATCCACGTTGCGGCTGCGGCCAACAGGATGCCCGCAGCCAAGAGGTTTGCCCCGGGATAGTGTTTCGCGTCGGCGTAGCCAGCGGCGAACCAGATTGTCAGTGCGGAAATCGGCCCGGAACATGCCCGCGCGGCCCAAAGGATACGGCGTTTGCCCAATAGCGCCCCCGCCACCATCAAAAGGACCCCAACCCAGAAAGGCAAAAACAGGAACGGAAGCGCGAGGGCTGACAACGCCACAAAGAGCCACGTTGGAAAACGCTCGCCGTGCAGGTTGATCCCAAAAGTGGTCGAAAAGGACAGGGCCGCCACCGCCAGGGACAAAAAAACGAGAACACGGGCGATCCAAACCCGCAGCCTCGCCGTGACACCGCCCCGACTTTGGCCTGAATCACGACGCATCGACGGGAGGCTTCCGACCCCCTGTTTGGGCCTACGATCCTGGTACATAGCCATCTCCTGAATCCAAAGTCCCCAGCGATACATGATTAAGCTCTTGGAAAAGGCCGTCGTTCCACGGCGCTGCCCCCAGTGGACCGGTAACGGTGTAATTGTTAAGAGTCAGGGTCTCCGTGTCCGTATACGACAGGGCCAGCCCCACCCAAAAGACGGCTACATTCGACGGAGTGATGTCATTGTACAGCACTTGGGCCAACAACGTGTCCGAGCCAAGTAGGCCGCCATCCGCATACAAGCTGACGGTAGCGTAGGAGCCGCTTCCCGCCGCCTGCACCGGGCTGCCGGTGGAACTCAAGGTCAGGCCGGTTTGGCTGGCCACCAGCCGATCACGCCAGTCGTAATTCATTAAGGTAACACGCGCCGTGCCGACGGCGTTGGTACCGGCGTTGCCATCCGGATAGGCGATGGTTTCGGTGAGGTTGCCATCGCCAACCCCACCACTGTCATAAATGTTGGATGAGACTTCGGTCATATTATTGCCCGTGCCGGGGTTGCTGCCGTCAAAGTAAGCCGGCGTGCCGGAGGCAAGGAAACCTCACCCGGGCCAACGAACGAAGCTGGCGGTTCCGGCCGAAATCGCGTTGCGAAGGTAGCGCACCATGGCTGCGTCGATTTCGACTGCTGGCGGCCGACGGCCCTTCGGAACCACGTTGCGCAGGCAATAGAACACCCAGAGTGCCCGCTGCTCGCTGAGCACGATCCCCGCACCCACATTGGCCGGTCGCTCATGGTGTAACAAGCCCGTTGCGCACAGCCCCTTCGCCGGTAACGCTGGCCTGGTTGAAGCTGCGCCAGCGAGCATCTGGACCAGCGAGCGTAAACCCATTTTCGACCCGTGTCGGGCGACCTCCCACGTACCAAGCGCAAAGGTAAAATAATTTTTTTGCGGACCCAGCAAGAGCCCCCAAGCCCTTTGCATCGCCCTCGCCCCGTGCTGCGTTTCACGATAATGCCTCAGCGTGGCGTAAATCCGAAGGGCCTTGACGAACTGGGGCACCTTTTTGCCAGGCAGGGGTGCCGTCCACGGAATGCCGAAGGGGGAAACGGCAAGGCCGGGTTGGTGGTAAAAAAAGACTTTTTTGTCCCCTGGAACACGCAGTTCTGGATTCTGGGCTGGCCGTTTAAGCCTGGCCACGACGCACACAAATGTCGTGCCCCGGGCCATCAACGGAAGAAAGTTAGGTGCGGTGGCGCTGGTACCGCGGGACCAATAGCTCTCAAGGGTTAGGAGCGTACCGGCCTTCAGTCCCAGGCGGTAGCCACCGAGCAGCCTGATTTGGTAACGGACGATGGGGAAGAGGTTTGTCTTAACAATCTCCCGGCCCAAAACCTGCCCGACGATCACCTGCCCGCGCGCAAGCGCGGGCCCTCGCGGACCGAGGAAAAAAAGAACGGCCGTCGCGAGGGCTAGCCGGGCTGAGTGCGACTTTATGGCCTTCATGGCTGCGTGCCTCCGTAGTTGGGACGGGCTTCCGGCCGAGGGGGACAGCCGAAACCGCTTAAGAACCGGGAGGGATGGTCCCCTTGTTGGTCCAAGTTTCAGATTCGAGCGCACCGTTGGCCGTGGTGCCGGTAATCGGATTGGTATTGAATCCCGATGGCCATCGGGAGGCGTGGACGGTTTCGACCCTCATTTACCGCCCCCGGCCTTTTGCCTGTCTACGGATTGGCGGCCATGGCCAGCAAATTTTGCCATAAACGCGGATATCGACGCTTTCCGGCTGATTGGGACATACGCGCCCTTTGGCGCTGTACCCGGCCCTGGCGGAAAAATGCCAATTCCGCGGTCCCTGTAAGTCCAAGTGTTCGCGACGAACGGTTTAAACCGCGTGCTGGCCCGATTCGCATGCATCCAAGGGCTTGGAAGCGTCAAAACCTCTGCATTGCCGCGCGGCCTGGCCCGTCGGT
This sequence comes from Planctomycetota bacterium, assembly GCA_021851715.1. Classification (GTDB taxonomy): domain Bacteria; phylum Planctomycetota; class Phycisphaerae; order WQYP01; family WQYP01; genus JABEVA01. The sequence goes on from JAJZCR010000002.1 coordinate 59,687, forward strand.
ATAGATAATCCTGCATCAGGCCAGCCACACACCAGCCCGTCAGTCGACACCAGGGTACGGGGTACACTGCCGATGCGTAGAGCAGCCATGCCGCCCGGCGTTGTGACATGCGAAGGCGGCGCCACGCACGGTATTTCACGGCCGGGCAGCCCGGTTGGCGGATTGTGACAGCCTTGGTGGCGTAGAAATACCGCTTAATCAACAGTGTAATTTCCTCTCGGTTGGCACCGCCACAATACGAGGAAACCCCTAACGCCCACAGGTAATAATTTTTGCTCGCCATAAGCGCGGCGGCCTGCTTAGCCGGCAGCACGTTGGGGAATGGATAGAAATGAAACCACGACCTCCGAGCTTCTCCCCACGCTGCGAGAGCCTGCTTTACCTTATTGATATTTGCCATGCGCACGACCGATGGTACCGGCACGCCAATGGGCAACACACTCTGGCCGGCGAAGGTGAACAGTTTTCTGCCCTTAGCCTCGTTGTGGAGCGGCCTGCGCACGGTGGTTGAGGCTTTGGCGACCGGAATAATGCTAGCAACGAAGGTTGCGCCGGGTCGCATGATCAAGGCCGGGGGAGCGGTCCCGGGCGGCCCGAATGTATAGCCGCCCACGTTGTTGCCCCCAAGGCCTCCAGATAGGACCACCGTTTGGCCAGCTTTGGCCAACTTGGAGTCTGAGTAAATCACCCGGACCACATAGGCGACTGCTATTCTCTTAAAGGGGTGCGGGCCAATCTTTGTGACACCGAAGCGCACCGTTAAAATCCTCGCCGAGGCAACCTTGGCGATTATATCGCCCGTGGCATCCGGCTTACCAAACCAGTAGTACCCGACCCAGGGAGCTTTGCCCGCGAGCCAGCCGTACGCGGGAACGACAGCGCCGCCGCCGACACGCACAGGGGGTCCGTCCGTAGCGCGGCCAGCACCACCCGGCAGTGGTGGCTGCGATGCGGCAGGCCCGCCGACCGCGCGAGCCAAGCTGGCCAGCCCCGGACTACCAAGGAAAATCAACACCGCGCCAACTAAGGCCAGTGGTGCGTTGACTGTGGGTGGAATCCAAAAGATGTTTCGCATGTTCGTCCCCTAAATCAATACCATGTCTGGTCAAACAGGGCTAGGTTGGCGGATATCCCGGTCGAGAAGGGGAAGGGGATCGTCATGCCAGGAATTGCCGCCATGAATGCCGTGTTGCTGTCCAACGGTGCGAAACCCGAATCCGAACTGAAGGGTAAGCCCGACGGCCACATTGTACGTGCCTGAAAAGTAGGCCGACCATTCGAAAAGCGCAATCGCATTGTACTGCGGCAGCACGCTGCCTTAAGAGTAATCAATCGTCCTGCCGTTCGGACCTGTCCCGATAGCCGAAATAGATAATGCGTGCTCGGGATACACCATGCTGGCAAGCCTCGAACCGTTGGACGGATCCGTATAGCTGTATTGTACCACCGGCGTGGTGCCGATGGCAACTGCGATCCCGATCAAAATGCTCCGCTGGATGGTATCGGGACTGGCTTCGCCAGCCGCGGTTTTATATTGCTGCGTGAGTTGGCCGCCGTTGAGCGAGGCCGTGCAGCGGCACAAAGGCAGCCCGCCTTCATCGCCGCGAAATCCCGTCCCGCCGATAGGGCGGGTGTGCGCCGCAGCGCCGGGGTTATAGATATTTTTCACCTGGTTGACAATGGTGGTCCCGCCGGTATCCGCATAGCTGGTTAAAAGGTACGCCAAGCCTTGATTGTTGTACGCGGTGTCAATGCGCAAAACGCTGCCATCGACATTCGTACCCAGCGTGGTGACGGTATCACTGATCTGCCGGCCCAACGCATCAAACATGTAATTATGCACATTGCCGTTGGCGTCAATGGTTTGATATTGCCGGCCATCGATATCGTAAGCATAAGTGGTGGCATAGTAATTGCCATTGGGATCCAAGCCTGAAAGCTGGTTGGTGATTGGCGTGCCGGAATAAGGATCATTGGGCGTGGTGGCCAGATAAGTGTTGTTGTTGATGATGGCATAACTGTCGGATTCGGTCATCTGGCCAGCGGTGTTATACAATGTGCGGGAAAGGCTCTGAATAACAAATTGCGGATTGGAAACTGTGCCGGTGCCGATGAGGTTAAACACATTGGCCGGGCCGGTGCCGGCCCCATGGCCCTGGATGAAATCATCGGGGATCATCACCTGGTAATTTTGCACCTGCAATGTGCCGGAAAAGCTGAAGGTAATCAAAGCGGTGGAACTCGCGTCCACCAACGTCGCAATTATTTATTTCTGTAGCATCACGGCTTGTAACCCGGTTCGTGCGCTTTGGATAGCCTCGCAAGGTAGGAGGTCAGATAAGACAGCACCATGCCGCGCGAGGGACGGACTGCCGGGGGCGCAACGCGGCGCACGCAGTGGAGTATCCAGAACGCCCGCCGTGGCGATAAGTTTCTAAACAGGCCATCCAAAAGCGTATACACGTCTTTATGAGTACAGTCTATTGCAATAACCCGGGTTCCCAACGCCCAAAGGTAGAAGTTACGGCTGTCCCTGAGCTTAAAAGCCTGCGATTTTACGAGCTTGCCCATTTTACGTAGTCGACCATATTCCCGCAGCGCCGCCGCGAGGCCCGCCACGTCGCGTTTGGCCACCGGTGACGGTAATCCCACGCCGAGGGGAAACCACTGCTCGGTCTTGACGTAGCGATAGCTGCGGCCGCCTCTCGCCGGCATGACCGCCATCAAAAAATAGGTACCGTTCGACATCAGGGGTATTTGGGTACCGCCAGGGGTCCGGCTGGTCCGCCGCAGCCCCACAACGGTGATTACCACCCCCGGCTGCGGCCTCCCCCGCTGCTGGCCAACCACCCGAACACGATACGTATACCGCGTTGTAAACCGGTTTACGGCCTTTTTGCCCACCGCCGCCACTTGGCCCAAGATCACAAGCCCGCCGCGCGCCCGTGATGGCAAAAGCCCCGATCCCAGAACGGTCCGTGATCCGCTGAGAAGAGCGGTTAGCAGCAGCGCGGCCGCAACGGGCGAGACCCACCAAACGCCAACTAAACGTACCACAGCCAGTTCTCCAAGGAAAATATCCGAAGCCTACTCGCCATTCCGGCAACAAAGCTGCTATCAAAATTACTGCTGAACGTTTGCGCAGTCCACTCGCCCCACGATAGCGGGGCAATGCTCGGATTGGCCGGGAAATTCAGCTCCCGTCGATCCATACCATTGATGGTATCGCTACTCGCCGACGGGTTCGTTGACAACGGAGCGACAGTCTGCCGCCACGTCTCGGTTTGGGCCGCCTGGTTAGCCGAAGTTGAGGTAACGAGTATGGGAAACGCGGCCCCTTGGCTGCTCGCGAGGCTAAACGATGCATCCGATGTGATCGCTTGGGGCGCAGACGGCGTAAATTGCTGGTTTTTCACTGTTCCCTGGTAATTCGTTTGCCAATTGACCTTCGCCAGACCTACATAAACGCTATTGGCACCGTTCGCGGTATCGTCCGTCTCAGCGGCGACGTATCTGACAAACGTGTCGTACAGATTGGTCGAAGTCAATCCCCAGGTGGCAAGAGCAGCGGTGCCCACAAAGCCTGGTGTCGCCCTATTCCATGGCTCCAATCGCCCCGGCTCCGCTGGCCGCCTCGAAAGTACCGCCCATGATCCAAGGAACACCGGCAGGGACACACAGAGGGCCACCTTGCCAGCAAACGAGCGCCGCGCGTAAAATCCCGCCGAGACCGACGGGTGAGGCTGCACCGCAGCGCCGGGATTGAGAGGGCCCGCCCACCGGGGAAAGAGAGATCCGCATTCAACCGCGCGAAATCCCGTTGCGGCCGCAGGCCGCATGTGCGCCGCAGCGCCGGGATAGTTCATCTCACCGGCAGGAATGCCCGTGCCACCTTGGGGGTAGGTAGCGGCGGCCACGCCCCCTCGCGCCGCCCGCCGCAGCCCGGGTTCCGAAGTTGTTTCATTCAACGCTACCACAATGCGCCCATTATAAACCCGCTCTGCGTTGCATCAACCGCCAAAACCCCCCGCCACCCGAGCCACCGCCGATTTGCCAATTCAATTGAGAACAACCCAAAATGCCTTTTCGGGCTCGCGCCAACGCCAAGACCTACCGCATCAGGAAGCGCCATTCATAACAGCCACTATAACGCGACCGTCGCTGCGAATAGGTACGCCGCGCACAGCAATGCCGTCCCAAGCGCCACCAGCACGCAGGCCACCACGCGCGCGGTATAGTTCCAACGCTGGTCAAACTGACGGATCGGCAACAACCCCGCGTCTGAAGAGAGCTGCCCGGCTGTGGGCTCGACAACCACAGGCAGGTGGGGTAAAAAATCAAACAACCTCGGTGCGCTGGCTGCCATTGCGTTGGTGACAGTCTGTGAATTCATGAATGGTCTCCGTACCGTGAGTTAACTCCTTGTTACATAAGAGCTTAACGCACGTGCGGAGCCTTCATTTCACCAAGTCGTGAATAATCCGGGCTAAATGCCGAACGCTGAAGGCTCAAAGCCGAAACCCAAAACTCCACTGGCCAAACTATCTTGGCTCCTGCCGCACCTTGCCGATCCGCAATGTTTGACCTTAGCTCAACAAACGTTCTAATATTGATGAATGAGTTTGTGCCGTCAGCACTGGATTGTCCGTCATGCCGACTCCTGAAACCACTTCCGTTGAGGCCTTCCATCGCTACATCGAAGGGAAATGCCTGGTGGCTTCCAGCGGCGAAGCGTGGCGGAATCTTAAGGCGTGGATCATCGCCCCGCCGCGCGTGACGGAGATGGTACGTTTCCCCGCGGTCAGTGAACCATTCTTGGCGTGGACTGTTTCGGGTCAGATCGAGCTTCAGGAGCGGGAAAACAATCAGCCCTGGATCACTCATCGGATTCAGAAAGGATCTGCCTTTCTCACAACGGGAGGCGAGCCTTATGATTGCCGGTGGAAAACGCTGACCGCGGAACCTTTTCACGCCATGATAGTATTTATTGAGCTGCCGCTGCTGGAGCGGGCGCTTCAGGAAGTGTTCGGCGATGGTGCCGTTCACGCCAGACTGCGGGACGTTTCGGCATTTGCCGATGTTACCTTGAATACCATGATGGAAATTTTACGCGATGAGCTGAAACGCCGGAAAGCCAGCCGTCTTCTGGTGCAGGGGCTTGCCCAGGCATTGACCATTCACCTTGCGCGAAACTACGCGGAGATGGATCCTGCCATCCAAACCAGCCGCCCCTCATTGCCCGGTTTCAAACTCAAAACTACAACCGATTGGATGGCACAGCACCTGGCGGATGAATTCAATCTTGACCAGTTGGCCTCACAGGCAGGGTTCAGCAAATTCTATTTCAACCGCCTGTTTAAAAGTGCCACAGGCCTGTCGCCGTCACACTACCATATAACCCTGCGGATGAAAGAAGCCCGGCGGTTGCTGCGGGAAACCAGAAAAAGCGTGCTGGATATTGCCATGGACGTGGGTTATGCCAATCCCAGCCACTTTGCCCAGCAATTTCGCAGACTCACTGGGCTATCCCCCAGCGATTACCGCCGGCAGCGTTAACCGAAAATTTGAGCAATATCGCGACAAGTCCCGCAATATCGGGTTCGACCGTCTCGCTGGCGTAGAATAATATAATCCGGGTGATGACCCGCAGCGACTGGATAAGACCACGTGCGGCTCGTACAAGTACCGTCGAAGATTAAGGAGCTCCAGCAATGAAAAAACGCAAACTTGGCAAAAGCAATCTTGAAATTTCGGCCATCGGGTTGGGTTGCATGGGGATGAGTTTTTCCTATGGCCCACCCAAAGACAAACAGGAAATGATCTCGCTTCTGCGGGCGGCCGTAGATCGCGGGGTCACTTTCTACGACACTGCGGAGGTTTACGGCCCATTTACCAATGAGGAACTTGTGGGCGAGGCGCTGGAACCGTTCCGCGGACAGGTGGTCATTGCAACGAAATTCGGATTTAACTTAAGTGGACCTGACAACCGCCCCGGCGCAGCGGGTCTCAACAGCCGGCCGGAGCACATCAAACAGGCCGTGGAAGGCTCGCTGAAACGGCTGCGGGTACACACGATTGACTTGCTCTATCAGCATCGCGTGGATCCGGATGTCCCCATTGAGGATGTCGCCGGGGCCGTTAAGGAGTTGATTCAAGCTGGCAAAGTGAAACATTTCGGCCTCTCTGAAGCGGGTGTCCAGACAATTCGCCGCGCCCATGCTGTTCAGCCGGTTACAGCGCTGCAGAGTGAATACTCGCTATGGTGGCGGCGGCCGGAAGAGCAGATCATTCCAATGCTGGAAGAACTGGGCATCGGCCTGGTTCCATACAGCCCGCTTGGCAAAGGCTATCTCACGGGCAAAATAAACGAAAAAACAGCTTTCGACGGCTCTGACTTCCGCAGCCAGTTGCCACGATTCACACCCGAAGCGATCAAGGCGAATCAGGCGATGGTTGAGTTGCTAAGCCAGATCGCCGCACGCAAGAAAGCGACGCTGGCACAAATCGCGCTGGCCTGGCTGCTGGCGCAGAAACCGTGGATTGTTCCGATTCCAGGCACCACCAAGCTGCATCGCATGGACGAAAACATCGGTGCGGTTGCTGTCGAACTGACACCGGATGATTTGCGCGAGATTGCAGTCGCCGCGTCAAAGATAAAAGTGCAGGGCGCCCGTTATCCGGAAAAAATTGAAGCAATGACGAATCGCTGAATGTCAGATTAAAAGGGAAAGGGTGGTAGCGGTGATACCTCCATCCCCACCGTGGGGTAGGCATTCCTGCCTGCCTCCACATTGACAGGAACCACCTCCTCGCGTCTTCGCGCCCTCGTGGTAAATATCGTCATCCCTCCGGGTTCGAAGTTTATCCCGGTAGCATTTAAAAACACTCTGTCATCGGGACGTCTCCGCGGTGAACACGTATCTCTTTCGTCCCTTTGTGCCTTCGTGTTTAAAAACCGTCTCCCTACTCCCGTCTACTTTCTCACTTATCCCCCTCCATACCCCGCCTACCACTCTGCAGCGGAACCCCCTGTAACCGGACTTCCTGCCTGACGCAGGCCAGCCCCGTTCCGTCTGACCGCCGGCATACCAATGCCCGTGATCATTGACAAGTAAATACCAACCGCTCCCGCCGCCGCGCATGCTGAAAAATCATCTGCGGTCATCTGCGCCATCTGCGGTTCCGCCGTCCCCCGCAACCGTTCGTTAATCGGTGTAATCTTTGTAATCTGTGGATTTCTTTGTTTCTCTACGGTAAATCCTTCGTGTGCCTTCGTGTGCCTTCGTGTCCTTTGTGGTTAATTCCGTCGTTCTCTGCGTCCTTTGCGTCTCTGCGGTAAAAAATCGTCGTCGTCGTCAATCCGTGTAATCTGTGGTTTGATCGTCCTCTGCCTTCGTGCCCCTTCGTGCCATTTGTGGTTCAATCCCCCCGTTCCTCTGCGACTCCCGGCCGCGCCGGGACGGTTCTTCCCGTTGGTGTCCCCCGATTCCCGTCTTCGCGACCCGTAGCCGGCTGGGTCCCTCCAGCCGTGGCGAACACCAACATCGTCGGCGACCCGCTTTGGCTCTGGTCGTTGACCGGCCAGCCAATCCTCTCCCACATCTCTCAACTTCAGGACCAGTGAGCCGCCAGGCCCTTTCCCATTGGCCATCTTGGCCACCTTGAACCTAAGTTGCAATAAAGAAATGACTTATGAATATTCCACAACTTGGCCACCTTGCCCCGCTAACTTGGCCATCTTGGCCCTCTTGCCCTCCCTCCAGCCAGCCGGATGCCAGCGACCTCGGCCTGCAGCCTTACAATTGTTTGCAGATATTGTAGATCTTGATCATCTTACCCCACCCCGCCAATCCCAATCGCTGCCCGCCATTTTCGCTACCAACCTCATCTTTGCCCGCTGACCGCTGACCGCTCCTGCCCTCACGCGGTCGCCCCCCAGCCAGCACTGGTGTAACCGCACACGTTCGCGGATAATCCTGCTTATTGGCCGAGTGGTACAGGAGATTCAACCCATGACCGATTGGACACTTTCCGCATTTTCTGATGAGGCCGGGGTCTCGTGTGAGGAGCAGATTGCAGCGCTGAAACGGGCCAACATTTCGCGGATGGATTTGCGATCCATCGACAACTTTAACTGCACCGTCTTGCCGGTGCCGCACGCCAAAGAGGTGCGTACCAAGTTGGATGCGGCGGGCATTCAGGTGCAGATGTTCGGCAGCCCCATCGGGAAAATTGACATCGCCGATGATTTTTCTGTGGATATTCAAAAGCTGGAACATCTGGGTCGGCTGGCCCCGGTACTGGGCTGCCATGCGGTGAGAATTTTCAGCTATTACAACAAAGCCAACCAGCACCACGATGCCTGGCGGGCCGAATCCCTGCGGCGACTGCGCGAACTATCGTCCAGGGCCGCCACACTCAAGCTGGTGCTGTACCACGAAAATGAGCGGCATATCTTTGGTGACCTGTGCAAGGATGTGCAGACCATTGCCCGTGAGCTGCGCATAGCCGGCGGAGCGTTCCGGCTGATTTTTGATTTTGACAATTACAACCAGTCCGGCGAAAACGTCTGGGAAAATTGGCTGCACCTGCACCAAGTCACGGATGCCTTTCACTTAAAGGATTCACGCGCCGGGCAGCATCAGCCGGTGGGGCATGGTGATGGATACGTGCAGGAGATCTTGGTCGATGCGCTTAAGCACCACTGGAAGGGGCCACTGGCGGTGGAACCGCATTTGTCTCATTCCGGCGCTGTGGCCCGGACCGGGCCTTCCGGGACGGCCAACGTGGCGTATTCGAAAATGCCGCCCGCGGAATCCTTCCACATCGCCTGTACAGCGGCCACGGGCCTGTTGGACCAGGTAGGAGCATCCTACCATTAAAGCGTTGCGGGACGGCGGAGATAAACCGCCGGAATCCGTCATGAGGATCCTCTGCATGGCCGAACTCGACCCAACCGGTACCGCGGTTTCGCCGGAGCAGCCGGCACCCTCTATGGCGGAGCAGATTCGCCGCGCACGGATGCTTTTTATCGCCATGGCCGTGGCCTATACGCTGGGGAATTTCAATGATAACTTCAACAAACAGGCGGTAAGCCTGCTGGCGCTTAGCCACCATCATACAAGCCTGCCCGGCTTGATCGCCGTTTTATTTACCCTGCCGTTTTTGCTGTTTTATGCGGCTGCGGGATGGCTGGCGGATCGATTTCCGCGGCGCAACGTGATTATTATCTCCAAGGCCATGGAACTGGTGTTTCTAGGCCTGGGCGGGGTGGGCATTATGACGCTCAACTGGCCGCTGATTGCAACGGTGGTTTTTCTCATGGCTTTGCAGGCCACCATTTTTGGCCCGGCTTTAAACGGCTGCATTCCCGATGTCTATCCGGAAAGTTATGTGGTTCATGCCAATGCCCGGCTCACCTCCGTGACTACCGCGGGCATTCTGCTGGGTGTGGCGGCTGCGGGCCTGGCACTGAATCTCCGGGGCACTTTTCACGGCCTGCCGCTGGGGCGCCTGGTTGCGGCGTGCTCGCTGCTGGCGGTATCGTTGATCGGTCTGCTGGTAAGCCTGGGGGTTCCATATCGGCCGGCGGGCAACCCGAAAGAGCCTTTTCCCTGGGCCGGTCCCTGGAACTCGCTGCAGGATTTGTGGGATTTACGGACCGATCGCCTGCTGGCGGCCGCGGTCATCATGTATACGTATTTCTGGTTTATTGCCGGCCTGCAGGTTCTCTTCATTAATAAAATGGGCAGGGTGCAGTTCGGGCTTGGCTATGCGGCCACCACTTACCTGGCCCTGGCGGAAATGATCGGGGTGATGCTGGGAGCCATGGCGGCGGGAAAAATAATTGCCAAAGACAATGGCCTGTGGGTGACGCCCAGAGCCACCGGCGCGATGGCCCTGTTTTTGTGCCTGTCCGGCCTGGCGGTGTTTTTTCCGGAACATGGGCGAATTATTTTTCTATTGTCCATGCTGGCAGGTGCGGGTGTGGCGGGGGGGATGATCATGGTGCCGCTGGGAAGCTTTTTTCAGACCCGGCCGGCCCCCCAAAAGCGCGGGCGTGTGATTGCCGCAGCGGGTTTTGCTTCTTCTGTGGGCCTGCTGGTGGCGGGAATTATTTACATTCCGCTGCAAAAATACCTGCAGTCTTCCACCATTTTTATACTCATGGGACTGGCGACCTTTCCGGTGGCCATGGCGGTGGCACCGGTTTTTGCCAGACGCAAGCCCGGCCAGGCGCGAAAGTCGGCGCAAGTACTGTGCCTGGCGGTCCGCCGCGGACTGGCCTTGCGATATCGGGTCCGCATGAACGGTGTTCCGCAGGTCAAGGAACGCGGTACCAGCGGAATTTTATTTTTACCCAATCATCCCGCACTTATTGATCCAGTGATTGTTCTGGCCTACCTGCACGGAACCTTCGGCGTGCGGCCTCTGGCCCTGGAAAACCAGATCAACAAGCCGCTGATCCGCCCGCTGGCCAATCTGTTGGGCGTTCTGCCGATCCCGGATATGTCCAGTACGGATACCGCCAATGCCGGCAAGGCGCAGCACGCCATTGAATTGTGCATTGAAGCTTTGGCCCGCGGCGAAAATGTGCTCCTGTACCCGGCCGGGCGCATTATGCGCCAGCAGGTGGAGACATTGGGGGGAGTCAGCGCGGTTGATCGAATTCTGGCGAAACTGCCGGATATCCGGGTGGTCCTGGTGCGCACCACCGGCTTGTGGGGCAGCGGATTTGGCTGGGCGGCCGGAACACCTCCGCACCTCGGGCAGGGCCTGGTGAAACATATTCCGTCGCTGCTGGCCAGCGGCGTGTGTTTCGCGCCCAAACGAGATGTGCACCTGACCCTTGTCGAACCGGAGGATTTACCGCGACATGCTGACAAGGTCACCCTTAATGCGTATCTGGATGCGTTTTACAATCAGTCCGCTCCGCCGGCGCTTTACGTGCCGTACAGTCGGTGGGAAAAAGGCGGCCCACGCGAAATGCCGCCGTGCCCGTCCGCTGCCGCCATCAACACCGCCGATGAAGTGCCGCCGGCCACACGACAAATTGTGCTGGACTATCTGCGGCAGGCCACCGGCGTGTCGGATCTGCAGGACCACCAGCAACTGGCTCGTGATGTGGGGCTGGACAGCCTGGCCACCACCGATGTTATATTTTGGCTCGAAAAGGAATTTGCCGTGCAGGTTCCCAGCGTGGAATCGGTGCGTACGGTGGGCGATGTGTTGATGGCGGCGTGCGGCAAACTCTCCGGCACCTCGGCGGATACGCTCCTACCGCCGGCCACGGCCGCGTGGCTGGCCGAGCCGGCCCGGGTGCGGGCACAGCTCCCCGCGGGCAACACCGTGCAGGAGGTGTTTTTAGCGCAGGCCGCCCGGAATCCCGGACGCGTGATTGCCGCCGATATGCAGCGCGGGTTGCGCACCTATCGCGACTTGATTACCTCCATCCTGGCCCTGCAACCCAAAATTGCCGCTATGCCGGGGCAATACGTGGGCATTTTGCTGCCCGCGTCGGTGGCCGCGGACACGGTTTTTCTGGCGGTTCTTTTTGCCGGCAAGACCCCGGTGATGGTGAACTGGACCGCCGGCGAGCGCAACGTGCGACACGGCCTGGACTTGCTGAAGGTCGAAAAAGTATTGACCGCGGACGTCCTGCTGCGCCGGCTTCTGGTCCAGGGAATAGATTTGACCGCGCTGCACAGCGGGCTGGTACCCCTGGAACGGCTGGCCGCTTCCATCAGCACGTGGGAAAAGCTTTCGGCGGCCGTTCGGGCCTGGTTGTCCTGGCGGGCGTTGCGCCGGGCCGTGCCCGCGCCAAACGCGGTGGTGCTGTTTACCAGCGGATCGGAAGCTTTACCCAAGGCGGTGCCGTTAACACACACCAATTTATTGACCAACATTCGCGATGCGCTCGAGAGCATCACGATCCTGGAGGGCGACCGCTTTTTGGGCATGTTGCCGCCGTTTCATTCATTTGGGCTCACCGCCACCATGCTTTTGCCGCTGCTTGCCGGCGTGAAGGTGGTGCATTATCCAAATCCGAATGAAGGGACGGCGCTGGCCAAAATTATCTCGGCATACCACGTGACTATTTTATTGGGGACGCCCACCTTTGTCGCCAATATTGTGCGCTGCGGAGGCGGCGATTTAACCGGCGTTCGCCTTTGTGTTACCGGGGCCGAGAAATGCCCGCAGGATGTGTACGAGGCCCTCAAGGTAAGCTGCCCGCGGGCGGTGGTTCTGGAAGGGTACGGCATCACCGAGTGTTCGCCATTCGTGGCGGTGACGCGGGAAGATGATCCGCGGCCGGGCACTATCGGCAAACCGCTTCCATCGGTGGTGGCCGCGGTGGTGCACCCGGATACCGGCCAACTGCGCGGCCCGGATGAAACCGGCATGTTACTGGTTCGCGGGCCAAGCATTTTCGGTGGCTATTTGCACTACGACGGTCCCCGGCCGTTTGAGACCTGGAATGGCCAGACGTGGTACCGCACCGGGGATCTGGTCAAGGCCGATGCCCGGGGGCACCTGACATTTGTAGGACGACTGAAACGATTTGTGAAAATCGGCGGCGAAATGGTTTCCCTGCCGGCCATTGAAGAGGTGCTGGTTCGAGCGTATGGCCGACCTGACGACCAAGGTCCATGCCTGGCGGTGCTGCCCACGCCCGACCCGAACCATCCCGAACTGGTCTTGTTCGCCATTCGCGCCCTGGACCGGGGGCAGGTGAATCAGGCGATCCGCCAGGCCGGCCTTTCCGGGTTGCACAATATACGTATCATGCGGCAGCTTGAGAAAATACCGGTTCTGGGCACCGGCAAAACCGACTACCAGGCACTGGCAAAACTGCTGCACGATGGAGAATAACTGCCGGACGGATCAACCGTCCACACCGGCCAGAAAATAATCCATCAGGTCGTAGCCCCGGTCAATATGTAAATCACTCTGCATGGCGGCGGTTTCCGTATAGGGTCGGGCGATGGCGGATTTTCGCTGTGTGCCGGCCATGGCAAACGGCACCGGGGCATCATGGTGTTTGCGGGTGGCACATTGGGTGGCGTGGTCGGGCATGATCAGCAGCCGCCATTGCGGCATCCGGGATAATTTTGCCAGCAAGGGGCCGACCACCAATTGATCGATCGATTCAATGGCGGCGACTTTGGTGTCAAAGTCTCCCTGGTGGCTGGCTTCATCCGGAGCTTCCACGTGGCAGCAGACCAGATCATACTGGTCTAGGGCGTCGCAGGCATAACGGCCCTGGGCGGCGTAATCCGTGTCGTGGTAGCTGGTAATGCCGGGCACCGCAATGTTGTGCCAGCCGATGAGGTTGGCGATTCCCCGCAGCAGATCCACGGCGGTAATCATCGCCCCGGTTTTGCCGAACCGGGATTGAAACGAGGGGATATTGGCTGCCCGTCCCTGGCCCCAGAGCCAGATGTTGGTGGCGGAATTTTCGCCGAGCTGCCGGCGCACCAGATTGACTTCATGCTGCGCAAGTACGCGATGTCCGGCCTCCATAATTTTGTTTATGTCCGCGGCCCCGGCGCCCCGCGGCAGATGTTCGCGCACCGATTGTTCCGGAATATCGTGCGGAGGGGTGGTGAGCAGCCGCGAAAAATCTCCGCCATGGTGCACCATGAGATTGCGGTAGCTTACGCCGGGGAAAAATTCCACCGGCATCGCCGGCACCAGTGCCATGACTTCCTGGCGCACCGCTTCGAGCAGCACCCGGGCTTCTTTATCGGCAATGTGGCCCGCGGAATGGTCGATCATCACCTGGTCGATGAGGGTGACGAAGTTGCAGCGAAAAACCCAGTCCTGCGGGCCAAGGGCAAGTCCCATGGCCGCGGCTTCCAGAGGCGCCCGGCCCGGATGATACTGGGCCGGGTTGTAGCCGAGCAGGCACAACGTGCATACATCGCTGCCCGCAGCGTAGCCCGGGGGCGTAGTACGCACGGTACCGATGCGGCCCATGCGCGCCACTTCATCCATATTCGGCTTGGAGGCCACCTGCAAAGGGGTCCGGTCCCCGAGTTCCGCAATCGGGCTGTCGGCGGCACCATCGGGTATTACAATGGCATATTTCATGGTCATGGTTGTATCCTTGAGAAGGCGTTGTGGTTGATCTGATTCTTACAGCTCCTTACGGCTCCATGATGCGGATTCGCACCGTTTGGCCGCGAATACAGCGAAGCTGGTTGATTTTTTGCACGGCACGGGTTACGGCTCCATCGCGGGCTTCGTGCGTGATGACCACCAGCGGCACGTACTGGCCGACTCTGGATTCATGCTGTACCACGGCCGCAATGCTGATCCCCTGCCCGCCGAGAATGCCGGTGATGTGGTGCATCACGCCCGGCACATCCAGGGCGGTCATGCGCAGGTAATTGCGGGACATGATGTCGCGGGTGGGAACGATGCGCATGGGCTTGCGCCGGGTCAACAGGGGCAGACCCGCAAAAACCAGGGCGGCGGTCCCCATGGAGGCCTCCACAATATCAGCGATCACCGCACTGGCCGTGGGGCGCGGCCCGGCTCCCCGGCCGTAATAAATGGTTTGACCGGCCGCATGGCCGGAAACGCTGATGGCATTGAAGGCTCCATTGACATTCGCCAGGAGCTGCTTTTGATCCAGAAAGGTCGGATGAACGCGCAGCGAAATGCCATGATCCGATTTTTCGGCAATCGCCAGCAGCTTGCACACGTAGCCCAGCTCCTGGCCATACCTCAGATCCTGATCCTGCATGCCATTGATTCCGCTGACCTCAATGTGTGAAAACGATACTTTTGCTCCGAACGCCAGCGCCGCCAGAATGGCAAGTTTGTGAGCGCTGTCAGTGCCGTTGACGTCCAGCGTGGGGTCCGCTTCGGCATAGCCGGCCGCCTGAGCCTCGGCCAGGGCCTCGGCGTAGGTGCGGTGGGAGGTGGACATTTCGGTGAGAATGTAATTGCAGGTTCCGTTGACAATGCCGATGACCCGCTGAACATCGTTGGCCACAAGGCCGCGCGTCAGGGCCATGATGATGGGAATGGCTCCACCGCAGGAGGCCTCAAAACAGACGGCGCGACGGGCCTTGATCGCCGCGGCGAAAAGCTCCGCTCCATGCACCGCCAAAAGATGCTTATTGGCCGTCACCAGGTGTTTACCCGCACGCAGCGCCGCCAGGGCCAGTGTGCGGGCGGGTTCCAACCCGCCTATTAATTCCACCACCACATCCACCGTGGGGTCCGTCCAGATGTCGGAGGGATTGGTGGTCCAAAGCCGCGCCGGAACCTTGATGCCCCGTTTGCGCCCGCGGTTTCGCACGAGGATATGTTTGAGTTCCAGGGATTGCCCGGATCGCTCCTGCAAAAGACGTTTTTCCGCCAGTAGCATTTCCGCCACGGCGCTGCCCACCGTACCGCAACCCAGCAGGGCCAACCCGGTTTTCATCAAAGACTCCGTACAATGACGTTTCCCTGGCTGCGGTTGCAAATCACCGTGGCCAGGATCTCGACTGGTTCTTCCAGCCGCGCGTAACCCACCGCGCCAAGCATCATAACACGGTAACATAGCCGCCCATGGCTGAAAAGCCTCCAAGGTTGGCGCACGTATGTCCAATCCACTTTCCGGCGGTGACCGGCTCCGGAAAAGTATGCCCCTGAGGCTTCTGATGGATGTCTGGCCAGGGTGTTACGTTGTCAGTGGCCGGGGTTTTTAGGTACACTTAAGAAGAGTGGCTTGTTTTTGAACGGGAGTGTACTTTATGCCGCGTTTTTTAATTCCTTCCGCCGTAGTGGCTTGTGGCCTGACATTGGGGCTGGCGGGCTGTATTCGTACCCATAGCGATGTAGTCATTCACCAGCCCAAGCCGATGGTGGTGGATGTGAACCTCAGCGGTACTCTGACGCTGGTGGTCAAAAATGCCCGCGATGATATGCGATACATTACCGGCCATGCTCCACGCAAGGCGGCTGGTCTATCCACCAATCCCACGATTCCGGTGGTGGATATTCCACCGGCCACGCAACCGACCACGAAATCCACGGGCCGCCCGAGTTCTTCGCTGTTACGGGCGCATGGCATGAATCCAGTGATCTTTGCGGACGCCAACCCGTCGGCGGGTAAATCCGCAATTCTTAAACAGTTGCGTGCGGACTATCCAAAGGTGCGGGCTTTGCTTGGCCGGCACCTGGTTGGCGAGGCCCATACCGGATACTTGGTGGCCCGGACCCATCTTTCCGCCGGGCAGGCCCGGTTTGTAAGCCAGGATAATGTTCTGCGGCGGGAACTTTATCAGGCCGTGGCCGCTGAAACCGGGCAGTCCATGGCCCAGGTGGGATTGAGTTACTACGTGATCCGTTTGCGCTATTTGGCCAAGGGGGTCTGGGTGCAGGCGAAAAACCAGGCCAACGGCCAATGGGTATGGATTCACTGGAACGGATAATCGAAGCGATGAATACGCAACGCCTTCATGCCGCAAGCCCTGACACTCCGCCGGAATTGTTGGCGTTTATCCATCGCTGTCGGCGCAGCATATACTTGGGGGAATTGGCTAATCGCCTGTTGCCCGCCCTGCTCGTGGCCGCGCTGGTCATCCTGGTGATGCTCCTGGCCCGTGGCTGCTGGTTGGGCCATCCCTTCGTCGCGCTGATGTTGCTGATTGTATCCTTGGCGGGCCTGGTGCTGGGCATGAAACGCCCGCTCCGGCTCAAACACCCAAATCTCATGGCAATCATTGCCGCGATGCTTGGTCTGTTGGCGTGGCTGGTACTGCCGCCATGGGCCTTGGTTGGTACCATGTGGAGCGTCTGTGCGGGACTGGTGACGTTGGGCACCCCCATCAAATCCTTGGGCGAAACCGCTTGGATGGTGGATGCCGGCAATAGTGCTGACGGCGTGTTGTTGACCGCGGTGGATAGCTTTAAGGCCAGCGCCGTCGATCCAGTGGAATATCTTTTCCGCCATTTGGTTCAAAACAGCGCCCTGCGCATGATCGGGAATGTTAAGTGCCCTGCACCCTTTAATGTCCGACGGAATCGAATGGTGGCGGCGGCTACCGGTGTGGCGGCGCTGGCTATTGCCCTGGTTTTGCTGTTGGGGCCGCCGACGGCCAGACCGTGGAATGTGCTGGCGGCCGCGCGGGCATCCGGCCTGGTTCCGCAGCCGTCCCAACCGAGTACCCCCGGTGCCTATCCACGCTCAGGCAACTCTTCGCCAACTCGGCCGCCAAACCAAAGCCATCCGCGCCGTACAAATTCTCAGCCCCGGCAACCAGGCAACGCTGGCAACCGATCCGGATCATCTACCAGCAGCCGGGGCCAACAAGAAATGGCCGCCGCCGCCCAGCATGAACTGCTGAGCAATTCCGCCTATCGCCAAATGGCCGCAGGTGCGGCAGGTATGTCTGCGGGCAGTCAGGCATTCCAGAATTTTTCCCGTCTCACGCAGCAGGAAAAGCGCCATCTTGCCGCAACTATCCGCCGGGCGGAAAAAAAAGTCCTGCATGATCCCAGGCTTTTGGCGGTGCTGCAAAAACTGGCCATCGCGGCCAGAGGCAGCAGTGCGGCCACATTTTCAGCGGCGCTGGAGCAGGCTCGGAAAATCCTTAAAGTTCAACTTGGGCTGACTGCGCCGGGCCACACCGGGCCGGTACGTCCCGGCAGGCCGGGCTCGCCGGGGCAGAGTCAGGGCTGGGCGGCTGGGAAAAATTCATCCAGCATTACCCACCACACCGCGGCCACATCCAGCAAATCGGAAACCGGCCTTTCTTCCATGACCAGCGGCAACGTAACAGTTCTGCACGTATTGCATGCCCGTGGTTCGGGCAATTTTGCCGCCGCCCTGGAAAATTCAGCGGCCGTGCACAGGATCGGAAATGTACCGGAGCAGTATCGGTATTTAATCCGGCGGTATTTTTCACGCGCCCAGTAGAGCACCACCGCTACCGGCCGGCTTTAGCCGGTGACTTTTCCATCTTTTCCGCCATGGCCGACTCCCGCGCGGTGGGGCGTCCGGGTTCCCGGCCCTCCACTTTGGCAGAAGACTTTTCGCCGGTTTTTTCCGACGTATGGACGGTGTCAGGCGTGTTTTTCTCATCGACCACCACCATGCGGCGGGCCAGCACTTTCTCTCGTATCTCGCGGGCCACTTCCGGATTTTCCTTGAGAAACAGGCGGCTCTGTTCACGCCCCTGTCCCAGCCGCAGCGCCCCAAAGCTGAACCAGGCCCCGCTTTTGTCGACCACGCTGTCAGTGACGGCCATATCCAGCAGTTCGCCTTCGTAGCTGATGCCGCTGTCAAAAAGAATATCAAATTCAGCCTCGCGGAAAGGCGGGGCAATTTTATTTTTCACCACTTTGGCCCGCACATGATTGCCGATGGCGACTTCCCCTTCCTTAATGGTGTTGATGCGCCGAATGTCGATGCGCACGGAGCTGTAAAATTTCAAGGCTCGACCGCCGGTGGTCGTTTCCGGGTTGCCGAACATGACGCCGATTTTGTCGCGAATCTGGTTGATGAAGATCACCAGGGTTTTGCTTTTGGATACCGCGCCGGTGAGTTTGCGCATGGCCTGACTCATCAGTCGGGCCTGCATACCCATGGAAGCATCGCCCATGTCACCTTCAATTTCGGCTTTGGGAATAAGGGCGGCAACGGAGTCCACCACCACCACATCCACCGCATTGCTGCGTACCAGCATTTCCACAATTTCCAGAGCCTGTTCGCCGGTGTCGGGCTGACTGACCAGCAGATTTTGCAGGCTCACCCCCAGCCGCTTGGCCCACGTGGGGTCCAGGGCGTGTTCGGCATCCACAAATGCGGCCACGCCGCCGGATTTTTGCGCCTGCCCGATGACGTGCAGACACAACGTGGTTTTACCGGATGATTCCGGCCCGAACACTTCCACAATGCGGCCCCGTGGTATGCCCTTGCCACCCAGAGCAATGTCCAGCCCCAGCGAGCCGGTGGAAATACCGGCAATCGCCAGGGGATTGGTAACGCCATCCAGCGTCATGATGGCACCCTTGCCATAGGCCTTTTCAATCTGCGACAAGGCTCGCTCCAAGGCTTGATCTCGGGCGGACGGACTGACGGTTTCTTTGGTCATGATCATCTCGCTTTGCAAGGGGTCAAGGCTCTGCCGCCACGACAACTGCAGCGACTGGATGGTTATAATACCTAACTAACGGCTAACGTCAACTATCGATCAAGAACCGGCCTGGATCGTAGTGGAGTTTGAAGAATCAGCGGATTCTCGGTCTGGTTGGCTGGCGACTGCCGGGCCGGGTGGCCCGCCTTGAACGGGTACGGGCGAGTTCACAAAAAACACCGGCAGCCCGATATGCACCAAGGTAAGCAAATTGACCGCATCCCAGTTGGTCATGCGAAAACATCCGTGCGAACCGGTCAAACCAATGTACTGCGGCTGCGGATTGCCGTGCATTCCCACATTGGGAATGCTCAGCCCCATCCAGACCACGCCCACAGGGTTGCGCGGGCCGGGCGGAATAAGCAGCGGGTGATGAATGTTATGTACGCTTTTAAATACCGACGGAAAAAAAGTATAGTTGGGATTCAAGGCGATATTCTTGATATACGCATCGCGCGTGGGCAGGTCCGCGTGAATGGCCGGAATCGAACAATGAAACAGGGCCACTTCCTTCTTGCTGGCGTTGTAGGCCCGAATCACCTTCTGCCGGATGTTAATGACCAGGTAAGCCACATGCGGATGTGGCAAATCCGCCTTGTCCGCGGCGATCACCGCTGAAAGTCCCCCGGGCAGGCCAAAATCCACCTGCGGCTCTGGAAATGGGCGGATGTTCGGCACATTAATCGTTTGCCCCATTTGCAGCCTGCGTAGACGGATTCCCGGATTGAGTCGGCGCAAAAGCCGTCGTGTGCAATGAAACTTTTCGCAGATACATCCTTCCAGCGAGCCATAGGGCATGCGGTCGGCTGCGGCCATCGCCCGCCAGTGATAATGTTCATGCCCCACCGCCTGTGCGTCCGCCGATGAAATGGTGTAGGTGGCGGTAACGTGCTTCACATCGACACCCAGGCCGTCAAACACGCGCGGATCATGCGGATTAAGCGGATTGAGCCCCGGAAACTTCGCTGCAGCATATTCCCGCAGGGCCATAAGCGAATTTGGGCCGAAGGCGCCGTCAAGAATTCCCGGCGAAAAATCATGTGCCGCCAGCGCAATCTGCCATGCCAAGGCAATGGTTTGTCGGCGGGTTAGCTGCGGTGCCTGGGGTGGTGGCAACACCCTGGCCGCGGTATGGCCGGTGTAGCCGTCATCGCGGTCATCTGAAGAAGATGTATTGGCAGAGCCCGACGACATGGATGTCGACACAGATTGTGCGCGGGCAACTTTGCCCCATCCCAGGGACACAGCCGTCAAAACGCTGCAAATCGCAATGAACAACCATGTTCTCGTGCCCATCGGCTACTCTTTTTCTGTTAAATCATCTGCCAACGGCCAAGTTACCAGGTTTCACGTTTCCACCTGCACGATTGCCGCCTTGCGCCATGGAAACGGGGCATAGCTGCGCTGCTCGCCACGCGCGCCGCTCATATTATAGCTCCTGGAAGTTGCAACATCCGGCGTTTTTTTAAATTATTGCCCCGGTGGTGCCGTTATGACTGCCGCCTGTGGAGACCGGTGGGTGGCGGACCAGGCCATGAGCCCGCAGCGTCTCCATTCGGGCCGATGGCCGGGGGGATTCCAGATTGGCGTGATCCGTTGAAGCCGCACCGGCTGTACCAGATCCGTTGCCGCAGTGCAGATGGGCTTTTTCCATGGGAGACTTCTCACCGGGGTGGATGCGCCGCCAGATTTCATCACGATCGACGGAAACTTCCCGCGGAGCCTGAATCGCCAGGCGAACGGAATTGCGCGACCACTTGACCACCTTCACTTCGATGATGCCGTCAATGATAATGCTCTGACCTTCAGTACGACTCAATGCCAACATAACCACTTCCTTTTGATTTCACGGCGACACCCACCCGGTTTTTCAGGCCGGTCTGCAAGTGCCCAGCGACAAAACAAAACCCACTTCTGGCCGGAGCGTTGCACCCTGTTAATTTCGGTGCCTGCAAGCTTTGGCTCGTGCTCCGGCGCGGCCGTTGACCCGCACTGATTGAATCGGTTCTCGGACGCGGAAACATGAATTTCTTTTATCGGGTCTGCGGAAATCAAATTGCCACTGCGAGGGTGCGGTCGGAGGCGCTGTGGCGGAACGTCCTATAATTATGTATGCTGCGGCAAACTTGAAGCGATGAACTAAAGATAATTGCCTGCCGGTCTACGTCGTGCTTATTTCCTGATAGTATCGCCGCATCAAGTCCGACCGCGAGAGCAACCCCAAAATGGCCGGGGGCGCGCCGCCGGTTTGGGGCGCTGCCAGCACCGCCAGGTGGGATATGTCATGACGCGAAAATGCCTCTACGGCGGTTGCGATGGTGTCGGTTATTTTCAGCGGCGGCACATCCGTGCGCAGCACTTCACCCACCAACAGCAGCGGAGCGGCCTCCGGCTCGAGCATAATGGGCTTTAGATCATCGAGCGTTAACATGCCCAGGTAATTACCCTTGTGATCCTCCACCACAAAATCGCTCACTGAAGCTTCCGCACTGCGCTGCAAAATAACGGATAGCGGCTCGTCGGGACGGGCCATTGTGGAGGTGATTAATGGTATTTGATCCAGACTGATCCGTTGCAGCGCACTGAGGCCCACCGCCGATCCGAGTTTCACGCCCAGTTTTTTCAGCGGCAGTGTGTACAGGCTTTCCCCGATGAAGACCTGCTGAATCACCGTGGCGGTAACGGCCGAAAGCATGATCGGCAACATGACGGCATAATTCCTGGTGAGTTCAAAAAGCAGGATGATGGCCGTGAGCGGGGCTTGAATAGTCGCGGCCAAGACCGATCCCATACCCACCAGGGCATACGTAGCCGGCTCAATTTGCGGATTGTACGCATGCAAGACAATGCCGAGTGCTCCACCACCGGCTGCGCCGATAAACAGGGCCGGGGCGATGATGCCGCCGGAACCGCCGGATCCAAGCGTCAACGAGGTGGCTGCTATTTTCAGCAGGCATATCACCAGCAGAAATTCCAGCCCGATGCGCACGCTATGTCCATTAAAGTGGTGCAGGCCGTTATACCAGTTCGAATCAATGGCTCGACGAATGGTTGGATAGCCATCCGAAAAGATCGGCACGTAGCCCTGGGCAAACCGATGGGCCATGAACGGATTATCGCGAAACAGCGCCAGCACCACAATGCCGCACACTCCGGCGAGGCCCGCTCCCAGCATGGGGTAAAAAAATGTTCTGATGCGTGCGTTGCGCCGCTGGGCGATATCTTCGACCCAGGTCATGGCCTGCGTAAAGACCACCGCCAACATTCCGCACACCACCCCTAAAAACAAATACCAGGGCAACTCCGGAAAGTTAAAGACCAGATTGCTGGTGTTGAGCGGCATTTGGAACAGGCCGCTGGTTTGGGTGGAGCCGACAATGGCGTTGTACATGGTGGTGGAAATTACCGAACTGATGACCACCGGCGTGAGCGTGCGGATGGAAAAATCGCGCAGCATAACTTCCACCGCAAAAAGCACACCCGCGATCGGCGCTCCGAATACGGCGCTGATTCCACCCGCAGCCCCGCATCCGATCAACACCGGTAAGTTGCGCCGCGAAATACCCACGCTATTGCCGACCAGCGAGCCGATGGATGATCCGATGATGGCAATGGGGGCTTCCGGACCGGCGGAGCCGCCGGAACCGATGGTCAGGCTGCTGGCAATGATGGTTTCCGCGCCCAGCGACGGATGGAGTTGGCCGGACTCCCGCGTTAAGGAAAGCAACACGCCGGCCAAGCCATGCACCGGCGATTTATCGCGGCTCCAGAGCTTGCGCCACAGCACCAACAACAGGCCGCCGGCCATCGGAGCCAGCGGTAAAAACACATAGCTTTGCCAGTGGCTTGTCGCTCCGGATTTTGCCGCCAGCGGCACAAACAAATAGCGATGAAAAAATTCCACGCATTCCTTAAACACCCAGGTGGCCGCCCCGGTGGCCAGGCCGATCAGGAAGGCCAGCATCACCAGCAGGGTCTGCTCGCGCACGCCCCACTTGGCCAGTTGCTGAAGCGCCCTTAACCGCTGGGCATACAGGACTTTCCGTAGCCGCTGGGTATGAATAAATGATTGCCACTTCATGGTGCCGGAATTCCGCCTAAATAATATTCACCGCCCGGGCCGCCACCAATGCGACAATCGCTACGGAAATCAAGGACTGGGCCATCATCAATAATTTGGCCGGCCGCGCCAAAACCGCGGTATCCGTGGGCGAAAAGGCCGTGCTGGTATTAAACGCCAGAAAGAGGTAATCCACATATTTGGGCACCCAGTGCTCACCGGCCTGGGCCGGCAGCAGCATTTGCGGGAACAAAAACCAACCGGTTCCCCGCGAAGTGTGAATGTGCCTGGCCCGCGGCCCGCCACCGTCAAGCCGCCAATACCACAGCGAAAACACCAGCACATTCGTCAGCCATAACGCAACTGCGGATTGCAGCAGCAGAACCGGCTTGGTGGCCGGATCCGGCAATTGCCGGATCAGCAAGACCAGAGAGGTCAGTTCAAAAAAGCTTACCACCCCGTTGATGCTCAGGCCGATGATCATATTCAATCGATGCTTGCCGATGCGATGCGTCACCATCGCCGGCACCAGCAGCGAGCTTACCAGTACCAGCAAAGTCCACCGTCCGCCCAGCGCCATGGCCGGCGGCATCGCCACATAAATGCCGCCCGCAGCCAGCAGGGCCACCATCACCGGCCAGCGCGGTTCCACCACAGCTTCTATTTCCTTGATCGCCGTTTTCAGATTGTTCATCGTCGGCACTCATGCAGCTTTGATTGCAAAAAATCCCAATCGCCGCTGTCGGCATCATGGCCGTAGGCCCGGGTTCGGTCAAGCGGGAGCGGTGCGCTGGTCTTTACTGTTGCAGCCGGCCCGCTTTTCGATGACCATACCCCGGCATGGGCCGCGGCATCGCTGATATGTTCAACCTCATCGCTCCATATAACCGATGGATAAACGTCGGGCGCGGAACTTATTGGACCATTCCGGCAACCACGAAGGGATCTTTGGCATGAAATCTGTTGTACATGTAACCCACGAAGCCGTCCAAAAAATCGGTGGTATCGGCGCGGTTCTCCAGGGACTTTTGACCTCGCAAACGTGGTCCAGCCAGGTGGACCGTGACATTCTTGTCGGGCCGCTGTTTTCCACCGATGGCTCCGCGGCCACGCGACTGGGTAGCAATGGCGAAGTTTTGTACAGTTCCATGGACGGCATCGTGCGGCATCCCTTCGGCCACGCCTTTGCCGAAATCGAACGAAAATTTCATGTCAATATCGTGTACGGGCGCAAGGTATTTTTTGATTCCGCCACCGGCGTGAAAGCCTTCCCCGAAGTGCTGTTGCTGAACGTGAACCATTATGATCAGGCCCGCTCCAACGCCTTCAAATATCGCCTGTTTGAAGAATACGCCATTCAATCCAACAAGTATGAATGGATCTGGGATTATGAACAATACTGCCGCATTGCCGAGCCGGCGCTGGAAGCCCTGCATGCGGTGGGTTGCCCGGAAGGTCCCGAACCGGCGGTGATTCTTTCCCATGAATACATGGGCATGCCCACCGCACTGGCCGCCCACATGCTCGCCCCGGACCGTTTCCGCACCATCTTCTACGCCCATGAAGTGGCTCCGATGCGCCGCCTTGTGGAAGAACATCCCGGCCATGACATCGCTTTCTACAATGCCCTCAACTACGCCCATCAGCATCAGCTTAATGTGAATAATGTCTTCGGCACACAGGAGGCCTTTTACAAATATCCACTGGTGGATGCCGCCCGCCACTGTGATAACATTCTCGCGGTCGGCGATGATGTGGTCCGCGAACTGCGCTTCATGGATCGGGCGTTTGAAAAACAATCCATTGATCTGGCTTACAACGGCGTGCCCGCCTTTGCCATTTCGCTGACGGAAAAGCTTGCGGCCCGCGATCGCCTCCGCCGCTATTGCCGGAATCTGCTGGGCTTTGAGCCGGATTTTGTATTTACCCACGTCACCCGCCTGGTGCTATCCAAGGGATTGTGGCGCGATCTTCGCGTGATGGATCATCTGGAACCGCTGCTGCGCCGTGACCATAAAACCGCGGTGGTGTTTGTGCTTTCCACCGAAACCTCCGCCCGCCGGTCCGACGATGTGCTCAACATGGAAGCCGGTTACAAATGGCCGGTGGCCCACCGGGAGGGCTATCCGGACCTCACCGGCGGCGAAGCCGCCTATTATGCCGGCGTGCAGGAATTCAATGCCCGCGGCCGAAATGGAAAAATCATCTACCTCAACCAATTCGGATTCAGTCGCCAGACCTGCGGTGATCGCATGCCCCAGGATATGGATTTCATGGATATCCGCAAAGGTTCGGACGTGGAATTCGGTCAATCCATTTATGAACCCTTCGGCATCGCCCAGGTGGAGCCCATCTCTTTCGGGGGCATCTGCGTGTTTACCGAGCTCTGCGGCTGCGCCGGCTTCGCCCGCAGAGCCGCCGCCTCCAAGCCCGTGGACAATATCCTCCAGGTGGATTACACCGCCGCCGCCCAGATCAACCGCAATTCGCTGGCGGACATTCTGGCCATTGATCGTGCTGCGCGCGACAGCATTGAAGACAGCGTCGCCGGGCAGATTGCCGCCACGCTTTACAGCCGTCTTCCGACGGAGGAGCGGCATTTTGCCAAACTGCTGCAGAACGGCTACGATCTGGCCCAGAAAATGAGCTGGGAAGTGGTGGCCCGCGATTACGTACTGCCCGGAATAGACCGCGCCATTCAACGCCGCCCTGTGCGCCACCAGGCGCTGGCAGGACGGTAGTTTTCCACCCGCCGGATGCGGCCGGAAATTGCAACATACCCATCAACGCCGGTCGCCGGACCGCCCATTGGCAGGGCCGGGGTGCCAGCGCTCCAACCCGGAGCCATGGCACATCATCACCTCGAAGACTGCGGAATAACCGGACCGGCGTACCATGCCGCATATTGTTGACAACATGGACCAATATCTCCCCGGCCGGTCTGCGGTCGGCGCGTGTTGCATTGCCCGGTGCAGTGGCTATACTCGGTAAATCACTTGGGCGTCTGCATTGTCACAAAAATTGTACGGGAGGCGTAATCATGCTTACGAAATTGCCCATGAAATGGAAATCCATCATTGCGGTTCTGACCGTACAGTTCACCTGGTTGGCAACCGCCCACTGCCAGATGATCAGGATATCGCTTGAACATCTGCCCAGGCATCGTTCTGCGGTTCCATCGCACGCCGCTCAGGCCGCGGACCGCCAATACTTTTCCCAGATGTTCCGATTGAAGTATGGACGGATGAACGCCTACACCAGTTCCGAGTTCATGAATTATCTTTTACGTACATACGTATCCTTCGGCCATAAACTCCGCCGCCATCAGTACGTAGGCTTGACCCTTTGCTGGAAAATTGCCGCCGCCAAGGGCTGGGCGGAATCGCTGCCCGGGCCACTGCTGGCGATCTGCTGGAATTATAACGTTAACCCATGGAAATTATTGGCTCAGGCCTGCAAGGCCACCTTTCCGAATCTGCAGGACCACTGGGACGGCACGTATCTGATGAAGCAAAGCTACCATTGGGGCCGCCAGGCCATGCAGCAAAACGCCTATCTGCCGGCGCGTAGGCTTCTGGCGACCTCTTTCCAGTGCGCCCAGGCCCTCAACAACGCCTGGTACCTGCGGGTGATACCAACGCTGAGTCGGCGGCTGGTCGTGCTGGAATTGGCCTATCAACAGCATCTGGCGGATGAAAAAGATCTGCGTATGAAACCCGGTGATGCGGCAGCTTTGGCGCGAACGGCAGTTTACTGCTGGCTTATGTCCCGGGCCTCTGATGCCCAGGCCAAGGGTAATGCCGCCGCCCAGCACGCCGCCTATCCATCCCTCCTGCACATAGAACAACTCACCCGGCGCAAGTCGCTGGACGCGGTCGCCGCCATCGACCTGGGCGACCTGTGGTGGCAACTGCCCTCCCGTCATCCCCTGCTGGCACTTGGCCCGCTGGCCCATGAAAAGGCCATTAAGATTTACCGTCAGGCCGCGGGCCAAATCGGCGATGGTTTCACGGAGCTTATTCACACCAAGGGCTTTCGATCAGCCAACCGGTTTATCATAGACGCCCGGCGCTGCCTGACGCGTGCCGATGATCCGCATTTGGAATCGCTCCGGCATGTCTGCAAAGACCTGCAAATTCAGGTGCGCATACTCCATGGCCAGTATGCCGCCGCGGTCAAAACCTTGGCCGCATCACCCACCAACTCTACGGCCAATCAGCAGGTGGGAGAATATACGTGCTTTGTTGCCGCACGCTGGCACGCGGGTCTGCCTTATCTGGAACATTGCCGGCAACCCGGACTTGCCGGTGCTGCCCATGCGGACATGGCCGATCCACAAGTTCCTGCCGGGCAACTTGTCCTGGGCAATCAGTGGTGGACCCTCTCGTCCGGATACCATGGCCTGATGAAGAATGTCATCCGTCGGCGGGCTATACACTGGTATAAGCAAGCTCTGGCCAAACTTCCTTCCGGTGGGTATGCGACTGTCCGCGCACGCGTGGCGACCATGGAGCACGCCAAGTAGGCACCTGTGTGTGGGGTGCCATAGTTCCCTGGCCGCAGAGCCCGGGAGGCTGGCCTGCGTTGCCTACGCAGGCTTGGCGTTGGTTCCGCGCTGATGAAGAGCAAGTGTTGCTATTCCGCGGCCTGTACCATTTCCCGATAAGTTGCTCGATAGCCGGCCTGGCTGAAGAGTTCAGTGGCGGCGTGGTTTTCCACTGCCACCATCGCGCGAATTTGATTGACGCCATGTCGGCCGGCCCAGCAGCGTGCCTCTTGCAGCAATTTATCGGCCACCCCACGGCGGCGATATTCCGGTATCACCGCCATATCATGAATAAAAGCGTACTCACGATACAAATAAATTGGAATCTCTTCCTGAATGGCTGCCACCAGCACTCCGACCAAAGGCGGCACCGGCCCCGCGGAGGCACCGGCTTTAGCACAAAGAATCAGCCATCGCGCTGTGGTTAAATTACTTTCCAGCCAACGATGATAGCGCTGGCGAAGATCGGAACGAAGCTGCCACCGCAGTGGCCAATAAGCCTCGTGCTGGCGTTCCACCGATAGACATAACTCGACAATGCCGGGCACATCTTCCGGACCGGCGGGCACTAAAGTGATCGATTCGTTCATCATACAAACCTCCAGTACAATCCAATATACCCACAAAACGGGGGGCGGTGACAAACACCAGGGGTTATGTTAGAATTTCAGGTGGATACGGAGGAATTTCTTGAAGGCGGACACTCTTTTTGATGGCATGCTACATACGATGGTGATGATAGCGGGCTGGTAAAGGTCATCGCGGCCTGTACCACCGCATATCATTGCCAAAAATGGGACATCACCTCAGCGGCGGTCGCCGAGGTGTGGAATTATCGGCGGATTTTGGAGATCATTCATGCGATTTCAAAAGAGATCTTGGTACCAACGTCCTGGCTGGACGCGATCCGTGCTGTTTCTGGCGGCGATGGCCGGGCTTCTGGCCCTGGTGCAACTGGCCCAGGCGGCACCGGCCATATTTCCATTTGCGGCCGGGGCGTCAAAAACAGCCGCGGCGCACTTCATTCCTTTCGGGTTCCTGTGGTCATCCCATTTCGCCCTTTATGAAAGGGTCATGATTTTTGCAGTGCTGGGGGTGGCAATATGCAGCATTTTATATGCGTGGATGCTGATGCGCATGGTGCAGCGGGCCGATCGCGGTACCGCGAAAATGCAGGAAATCAGCCACGCCATCCGCGAAGGATCCAGTGCGTATCTGGCCCGTCAACGGCGAACCTTAATGCCCATCATCGGGCTGCTGGCACTGGTGCTGCTGGCGACGGCGAGCTGGCATACGACGGCGGGAGCTAATTTGCCCATTGGCCGGGCCATTGCCTTTTTGATGGGGGCCATCTTTTCGCTGACGGTGGGTACGGTGGGCATGTTAACCGCTACGCAGGGCAATCTTCGCGTGGCGGCGGCTGCCCCGCAGGGCTTCGGCAAGGCGTTGCAGCTTGGCTATCGCACCGGAACCGTGACGGGCATGTTAACCGAGGGGTTGGGCCTCCTGGGCGCAACGCTGATTTTCATGTATTTCGGCGATCGGGCACCAGAGGCACTGTTGGGATTTGGGTTCGGCGGTACGCTGTTGGCGCTGTTTATGCGCGTGGGCGGTGGAATTTACACCAAGGCTGCCGATGTCGGGGCGGATCTGGTGGGAAAAATCGAAAAAGATATTCCCGAAGATGATCCGCGCAATGCCGCCACCATTGCCGACAATGTGGGCGATAATGTAGGCGACTGCGCCGGAATGGCCGCGGATATTTTTGAAAGTTACGAAGTCACCATGGTGGCGGCCATGATTCTGGGTTGGGCCACATTCGGGCACAAAGGAGTGCTTTTTCCGCTGCTGGTGCAGGCCATTGGCGTGGTCTCTGATATTATTTCAACTTTCAGCGTGCGCGCCGAAAATAAAGGCGGCGTGCAGGAAGCGCTGGGCTCGCTCAATTTCGGATTTCGCATGGGCGCAACGCTGAGCACCATCGGATTTATGATTTTGGGGTTTTTTTACCTGCGTTTCAGTCCGCAGATGCTGGCCCACGATCACTTGTTGGCCACCGCTGAGGCCCATGCCACATGGTGGACGAATTTTGGAATTCACGGGCTGGATATGCGCCCGGCGGAGGTAACCTTCTGCGGCATTCTGCTAGCGATGGCCCTGAGTTACGCGACGCAACATTTTACCGGTACTGAACACGGCCCGGTGCGCAGCCTGGTCAAGGCATGTTCCACCGGTCATGCGACCAATATTATTCACGGACTGGCGGTAGGGCTGGAAAGCAGCGTTTGGGCCATCATTATTATTGCCGGGGCGCTCATGGCCAGTATCCTGATTTTTTGGGGTGCTACGCCACCGTTTGTGGCTTATGGCGTGGCGATGTCCGGGATTGGCATGCTGACGCTGACGGGCAATACCATCAGCATGGATGTATTTGGACCGGTGGCGGATAACGCCAACGGTATCGGCGAAATGGGCTACGACCGGGCGGCCATGGGCGAGGCGGCCTACGCCGAGGCCCGACAGGTGCTTGCGGATTTGGATGCCACAGGCAACACGACCAAGGCTGTGACCAAGGGTATCGCCATTGGCAGTGCGGTGGTGGCGGCGGTGAGTTTGTTTGCCGCATTTATCACGGTGATCGGCACCGGCGGCGGATCCGCCCAGAGCCACCTGACCAGTGCGGTTTATAACGCGGTAACGAGTTTGCTAAGCGTTACCAATCCGCGGCTGTTCGTGGGCATTTTGATTGGCGGGGCGGTGCCGCTGCTGTTTTCATCCATGACCATACGGGCCGTCGGTCGGGCGGCGCACCTGGTGGTGCAGGAATGTCGGGTGCAATTCCGCGACAAGGAAATCTGGAATGGCAACAAACGGCCGGATTACGGCCAGGTGGTCAATATATGCACCATGGAGGCTCAGCGGGAACTTATTGGCCCGGGTTTGCTGGCGGTGCTTTCGCCCGTATTGGTCGGGTTTCTACTGGGGGTGCTGGCCCTGGCTGGATTTTTGGCGGGTGCCATTCTTTCCGGGCAACTGCTGGCGGTATTTATGGCCAACAGCGGCGGAGCATGGGACAACGCCAAAAAGGTGATTGAAGATGAACCGCGGGACCACGACCGCAATACCGGCAAGGGTTCCGAGCGACACAAGGCCGGCGTTACCGGCGATACCGTCGGGGATCCGCTCAAAGATACCGCCGGCCCTGCCATCAACCCGCTCATCAAGGTGATGAACATGGTGTCTTTACTGGTGATTCCATTGATTTTGCCCTTTGATCCCCGGTTCATCAATGCCCTTTCGGCGCGGATGCCCACGCCATCCCCCGTGGTGGTGTCGCACTATACCTGGATTCCCTGGGCCATTGCCGCAGGCTGTGTGCTGGCACTGGGCTGGGCTGTGTACAATTCCAAACGCGAATCGGCGCAAATGAAAAACGTGCTGGAAGGCTTTGCGGCCATGGGTACAGAATTGCCCACGGCACCGTCGCCGGATGTCACCAAGTAAACCGGGTGCGTCCGTCGGCACTGCACGGACTTATTGCGCTGTGGATAACCGGAGAGGTCCGAATGCGGGAATTGACCGATCCGCTTCATCGGTGATGTTGCACACCGGGTTGCAGCCATACCCGTAATAGATCGCGGCACCGGCTGCTTCCTGCAAGGTCAGCCGCGTTAGTATCCGGGCTTTGCTGCCCTGCAGTTTCACGTCCACTACGTTGACGGCTCTTTGATCAGTGACCACCGCAAACCCGACGGGGCGTCCGGAAGCCACCAGTTTTCCCACCACATCGGCAAAAGTAGCCACCACTTCCACCGCACCGTTATCTTCTATCTGCCCGATCTCGATGGACTTGAGGCGAATCGGTGCCCGGTGCGCCTTTTTGTAGCCACGCAGATTGCCCATGGCGTGTGCTATCCGGCGGCCCAGCCGGTTGATACCGCTGCCGCCGATATGAATGGCGTCATCCAATGGCAGATCAATGGCCGGCACCAGTGCCAGACGGTCGATGCTTTGCGGCAACTGCCGCTGCTGCTCGCGAATGATGTTCCACCAGTTGGAATCGTTTTCCACCACGCGGGAAATCTGGACGGCCACAAATGGAAGTAAAGCATGGTTGCAATCGCGCCGCAGCGCCGCCACCAATTCCCGCATCCGCGCGGTGTAAAGCTCCGCCTGCTGGGCCCCGCAGTCGCTTTCACCCTGATACCATGCCACGCCGGCAATGCGTCCGCCATTTTTTTGCACCCGCCGCATCGCCGCACCGTACAAGCTGTTGGTTCCTTCGTCTTTGCGGGCTGGATTCCACTGCTCCATGGAGGTGCCGCCATGGGCCGCCGCGATCAAGCCCTGCGGAACCCTGGTAAGCCGCCACATTTCCTGTGCAAAGGCCATGCCCGGTCCCACGTATCGATCTTTCTTCAAGGTTGGACAGCCGATAATTGCATGCACCTTATCGACGGCCGCCCACAAAGCATGCAGCGGATCCCGGGCCACCCCCCAGTGGTCGTCCATAAAAAACGCGTGCACCATCGGATGTGTCGGCAGGGCATTGCTCCGTCGCGCCACGCCTTCCATGTTGGACTGCCCCGCCAGCAACCACACATCTCCCACCAGCACATTGGTGACAGCGGTGTGATCCGCAATTTTTTCCGCCGTGTCCAGGACGCGCACCTCAATCCGATAG
Organism: Planctomycetota bacterium; assembly: GCA_021851715.1. Lineage (GTDB taxonomy): Bacteria > Planctomycetota > Phycisphaerae > WQYP01 > WQYP01 > JABEVA01. The sequence continues at coordinate 92,116 of JAJZCR010000002.1, forward strand.
GGTCCTCCGACGGGTATGCCCGTCACCCACCCTTCAAACCGCCCGTTTTTCGCCTGCCCCACCTTTTTCCCACGAAACCCTGCCAGCACACGGCCGCCGCGGTTCACCTGAACGACGACTGCACCGACGGCATCGGTGGTACCGCTGATGAAAGCCTCGCTGACATTGCTGCCGTTGCGCTGCAGCACACAATTATTGAAAATAGAAGTTTCTACCTGCATACATACTCCTGTCATATTTCCAATTGTGCTTTTCCGCATTCGTTGCCCGGGGTGTCTGTACCCGGCGGCGCACATTATATTCTATTACCCCGGCTGCCGGCCGGAGGACTGTTGCACCCATGCCGGACTATACCGGTCGTCAATGTGATAAATGCCGCCCTGTTCCGCCGCCTGTCGGGTTTGCAGGCTTAAATACGTGGTGCGAAACGCCTCGGCCGTATCGGCCTGCAACTCGCCGGCTTTTCCGGTGCCAATGGTCTGAATGAATCGCTGAAAAACGTGCCCTGCCTCCGGCACCTTCACGTCCTGGCCCGCAGCGTTGCCCAGAATGGCATGGCACGTGCCGTTGGGGCCGCGATCCAGGTAGGCCTCAAGCTGTCCGCGCGAACCGATCACCCTGATCCAGTCATCGCCGTGGGTTGGCGCACCAGCCGGCCGCAGAAAATCCACACTGATGGTACACACGCCTCCACCCTCCAGTTCCAGCAGCATCGCCGCATGATCTTCGCAACCGGGTAATTCCGGATGTGCCAAATTCCCCTGCCGTGCCGCCACCGTCACGACTTGCTTCCCCGTAACCTGCCAGAGGATGTCCAAGGCATGAATGCCGATCCACGGAATGGTGCCGCCGTAGAACTCGTGCCGCCCGAACCACTCCGGCCGCTCGCCCCACCGATAAGATTTTCGCACATTCACCACCGCGACAGTGCCGAGATCTCCGCTGCGCACCATCCGGGCTGCTGCCCGAATCGCCGGTCGATCAGCGTTGGCCAGCATGGTAATGCATGCCACGGCGCGGGCTTGTACCGTGGTCCATAAACGGGCCAGGGTCGACACTTCAATGGCCAGCGGCTTTTCGCAAATGAGATGACAGCCCGCCTGCGCCGCGGCACAGGCAGCCACGCCAATTTGATCCGGCCGGGTTCCGATCACCACAATATCCGGCCGGTTCGATTGCAGCATTTCCTGATACGTGCTGTAGACTTTGGCCCGGGCCGCCTTGGGATAGGCCTGTTGCACCCGGTCATGGCGATCTTCTGGAAAGACACCTGCCAGGCCGGAAATTTCCACGATCGGCATGAGTTCAATCTGTTCCAGCACCGACCCCAGATGACCCCAGGCACCAATAACACCCACACGAACTCGTTTCATCGGCTTTTATCCATGATTTTGAGCCACGGCGACACAGCGCCAGTATCAACGGGTGGACGGTGTCGATTGGCCTGGAATCTCACCGACACGCTCACACCGTTGGGAGTGTTGGGCCTGCGCCATGGCTTCCACAATGGCGATGGCCTGGGCCACCTGTTCCGGTGTTACGATATCGTCAATCTGTTCCCCGCTGACGGCCCGGTACAGCACATCCCATTGATAGCTTCCCGCCCGATTGGCACGCGGCACCACCGTCTGATCCACCACGCGGCAGGTTTCACCGGTCCGCATCACCAGTTGCAGAGGTATCATTTCCCGCGATTGGGCAGGGGCTCCGGCGTTAAGGTACACCGTGCCGTTTTCAAAATTTAACACCATCGCATCTGCGTAAAAATCGCCATCATTCACGCAAAACGACGCGAAAATACCGCCGATGGCACCGTTTTTGAATTGCAGCGTCAGATGGGCATTATCCGGAGTGGCTCGTCGCGTCATCAGGCGGGAGCTGGTTACCTGCACCGATTCCGCCGGCCCCAGCAACCTTACCATGTCATTGATGCTGTAGATGCCCAGGCGAAATATCGGAGCCACGGGGCAGCGTTCCGGATCGTCCAGCCATGTGCCGTCCGGCTGTTCCCGGTAACTGGACCATGTGCTGAAGTGTGCAGCTACTGGTCGGCCCAGGTTGTGCTGCCGTCGCCAGTGTTCCACCTGCTGCCAATCTGCAGTGAGCAGCGGTCCTGGCGAATTGATATGCACCGTTCGCCCCAATGATCGGGCTTCTTGCAGCACCGCCAGCGCCGCCGCTGAATTGCGTTCAAAGGGTTTAGTGGTGATGACATGTTTACCGGCTCGAATAATACGTCGTACCAGATCCGCCCGACCTACCGGCGGCGTAAACAGACCAATGGCGTCAATGGTCTTCTCCGCCAGAATGGAATCGAGCGAATCAAAGGCCCGCACGCCGTATTGCGCCGCCCGCGACTTCAGCAGCGCCTCATTTTGATCACAGATGCCCGCCAGGTGAAACAGCGGTGCTCCGGAACCCGTGAGAATCTGTTGTTCAATAACCCAGTGGCCGAAATTCAACCCCACAAAGCCGATGTTTATTTTATTTTTTTTCCCCAAGATATCCCCGTACAACATTTACGCCCAGATCAGGTAGCTTGCAATTAACACTCGCCGGTCAGGCATCGCCTTTCAGCCAAGGTTAACCGCACGCTCCAAAAACCTGTTCGCCGATTGTTCCTCCCAATTGCCTAACAGTTTAAGTAATTTTAGACGGTGGTGCAACCGCGGGCTTTACTTGGTTGTTGTACCGAAGTAGAATTGTCACCCCTTAGCCGAAATAGAAGTGTCACCTTCGAGTCTGGGGTATACCAGACAGAATGGAAAACTTACTTATGTCGGCTAACGAACGGGTTCGTCTGGATGCGAT